>JAWXBS010000118.1:0-6735 GCA_034440275.1 Alphaproteobacteria bacterium
CGCGCGCGCGCGGGCTCCATCTTGCCCATGATTTCGGCGAGATTGGCTTGGCGCATACGGCTGGCGACCTGCACGAGAACGTCTTCCTCCAGCGCGTCGAATACGGCGGCGGCGTCCTTCGCACGCATGCGCTGATAGACATCCACGAGCCCGGCAATGCGCTTGTTCTGCTCGTCGTCGACCGTGCCCATCAGCTCCTGCACACGCGCCTCAAGGCGCTTCAGCTCAGTGACGCGATCCTCCACCCGCCGTTCGGCGGCGGCCAGCAGTTCTGCGCGCGTGTCGATTTCGGCGTCGCGGGCATCGAGCAACTCTCGGCGCGCGCCGAGCGATTGCAGCACCTGAACTTCGCTGGGCGAGAGACCGGCGGTTTCGGCAAACGATGGCGCAGGGCAACTCGGATTGGGAGCCGCGGCGCCGGCCTTCGTTGCTGCCGGCGCAGGCGGTTGCGCCGCTGCCGGCGCGCTCTCGGCGGCGCCCTCGGCGAACGCGACCGCTTTCAGGCTCAGCAACACGCCGAGTGTCACCATGACTGCGGGCAGCAGCCGCGGCGGGGCGGAGAATTTCTTTGCCGCCATCAGCGCGCCCTGCCGATGTCGGCGGCGGAGCGAACCTTGCCGAGCCCGAGACCGAGCTTTTCGGAAAGAGAACGTGCGGTATCGATGCGGCCCTGCAGATCGCGACCGGCTTCGTGTGCGGTCTGGCGCATCGTGCGCACGGCGGACTCCGCTGCCTGCACGCTCTCCAGCAGTTCGCGCGCGGCGTCGCGTATGCCGTCCTGCCCTGCGCGCAGCGCGGAGAGCTTGCGGTCAAGACGCCAGCAATAGAAGAGGCACGCCGCCAACAGCAGCGCGAGCGCGCCTTCGAGAGCGAAAGTGATCGGACTCATGCGCCTTCTCCGGCTTTCATCACCGCGAGGCGCCCGGCCGTCTGCAACGGCTGTTCGACGCGTACGGCGACGTTCTGGTTGATGCGGCCCACACGGCCGCGCGTGATCGTCGCCGCGCCGCACTTCAGGTCCACGTGCGCGCCCGGCGGGGCATTAAGCATGAGCGTCTGTCCGACCTTGAGATCGAGCACGCGGCTGAGCGGAGCGGTCATCTCGTCGAGCACGGCGCTCACTTCGACCTTGGTGCGCCACAGCTCGCTGGCGAGGTGGCCTTCCCAGATGTTGTCGCGGCCGAACTTCTCGCCCATGAACTGCTGCAGCAGCAGTTTGCGGATCGGTTCCAGCGTCGCATACGGCAGGAGCATTTCCACGCGACCGCCACGGTCTTCCATGTCGATGCGCAGCTTGATCAGGATCGCGGCGTTCGCGGGCCGCGCGATGGCGGCGAAGCGCGGGTTGGTTTCGATGCGATCGAGCGTGAAGTCCACCGGCGTCAGCGGCGCGAAGGCCTGGCCGGTGTCGGCGAGCATGACCTCGATCATGCGCGTGATTAGCATGCGCTCGATGGTGGTGTAGGGCCGGCCTTCCACGCGCATGGGCGGCGCGCCACGTCGACCGCCGAGCAGCACGTCGACGACGGAATAGATCAGGCTCGAATCCAACGTCATGAGGCCGAAATTGTCGAGCTGCTTGGCGCGGATGACCGCGATGATTGCCGGGAGCGGGATCGAGTTCAGATAGTCGCCGAAGCGGATCGAGGAGATGGAATCGAGGCTCACCTCGACGTTGTCGGACGTGAAGTTGCGCAGGCTCGTCGTCATCAGCCGCACGACGCGGTCGAACACGACTTCCAGCATCGGCAGACGTTCGTAGGACACGAGCGCCGAATTGATGATGGCGCGCACGCCGGTGCGCGCGTTTTCCTCGTCTTCGCCGGACGCAAAGCCGAGGAGGGTGTCGATCTCGTCCTGGTTGAGGATGCGCTCGCCGCTGCCGGCGGCAGGCGCGGACTCTTCCGCCTCGGCGGCGGCGGACCAGTCGGCTGCGAGTTCGTCCTCGTCGGTGGCGGTGGCTGCTTCCGCCATGGCTATTGCACCAGCATTTCTTCGATCAGCACCGCATTCATCTGCGCTGGCGCGATGGCGAGATTGACGCGACGCAGCAGTTCAAGCCGCAGGCGCGCCGTGCCCGCAGAACCGGAGATGTCGTCCATGCGCAGTTCGCGCAGAAAGCCCTGGAACTGGTCCATGATGCGCGGCAGTTCGGGCTCGACCGCGTAGGCGACGTCCTCGTCCGGCGCTTCGAGCGTGACCTTGAGTTTCAGGTACGCCGGCTGGCCGTCATTGGTGGAGAAGTTCACGATCAGCTGCGGCAGCGCGACGTAATAGACGCCGTCGCCTTCCGTGACGACGGGGGCATTGGGATCGGCCTCGCCCTTGGCGCCGTGACCGCCCTTCTCCTTTTCCTTGCCGTGGCCGCCCTTCTTCTTGGCCTTGCCGTGCGCATCGGCGCCGGCGTCCGCATGCACCTCGGCCTTGGGCTTCAGCAGAAAGAACGCAGCCCCGCCACCCGCGCCGAGCAGCAACAACGCCGGCAGCACGACAAAGAGAATGAGAGTCTTGCCCGCGAGCTTCTTCTTTGCGGGCGCGCCCTCTTCACCCTCGACGGCTTCGCCTTCTGCGGCTTCGCCCTCGGGCTTGTCCTTCTTTGCGCCCTTGGCCGCCTTCGGGGGCTTCGGCGGCTTTGGCGGTTTTTCTTTCTTCGCAGACATCAGTTCGATCCGGAATCGCGCATCCTGCACTTCGCGCAAACGTGGTTAAGGAAAGGTGAGGGGCGGCAATTCTTGCCGGGCAAGAAGTGCTTTCTGCCGCGTTAACGCCGCGCGTTCCGGTCCACGATGCCATGGCGCGCAAGCGTTAACCATGTGGCGCCGGCTTTGCAGCGGCGGCGATCGATGGATAACCTTCAGCTCCTCGGCGTGCAGACGCAGCGTGTGCTCCAGCGACGGATGGAAACGGCGGCGAACAATCTCGCCAACGTCTCCACGGCCGGCTTCAAGGCGGACGCGCTGCTCACCGAAGTTGACTCCCGCCGCCCGGCCCGCTCGCAGGATGCGCCGCGCGACGTGCGTTTCGTGCGCGACGTGGGCCTGTCGCGCGATTTCAGCCAGGGGTCGATCACGCGCACCGGCGAAGCGTTCGACGTGGCGATACAAGGCGAAGGCTTCTTCCTCGTATCGGACCCGCAACAAGGCACGCTCTACACCCGCGACGGCGGCTTCCGCCTCGACGCGGCGGGCCAGCTCGTCACCAAGGACGGGCGCAACGTGCTCAACGCCGGCGGCGCGCCGATCGTGTTCGATCCGCAGGGCGAGCGCCCCTCGATCACCGCCGACGGCTCGATCCAGATCGCGGGCACGGAAGTCGGCCGCATCGGCCTGGTGAACTTCGCCAATCCGGGCGGTCTCGAAAAGGTCGGCGACAATCTCTTCTCGGCGGCGGGCCAGCCCACGTCGAACTTCGAAGGCGCCGCCGTGCAAGGCGCGCTCGAAGGCTCCAACGTCAACGCGGTGATCGAACTGACCCGCGTCATCGAAATATCGCGCGCCTATGAATCGGCCGCCCGCATCGTGAAGAACGGAGACGATCTCCGTCAGCGCACGATCGAGCGGTTCGGACGCGCCTGAAGCTAACGGAGAAGTCTGATGCGCTCTCTCGCGATCGCCGCCACGGGCATGCAGGCCCAGCAGCTCAACGTGGAAGTGATTTCCAACAACATCGCCAACATGAACACCACGGGATTCAAGCGCCAGCGCGCAGAGTTCCAGGATCTGCTCTATCAAAACCTCGAACGTCCCGGCACCAGCACATCGTCGGCTGGGACGATGTCGCCGAACGGCATTCAGATCGGCGTCGGCGTGAAGGCGGGCGCCATCGGTCGCGTCACCGAACAGGGCTCGCTCGCGCGCACCGACAACCCGACCGACCTCGCCATCAGCGGTCGCGGTTATTTCCAGGTGTCGATGCCCGACGGCACGACCGCCTACACCCGTGACGGCAATCTCGCGATCGACGCCGAAGGCCGCATCGTCACCTCGGACGGCTTTCCGCTCGAACCCGCCATTACCGTGCCGAACGAGGCGCTCTCCGTTTCCATCTCGCGCGACGGCGTCGTCGAAGCGCAGATCCAGGGTCAGGCCGATCCGCAACAGCTTGGCCAGATCGAACTCGCGGCATTCGTCAATCCGGCGGGCCTCGAAGCGCAGGGCGAAAACCTCTTCCTCGAAACCGCCGCGAGCGGTTCGCCGAACGTGTCGACGCCAACATCGCCGGGCTTCGGATCGCTAATCCAGGGCTTCGTGGAAACATCGAACGTCAACGCGGTGGAGGAAATATCCGCGCTCATCATTGCGCAGCGCGCCTACGAGATGAACGCGAAGGTCATCACCGCGTCCGACGAAATGCTGCAAGCCGCCAACAACGTCCGCTGACACGACGGAGGACTGAACGATGAAAAGCCGACTGCTCCGCGCCGCCGCCCTCGCCGCCGTCCTGCTCGCCTCCAGCATCGCAGCCGCGAGCGCCAATCAGGCCGTCACCTTGCGCAACGGCATCGAAACAGCAGGGACCGCCGTCACGCTCGGCGACGTGTTCGAGAACGCCGGCGCTGCGGGCTCGCGCGCGATCGCACCGGCGCCGACCGCCGGTCGCACCGCGACGTTCTCACCGCGCTTCCTGCAGGCCGCAGCACGCGCTGCCGGTCTCGACTGGACGCCGCCCGAAGGCATGACGGCGGTGCTCGTCAGCGGTCGCGGCGGCGCCAACATTTCGTCCGCGCGGTACACACCCGCATCGAACACAGCGTCGGCCTACAAGCCCTCAAGCGGCGATCTCGCCGTGCGTCGCGGTGAAACGGTCACGCTGATCTACACCACGCCCGGCCTGCGCGTGACGACGCGCGCCCGCGCAATGACCGACGGCGCTGTCGGCGATCCCGTGCGTCTCATCAATCTCTCTTCCAACCGCACCATCGATGCGGTTGTCACCGGCGCCGCCACCGCCACCGCCTCGAACTGAAAGTCATGACCATGCACGCCCCAGCCGCTCTCGCACTTCTCGTCGGTCTCGCCGGATGCGCGACGGTCGATCATGCCGTGGATGCGGCGACGCCCATGGCCGAAACCGGAATCGATCTCGCACGTCAGGGCGTGCGCGGCGCCTATCGTGCAGCGACCGGGCCGCATCTGACGTCTGTGTCCAATCCCGCACTCGTCGCTGCGACGCCCGTCGTCATGCCGATGCCCGCGCAAGTGCAGTCGGCCTCCGCGCCGAACTCGTTGTGGCAGGCGGGCGCGCGCACCTTCTTCAACGACCAGCGCGCCACGCGCATCGGCGATATCCTCACCGTGAAGGTCGCCATCGACGACAGCGCGGAAATGGATAACTCCACCAACCGCACGCGCGGCAGCGACTCCAGCCTTGGCATCACCAGCCTCTTCGGCAAGGAAGAAATGCTCGGTCGCCTGCTGCCGCCGGGCGGCAATTTCGATCCGGGCAATCTCGTCGGCGCGGAAGGCTCCTCCCAGGCCAACGGCACGGGCGCGATCAGCCGGCAGGAAAAGATCGAGCTCTCGCTCGCCGCCACGATCAGCCAGATCCTGCCAAATGGAAATCTCGTCGTCGTCGGCAAGCAGGAAGTGCGCATCAACGGCGAACTGCGCGAACTGACCGTCGCCGGCATCGTGCGGCCCGAGGACGTCGCCGCGAACAACTCCATCCGCCACGACCAGATGGCCGAAGCACGCATCTCCTACGGCGGCCGCGGCAGCCTCTCGGCGGTGCAGAAGCCGCGCTGGGGTCAGCGCGTGGTGGACGTGATCAGCCCTTGGTAGCAATTTTCCCTTCTCCCCCTCGCGGGGGAGAAGGAACGGCAAGAGCTTTGCGTGCGGTCTCAGCTGCCTTATGCCGTTCACATGAAACCCAAGATCATCGCCTATCCCGGACTCGGCGCGTTCGAAGCGCTGTTCGCGCCGCACTATGATTTGCTGAAACTGCCGACCGATCCGGACGCGCGCGCGGCAGTGCTGCGCGAAGAAGGCGGACGCGTGGAAGCGGCGGTGGTGATCGGCTCTATCGGCCTGCCGGCGCCGATCATGGCGGCGTTGCCGAACCTGAAACTGATCGCGGCGTTTGGCGTCGGTTATGACGGCGTCGATCTCGACACGGCGAAGGCGCGCGGCATCGCGGTGACGAACTGCCCGAACATCAACCACGAAGACGTGGCGGATGTGGCCATGGGCCTCATCCTATCGTGTGCGCGACGCATCGCCGAAGGCGACCGTCTCGTGCGCGCCGGCGGCTGGACAAGCCCCGTCGCCTTCCCGCCGCCGAAGCGCCTGAGCGCGCGCAAGCTCGGCATTGTCGGCCTCGGCGCCATCGGCGAGGCGATCGCGCGGCGCGGCGAAGCCTTCGGCATGGAGATCGCGTGGACGGGGCCGCGCCCGAAGGACGCGAAGTGGCGCTATGAAAGCGATCTGCACGCTTTGGCGACGTGGGCCGACGTGCTCGCGCTCGCGCTGCGGCCCGATCCGGGCACCGAGAAGATGATCGACGCGCGCATTCTCAAGGCGCTTGGATCGGACGGCATGCTCGTCAACGTCTCGCGCGGCTCGGTCGTGGACGAAGACGCGCTGATTGCGGCGTTGAAAGCGGGAACACTGGGCTCTGCGGGTCTCGATGTCTTCGAAACGGAACCCTCACCCGCAGCGCGCTGGCGCGATGTGCCGAACACCACTCTCACCCCGCACTTCGGCGGCGGCACGCGTGAGTCCATATTGGCCAGCGCGC
>JAWXBS010000119.1:0-5425 GCA_034440275.1 Alphaproteobacteria bacterium
ATTCGGCGCCGGGTGCGAGCGCTCTTTGCATAGTGCTTCGTCGAGAGCTGCACGTCGCGCTGGAGCGACGTCAGCGTGTGAAGCGTCATCATGCGCGCACACCGCTCGTTGAAGCCGCGTTGCGCGACGGCGTGTCTGGTTCTGGTGCGCGGCGGCGCTTTTTGATCGCAACTTCCACCGGTTTTTTATCTTGGGGGTCGCCCTGCTTTCTGCGCATAGCGACATGCAGGGCGCCAATCGTGTGGATCATTTGCTCCTCCCGTTCGCGCTTAGGGGCTTGAGTGCTCCCGCTGAGCGCGGTGCGGACCGACATCGCGACACATGCCGCCAGAGGGGCCCCGTCCACATCAAAGATTGCCGCCGCCCGACGTTTTCGCAAGCTCGTCGGTGATGAGATCAGGCAATGACAACGATCACGCCGGGCGGGCGCCGTTCAGCGACGCGAGTATGAACGTTGCAAGCTTTTCGGCCGCAACCGGCAACGCCTTGCCTGCGCGAATGAGCGCAATCTCGACCTCTGCTAGAGGCGGGAAACCGTGCTCTGGTCCGAACGTCACCAACTCGTCTGGAACCATTTCCGTTGGCAATGCAGTCACACCGAGCCCCGCGCGCAACGCTGCGACTTGACCGGCGAGTGATGGGCTGGTGTAGGCTACACGCCAAGCGCGACCGGCGTTGTCGAGCGCAGCACTGGCGCGTGTGCGATAGACACACGGCGATGGCGCCACCACAAGAGGGACGCGCGCATCCTTCGGCAAAATGTCTTCACCAGCGCCGACCCAAACCAGATGCTCGCGCCAAACAGATTGGCCTCCACCGGCCCCAACCGGTTCCCGTTTGATAAGCGCAAGATCAAGCTCGCCCTGGCCCATTTTGTCCATGAGCCGTAGTGTCAGATCACAAGTGACGGAAAGGCTGACGTGCGGATAGGCGCGCGCGTAGTCGCCCAAGATTCCCGGCAAATGTGTTGTTGCGAAATCTTCCGGGGCGCCGAAGCGCACTTCACCCTCCAGCGTGTGCTCGAACATCTCGCCGATGATCTCGTCATTGACGCGGAGCATGCGGCGGGCTTGCACAAGCAAGGCCTCACCTTGGCCGGTCAGCACCACCTTGCGCGGATCGCGGCTAAAGAGCTCGGCGTTCAATTGCTCCTCAAGTCTTTTGATTTGAAGGCTGATTGTCGATTGCGTGCGCCCTAATCTGACGCCAGCGCGGGTGAAGCTCTGAGCGTCCGAAACGGCGACGAACGCGCGCAACAAGTCGAGGTCGAGATTGACCAGTCTAGGTTTCTGCGTCGGCATCAGATCAGCCTCTATTGAAGAAGGGTGACGCAGGAATGGCCCACGGTCCGTAGTGTCATGTGTTGATGAAGCCAGGCCCTGTGGCTGCGCCTAGGAATGATACCGCATCAATTTGCGCCTTCTGTCACCGCGCCTTCGATGGCCGCGCGGGTGGCGCATTGAACGACTGCCTCGCGGCTCTCCGCATCGATGCCGTTGGCGGTCTCGGCCGCTGTTTGCTGGTCTTCACCATTAACGCTCGCGCGCACCATTTCGGTCAGCGCCGTAACATGTTCGACCGTGATGTCCGGCCCGAGACGCTCCGACAGACAGCTGCAGAACGCGGCTGACTGACCAGCCAGCATGCAAGCGCTCTCAGTATCGAGCACGTCGGCGCCCGCATTGAGTGTGTCTTGCCCCAGTTCGACCGCGCCCTGCTTGGCGCGTTCCAGATCAGCATTGAGATCACCGCATGCAGCAAGTGCGAACATGGCGACACCTGTAACGAGAAGCCTAACATTCATTTTTTGTCTCCGATGATGAAAAGGGGTTGGCAGTTGGCCATCGCTGCTCACCGTGCGATCAGGAAGCTGACATAGGCGCAGTACCCCAGCAAAAGCATCGCGCCTTCCGAACGTGTTAGGCGTTTTCCAGTGACGGCGAAGGCCATCACCAAACAGGCGCTGCCGATGAGGACGCTCCAATCGATCCAGCCAATATCGCCTGGAATAGCGATCGGTTGGATGAGCGCGGTGACGCCCAAGATTCCGAGGATGTTGTAGAGGTTAGAGCCGACGATATTGCCAAACGCCACGTCGGCGCGGCCTTTGAGTGCTGCGGCGAGTGTGGCGACCAGTTCTGGTAGCGAGGTGCCGATTGCGACGATCGTCAATCCAATCACCGTCTCGGAAACACCGGCGAGCCGCGCTGTGACGATTGCGCCGCCGACCAGAAGGTCAGCGCCCCAGATCAAGAGGCCAAGCCCACCGAACGCAAACAAAGCCGAATGCCAAATCTTCTGCGGGACGGGGTCGTGCGTGTGACCCTCCGCTTCATGCGTTGTCGCCGCCGCGCCGCCTTTACGCTCCAGGCGCCACACGGCAAGCAGGTACAGTAGAAGCGATGTCACCAGCAGCGCGCCAATCCAGCGGCTGAGTTCACCAAAGACAAGCGCGATCGCTGTCAGCGCGACCGATGCGGCGATCACAAGCGCACCGTCGCGGCTGATCGCGGCAGGGTTCACCCCAAGCGGCCGGATCAACACCACAATGGCGAGAATAAGCAGGATGTTGCCGATGTTGGAGCCGAGCACATTGCCGAGCGCGATGCCGGGCGAGCCTCTAAGTGCTGCATCGATACTGGTCACCAGTTCGGGCGTGGAGGTGCCGAAGCCTACCAGAGTAAGTCCGATGAGCAGCTCTGATAGGCCAAGCCGGCGTGCAATACCGACCGCGCCGCGCACAACGCCTTCGCCGCCGAGCGCGAGCAACGCAAGGCCGGCGACAATCTGAATGGCCGCTTCCATCACGTTATCCCGTCCGCCTTCGTAGCCTGCGCGCGCGGCCATAGCCGAAACACCGCGCCCGCCATGAGAAGCGACAACGTTGACCCCATCAGTACGCCAAGCCTCGCTGCAGATTCGCCGGCTTCATCACCGGCGTAAGCGAGACCACCAATGAAAAGGCTCATCGCGAAGCCAATTCCGCAGAGGCAGCCCACACCGATGATCTCTCGCGCAGAGAACGGAAGCGGTGCGCCGAAAAGGCGTGAGGCGGCGAAGACAAAGGCGGTGACGCCAACCGGCTTGCCAAAAGAAAGCGCGAGCGCGACCGCTGCCGGTACGCCGCTTGTCACTTGCGCCAGACTAAGTCCGGCAAACGACACGCCCGCGGCGCAAAACGCGAAGATCGGCAGCACAACAAATGCAGAGACGGGGTGAATTGCGTGCTCAAGCTTGCTGATAAAAGTGGCGTCTCCGATGGCGGGGCGCGGCGGGACGATCATGGCGGCGGCGACCGCCATAACCGACGTGTGCACGCCAGATTCCTTTGCGAGCGCCCAAGTCACCAAGGCGACCAGCGGGTAGAGCCAGATGGGCAGTGCGTATCGGCGCCCGAGCGTCCAGGTCGCCGCGAGTAGAACGAGCGCTATGAACAATGGTGTCAGGGCCAGGTTGCTGGTGAACAGCAATGCGATCAGCACAATCGCCATCAAGTCATCGACGACGGCAAGCGTCAGCAAGAACAGCCGCAGCCTTGGATCGACCTTGGGCACTAGAATTGAAAGAGCGGCGAGCGCAAAGGCGATGTCGGTGGCCACAGGCACAGGCCAACCGCGCGGATCGAGCGACCCCGCCATCACCCAATAGAGCAAAATCGGCGCCAAGGCGCCGCCGATCGCAGCGGCGACCGGCAAAATTATTGTCTTAGGGTTCGAGAGCTCACCGGTTGTGAGCTCGCGCTTTAGCTCCAATCCGATCACATAAAAGAAGACGGCCATCAGGCCGTCCTTCACCCAGTCTTTTAGTGTGGAGTCGATCCGCCAGCCGCCAAGATCAAGCGGCAAGGGCGTTTTCAGCGCATTGAAATAGACGGCGGCAAAAGGGGAGTTCGCGATGATGATCGCCGCGAGCGCCGCGAGCGCGAGCAATACCCCGCCACCGGTTTCAGTCTTCAAAAAGTGCGTAACGGAACGACTGGTCACGCTGTGGCTTGCCCAGAATTAGCATTGGACTGGCGGGGTCGATTGCATCTGAGGTGAGGCGCCGCCGTTTCGTTAAAGAGGTAGTTTTGAATTAGGTCCATGGTTCGCCTGATCGCTGGATTTTGCCGCTTAGGATGACGCCGGTCGCGCGGGTGTTAAGTTGCTGACGCCGCTTAATCGCACGGCGGCGCCAGTCGGATTTGCTAGAAGTCAAAAAAGTCTTCGAGGCGCGAGCGCCGTCGGCCGCCGCGCTGCTCGCGGCCGCGCTCGCCGTTCCGGTCATCGTCGTCATCGCGGCATGGCGCTTGACTGCGAGAAACGCCGGTCTCCTGAAGCGTCTCTTCCTTCACGAGCGCGATGAGCTTCTCGAGTTCGCCTTTATCCAGCCAGACACCGCCCGTGGTCGGACAGACATCGAACTCGATACCGTATCGATTGATCTGACGCATCGGCGCGCCATCGATGGGCGAGCGAATAAAAGGCATATGAGTGCTCCGAACTGAGATTGGTCCCTCAGGAGCATACGGCGCGCGCTAAGTCTGGCGTTTACAGAACCGAGCCAACACCGGGATGCTCCCGATGCGGTCCGACATCACAACAAAGCCATGGGAGGCTTCTCGCCGTCAGAGGGGCCCGGCCCGCACGAGGCAGCATCTGGGAGGCTGCGAGCCTTCAATCAAGGCCCTGGCGCGATCAGCCCAGATCAATCGCAATCATTGTCAAACTCAATGATGAAGCCCCAGCACAAGGCTTCACCGCTTCCCACCTGCCGGCTGTCGGTAACGGGAGCGCACAACATGGAGATAGCCGAGGGTGCGGACGCCGCACACGCCGACAAAGGCCGTGGCGGCGTTAGCGCGGGGGAGGGCCTCATCGTCGTCATCAACGCGGATGCGGGACGCGTGCGCAAACTGGGGCCAGAGGCGCTGCGTCAGCTCATGAGCCGTTGCGGCCCCTCAGATCTGTCTCGGGTTGTCACCACTGATCGTCATGACATTGGCGAGTGCTTAATCGAGGCGGCGCGCGCCGAACCCCGGGCGATCGCCATCGTCGGCGGCGACGGCACCGCCCATGCTGCGATAGAGACACTGACGCCTCTTGGCGTGGCGAGCATACCCCTGCCGGGCGGAACAATGAATCGGCTCTCCGCCCGCGTGTTCGGCCGCGCCAATCTTGAGCAATGTGTTGCATCGCTGGAAGAAGGCCAAGCACGAAGTTTGGCGGGCGGTCAGGTTGACGGGCGCTCCTTCTTCGTGGCGGCGGGTTTCGGGGGCTGGATGCAAGCCCAAAGGCTGCGAGAACGCTTGCGTAAGCCGAAAAGCATTGCTGGGCTTCGCGCTCTCGTTCGTATGGCGCCGCGCCAATTTGAAGATCGCGTATCATGGGCCAGCGAGGGCGCAGCTTCGCTGTGCCATTCGACATTGATCGTCGGCGTTGGGCGC
>JAWXBS010000120.1:0-3172 GCA_034440275.1 Alphaproteobacteria bacterium
ACATGGAAGAACAATTAAAGGCATATGTTGCTCACGCCAATCAGCGCTTTGCTGAGATCGAAGCTCGACTCTATGTCGCTGAGTTTATCGCGGCCAACACAGAAGCGACGCTCTTTGGTTTGAATGGGTTCAGCCTCGACGAGATGAAGGCGCTTCACCAGTCGCTGAGAGATCAGCTTTCAAAGGTTGTATTTCCGGCCGTTGGACCGGCTGCATCGGATGCGTGGGCGGGGGAAATTCAAATGGCGATGGACCGGCTGCTAACGCGTATCGAAGCCATGCTTGAAGAGAAGCTAGGGGGATAGCGAAGGCGGACCGGTTCATTTGCGCTTCTTGCCGGCGCTCTTGTTGGGCGACTTCTGCGCATCGTCGTTCAGCGGCGGCGTCTTGAACGCCCCGCGCAGCGCCGCTTCAGCGCGCCGCTTGGTTTCTTCTTCGTCGTACTGATCGTCTTTGGGTGGTTTCGTGGACATGCCTCAAATCCTTTCAAACGTGCGCAGGCAAGCTGTACCGGTGTTTGCGCCTTCGTCCCTATCGGCGCGCGCCGATTTGGCCGTGAAGGTGGCGCAAACGATCAACGCTTGGGCTGGAGCCGAAGCCGAGATGGGACAGTTGTTGCGTAGCGTGACCGGTGGCGACGCGCGGGCGTCCATGGCCATGTTCCTTGCGTTGCAAAGCGCGCCCGCGAAATTGGCCGCCCTGGACGCCGCAGTGGAGGTAACGCTTAAGGGCGACCAACTGCGCATTTACACTGGCATCATGCGCCTTGCGCGCAGAGCCGCGAAGCAGCGCCACAAGTTCGCGCATCATATATGGGGGCATTGCTTAGAACTCCCTGATGCACTGCTTCTGATCGACCCTGTCGATCAGTTGCGGAAAAACTTAGACGTATTGACCGGGCCGTTCGCCGAGTTCGTTGCTGAGTGGATGCCGCAATCAACCGGCGTCTTCCGTGATATTCCTTCCGACGATCCAATCGAGAACCGCTATGTATACGTGTATCGTGACGCCGATTTCGACTGCGCAATCAAGGAGTGTCACGACGTGGCTCACATGCTCCGAGATCTTCGCTGGAGCATTGAGCACCAGACCCGGTGGAACAATCCCGAACTAGCCGCGCAAGTGCTCCAGAGGCTATTGTCGCGGCCTGAACTTCTGAAAGAACTACCTCCGAAGCCCCCGGAGCAAACCAGTCCAGAAGCTCAGACGTGATTGCGTCCAAAATCTTGGAAGGGGGCACGGTCGGGACGCACATGCCTTCAGCATGTGGCAGGAATTAAATCAAACGCAAATCCCCTTCAAACCACACGCAGCCCATGGCACGCTTCAGGATTTAGGGGTTGTGGTGCGAAGTATATAATACGGACATAGGTCCTATGGCCCTGATCAGCCGCGCTCGAAGTCCCTTTTTTGAACCGCGCTTACGGCTTCTAGGGGGCGGCCGCTTCGCATCTGAATGTGATCTGCGCTTCGCCGCATCCGCCGCGCAGAGCGCATTCCCGCACCGTCTGCGCCACCAGAGTCACCGTCTTGTTCTGCTTCGCGCAGAAGTTTCCGGCATGATCGATCGCCGCGTTGAGCGCGCCGGCCTCTCCGCCTAGCGCCACGCGGTTTGAGACCATGTAGGTGCCACCGGCGGTCCGCACGGGGTCTGTGGACGCGCAAGCCGCCAGGGCGAATGCAGAGATAAGTAAGAGAGTTCGCATGCTGTCCCCCAAACTTGGCGCCGCGCTACTCCTTGGGCCGATCGGCCTTTGGCGACGCTTTCTTGGGCTCAATCTTGCGCTTCTTTGGCGACGTCGCAAACAAGCGCTTGATGATTGCGGTTCGCTGAACGGCAATCTCGCCGAGCCCACCCTCGATCTCCCCCTTTCAGGGTGAAAAGAGGAGGAGGCGAGGACTAATACAGCCCGCCCAACCCATCGTCCGGACGCGGCTGCCCTGTCGTCTGGCCGGGCGCGGACGTCGGCGAGATGCTCGGGCCGTTTTCGGCGCCGGGGAACGCGACCTCGCCGCGACCGATGATGATCGGCGAGGACGCCATCATTTCGGTGGGCTCGGTGCCGGGGCGGAAGGCCTCGATGATTGTGTCCACCGTCTCGGCGCTCGGCACCATGCCGGTGCGCGCGTCTACGCGGACAAGGCGCACGCCGGCGGGCATGCGGAACGGCGTGTCGGTCTCGCGCTTCAGCGCTTCGGTCATGAAGTCGCGGAAGATGGGCGCCGCGATCCGGCCGCCGGTTTCGCCTTCGCCGAGCGGGCGCGGCTGGTCGAAGCCCACCCACACGCCCACCACGAGATCGGGTGAGAAGCCGACGAACCAGGCATCCTTGTAGTCGTTCGTCGTGCCGGTCTTGCCGCCGAGCGTCTTGCCGACGCTCTTGACCACGGTCGCGGTGCCGCGCTCGACGACGCCCTGCGCCATGGTGACGACCTGATAGGCGGTGATCGGATCGATGACCTGTTCGCGCACGTCGGCGATCTGCGGCGCACCCTGCCCGCTCCACGCCACGTTGCAGCCCGCGCATTCGCGCTGGTCCTGGCGGCGCAGCGAGACGCCGTCGCGGTCCTGGATACGGTCGATGAAGATGGGATTGATGCGGCGCCCGCCATTCACGAACATGGCGTAGGCGGTCGTCATGCGCAGCGGCGTGGTTTCGCCGACGCCCAGGCCGAGCGAGAACACCGCGAGGTTCTTCTTCGACGGATCGTAGATGCCGAGGCGCGAGGCGTAGTCGAACACGCGCTCAGGCCCCATCTCGTACACAAGACGCGCCGTCATCGTGTTCAGCGAACGCTCGAGACCCACGCGCATGGTCGTGGGGCCGAGATAGTTGTCGCGGTTGTAGGTGTCGGGCGCCCAGACGCTGCCATCGCCGGCTTCCACCGCGAACGGCGCGTCGTCGATGAGCGTGGCGGGCGTCAGACCGCAGCCGCGCTGGCCCTCTGCGCTGCAAGGATCGAGCGAGGCGGCATAGACGATCGGCTTGAACGAGGAGCCCGGCTGGCGCTGCGCGTCGGTGACGCGGCTGAAATCGCCGAGACGGAAATCGTAGCCGCCGATGAGCGCCATCACGCGGCCCGTGTGCGGGTTCATCGCGACGAGCGAGCCTTCGACCTGCGGGACCTGCTTCAGCGTGCAACGGCCCTCGCGCGGACAGCTCACATAGAT
>JAWXBS010000121.1:0-7507 GCA_034440275.1 Alphaproteobacteria bacterium
GCGCGGTGGTCTTCACGGCCGCCGACGGCGTGAGCGCATTCCACAGGGGATCGCGCGACGGCAACGTGATCGTCAGCGCCTGACGCCCGGCGCCGTCGCCTGCGATCCGCGCCGTGATCTGCTTGGTCTGCGCGCCGACCGAGAACGTGGTCGGCGCATCGCCCTGGCGCACGCGCGAGAACGTCCAGTCCGTCACCACCAGATTGCCGTTCGGCGACTGGCACGACAGTTTCACGAGAGGTTGATTGTCGGCGCCCGTCAGCAGGGCGGTCGCGATGCCGGGACCGGCGTCGAACGAGTAGGCCCATACCCCCGAGGAGGACGCAGACGTCGGCGGCGGCGCCACGGTTTCCTTGGGCGTGCCCGCGCAGGCGGCAAGGCCACAGGCTGCGACGGCGGCAAGAAGAATGTGGCGCATGGAAACTCCGGTTTGCGGGGACGTCATGGATGCGCGCCGTTCTAGGCGACACCGTGGCGGCGCCGCAAGGCAGACGAAATTTTCGCAGGGAATACAACGGCTGACCTGCTCAGCGCGCCGTCCAGGTCGGCTGTCCGATGTCGTCGAGTCGGGTCGCGCGACCGTGCAACGCGACCTCGCGGAACTGGTAGAGCCATGCGGCGGTGGGCGCATTGATCCAGCCGTGGCGCGCACGCATCTGCAGGATCGGCGCGCTGCCGTCGGGATGCGGGATGAAGCGCGGCGTATCGGGTAGATCGAGCTGCGCGACCGGCAGGCGCCACGCCTGATGCACTTCCCGCGGATCGGGGGTGAGTTTCAGCTCCGTATCGATGCAAAGGACCACCGGCGTCACGACGTGCCCGCCTAGCGTGACAAAATCATCCAGCAAACCGAGCACATGCTCCGGCGCAAGCGCGACGCCGAGTTCCTCTTGCGTCTCGCGGAGGGCGGCGGCTGCAGCATCCTCGCCCGGCTCGAAATTGCCGCCCGGCAGCGCGTAGTTGCCGGCATTGCGCCGCATGGTCAGCGCACGGCGGGTGAGCACGTAGGTCGCACGACCGCGCGCAGGCGAGACGACGATCGCCACCGCCGCGCACCGCCGCCCGTCGAGCGCAATCACGCGCCGTTCGAGCGCGTCGAGGTTCATCCGCGCCCGCGCTGCAAACGCGGCGATGTCTGCGGCCATCACTCGCCCTTGAACACCGGCGCGCGCTTTTCGATGATCGCGTGGACGCCTTCCATGTGGTCGGCGGTGTGATGCATGAGCGCCTGGGCTGCGGCGGAAAGTTCGAGAAGCGTGTCGTAGGTCGTGGTCTGGCCCTGGCGCATCAGCGTCTTGGCGAGGCGCAGCGCTTGCGGCGGCTGCAGCGCGATCCTCTGCGCGAGCGCCATCGCCTCTTCCATCAGCTTGTCGCCCGGCACGGCGCGCGAGACGAGGCCCCACTCCACCGCCGTCTTCGCGTCGATCACATCGCCTGTGAACAGCAGTTCCGCCGCCCGCGACTGGCCGATGACGCGCGGCAACAGCCACGCGCCGCCGTCGCCCGGAATGAGGCCGAGCTTGAGGAACGTCACGCCGAACTTCGCGTGCTCGGAAGCGATGCGGATGTCGGCCATGCACGCCACATCGCAGCCGAGCCCGATTGCCGCGCCATTCACCGCCGCGACGAGGGGCGTCTCCATCGCATAGAGCGCACGCGCGATGCGGTGGATGTTGTTGCGGTAGCGATCGCGGATCACGTGCGGCGCGCCGGAGAAGACGCCGCCCGTTTCCGCCATCGCCTTGATGTTGCCGCCTGCCGAAAACGCGCGACCGCGCCCCGTGAGGATCGCGCAGCCGATGGCGCGGTCGCTTGCGATGTCCGCGCACACCGCTTCGAACGCCGCGCCGTCGCCGTCCTCGCCGAGCGCATTCATCACGTCCGGCCGCTCGATGGTGATCGTGACGACGCGGCCGGTTTTCTCAATGGAAAGGAAGGACATGAAGGGCTCCGGAAATTCGAGTCCCTACATTGCGCAGCTTGGCGCCGCTGTCACGCCTTCAGCCCGGCGGCGGCGCCGCAGGCGGGGACGCAGGCGTGGGAACGAGCGCGGGCGCAGGCGCGGCTTGCGGCTCTACTACGGCCTGCGGCGCATAGACCGAGGGCGGCGGCGGCGCACTACGGCGCAGGCGATTGTTGATGCCGGCGATCGCGTTGCCGGACCACCGCCCGTAGGCGCCATGGATCGTGCCACGCTTGTCGTTCTGCAGAAGGCCCTCTGTGCTGATGAGATTGATGGCAAACGCGCGCGTGTCATAGGTGACGGCGATACGCGCGAAATGCTCTTCGCGAACGCGAATGGACGCGACCGTGCGACCCGGCGTCTTCCCCTCGATCGTCCAACCTTTGTCGATGAGCCCCCCGTCGACGGCGGCTTCCACGGTCTCGATAGACGCCGGTGCTGCAAGCGTCGTCTCGATGCGTTTTTCCAGTTCAATGGCGGCGGCGACGCCAGTTCCCGCGACAAGCGCGAACACGGCGAGCGACAGCGCGACCTTCCTGATCATGCGGATCCCCCTCGGATTTATCCGAATGACCTAGCGGATCACCGCCCCGCCGGGAAGAGCGCGCCGCGCTCCAGGTCGAGCAGAAGCTCCTTCCGCGCCATGCCTCCGCCGAAGCCGGTCAGCGAACCGTTTGCGCCGATCACCCGGTGGCACGGAATGATGATCGGGATCGGGTTGCGACCGTTGGCGGCGCCCACCGCACGCACTGCCTTGGGCGAACCGATACCGGCGGCTATGGCGCCGTAGCTCACCGTTTCGCCATACGGAATCTTTGTCAGCGCATGCCAGACCCGCGTCTGGAACGCGGTGCCTTTCGGCGCCAGCGGCACGTCGAAGCTTTTGCGCTTGCCCGCAAAATAGGAGTCGAGCTGCTTGCGCGTCGCGTCGATGATCTTGTCCGTTCCCAACGGACCGGCCGGCGGGGCGCCATGCTTCTGGCTCTCGAAATAGACACCCGCGAGCGCTGCGCCGTCGGACACCAGCGTCAGCGGCCCGACCGGGCTTTCATGGACATAGACGGCGTTCATCGCACTTCTCCTGCATTTTTCTGCGCCATCCCGCGTGCATGTCTGCGCCACAGGCGCGTGGCGGCGTAGGCGCGCCATGGCCGCCACTTTTCCGCGCGCGCTTCGACGCCGGTCTTCATGTCGAGCGCGCTGCGAATGGCGCTGTCGCCGGCGGGAAAGGCATCGGGATCGCCGAGACCGCGCAACGCCACATATTCCACCGTCCACGGACCAATGCCGGCGAGCGCCATCAATCCTTCGCGTCCCGCCGCCACCGCGCCGCGCGCGAGCAGCAATTTTCCCTCCGCCACCGCCGCGCCGAGGCGTTGCAGCGTCTGCGCCCGCGCGAACGGCATGCCGAGACCCGCAATCACGCCCGAGTCCGCCGCCGCAATGCGCGCCGCATCGGGAAAGAGTTTCGTGAGGCCCGGGACGCCGGTCTCCACGTCGGCGCCGAACATATCGACGATCTTCTGCGTCAGCTTGCGCGCCGCGATGATCGTCACCTGCTGTCCGAGCACCGCCCGCACGGCGATCTCGAACGGATCAAGCCCGCCCGTCAGCCGCACGCCGGGTTCGAGCGTCACATCGAGTTCATCGCCGAGCGCATTGTCTATCGCGGTCACGTCCGCATCGAGATCGAACGCGCCGCGCACCATCGCCACCAGCGGGCGCAGCGCCGGCGACAGGCTGTGCGACAGGGAAAGCGAAACACCCCGCGCGCTAGGCCGGATCGACACGAACCCCGCATGCGCGCCGATCTTCAGCGTGCGCGCATAGCCACCGTCCAGCGCCTCCACGCCCGCAATCGAACGCGAGGCGAAAAAGTCGAAATGCGAGGTCGGGTCGAACGCGCCGCGCGCGACCAGATCGAGTGTCAGCGTCGGCTCGCGCGTCGTCACGCGGGCGCGACGGATGCGCGAGGGCGGAAAACCGTAGCGTTCCAGGAACAGCGCATTGAAGCGCCGCACGCTCTGAAAGCCGCTCGCGAACGCAATCTCTGTCACGGGCAACTGCGTTTCCGTCAGCAGACGCTTGGCGGTGAGCAGGCGGTGCGTCTGCGCAATGTCGATGGGCGCCGCGCCGAACACATCGACCGTCACGCGCCGCAGATGGCGCCCGGTGACGCCGAGATCGCGCGCCAGATCATCGAGCCCCTGCTCCTCCAGCGCGCCGGCCTCGATCCGCGACACGGCCTGCGCGGCGAGCCGCTGCTTCTGGTCGATGGGGGCGGCGCCCGGCGCCTTTTCCGGGCGACAGATGAGGCAGGGGCGGAAGCCCGCCTTCTCGGCGGCGGCGGCGGAGCGGTGGAAGACGCGGTTGGCGCGCTTGGGCATGCGCGCCGGGCACACACAGCGACAATAGATGCCCGTGGAGGTCACGCAGGTGTAGAATACGCCGTCGAAGCGGGCGTCGCGGGCCTCGGCGGCGGCGTGCCAGATGGCGTGCTGGTCGGCTTCCTCGATCATGGGGCCATTCTGACGCGATCCGGCCGCCCCGTCTCGCCGGAATCGGACATGGCCATCCAACGCCCTTCGAGGGCGCTCCCCATGACGGCGCGGCCCGTATGCGCTACGATCGCGCCATGGCCGACACCCAGACCATCGCCCTTTCCGACGTGCCCGTCGCGCTCATGCTCGGCGTGCCCGACACCGAGCGCGCGGCGCTGCAGGAGATCTTCGTCTCCGTCGCGCTGACGCTGGAGGCGCCGACCGCGCCGCAGCGCGATGAGCTTTCGGCGACCATCGACTACGACCGCATCATCCGCTTCCTGCAGGTCGACCTCGCCGCCGACGGCGCCATCCAGCTCATCGAGACCGTCGCCGACCGTATCGGGGCCTTCCTGTTCGATCTCTCCGCGCGCGTGGAGTCTGTTTCAGTGACGGTGAAGAAGCCCTCCGTGCTTGCAGCGCCCGCCATGGTGTCGGTCAGCCTCACGCGACACGCCGATCCCGCGCGCCGGCGTCAGGGACTGAGCATCGCAGAGGGCGGACGATGACCGGCAAGCGCCCGTGGGTGCTGGTGACGGGCGGCGCGAAACGGCTGGGACGCGTCGTGGCGATGAAGGCGGCAGCGCAAGGCTGGAACGTGGCGATCCATTACGCTTCTTCCGCAAAGGACGCCGAAACCACCGCCACTGAAGTCCGCGCGCTCGGCGGCAATGCCGTCCTGGTCAGCGCCGATCTCATGCACCAAGCAGACTCACTCATCGGCGAGGCAGCGGCGCTGGCGGGCGCGCCGCTCACAGCGCTCGTCAACTGCGCTGCCATTTTCGATCACGATGTGGCCGAGACGTTCACGCCGGAACTCGCCGCGCGCCACATGCGCGTGAACACTTACGCGCCGGTGACATTGGCGAACGCGCTCGCGGCGCAACTGCCCGCAGACGCATCAGGCGCGGTCGTCAACTTCCTCGACTACAAACTTGCGCAACCCTATCCGGACCACTTCTCCTACACGCTGTCGAAGTATGCGCTCGCCGGGGCGACCGAACTGCTGGCGCGGGCGCTGGCGCCGCGCGTGCGCGTGAATGCGGTGGCGCCTGCCTACGTGTTGCCGTCGCCCGGCCAGTCCGACGCCGACTTCCAGCGCCTGCACGCCGACACGCCGCTCGAACGCGGCGCGTCGCCGGAGGATGCGGCGGCGGCGGCGCTCTACCTGCTCGAAGCGCCCGCGGTGACGGGACAGACCATTTATGTGGATGCGGGCCTGCGCTTCCGCTCGCGCGACAAGGACTTCGCCTTCTCCTAAAAGCTTCCACGGGATTTTGTTCTTGTTTTGTTCATGACGCGCGATATCCTGCGGTCATGTCGAGGCCCCATGCCCCTATGCCGAACGGTCGCGGCGCCGTCACCAACCGCTCGGGACGCTACGAACGTGACGCGCGCGAAGCCTTCGACGACGGTTGGGGCGTGGAGGACGAGACGCCGCCGAAGCTGACGACCACCGTCACGCGCGAAACCGCGCGCGCCATCATCAGCCGCAACACCAGCCCCGACATCGGCTTCGATCGCACCATCAACACCTATCGCGGCTGCGAGCACGGTTGCATCTACTGCTACGCACGTCCCAACCACGCCTACGCGGGGCTGTCGCCGGGCCTAGATTTCGAGAGCAAGCTCTTCGCGAAGTTCAACGCCGCCGAGCGTCTCGAACTCGAACTCTCCGCGAAGAATTACCGCGCGAACGTGATGGTGATGGGCGGCGTCACCGACGTCTATCAACCCATTGAGCGCACGCACCGCATCACCCGCGCGGTGCTGGAAGTGCTGAGCCGCTACAATCATCCCGTCGCGATGATCACAAAGTCCGCGCTCATCACGCGCGACATCGATCTGCTGGCGCCGATGGCGGCGAGAGGTCTTGCCAAGGTCGCCATCTCGATCACCACCCTCGACCGCACGCTGGCGCGCCGGATGGAGCCGCGCGCGGCGACGCCGCAACGCCGTCTCGACGCGATCCGTGCGTTGACGGAAGCCGGCATTCCCGTCGCGGTGATGACGGCCCCGCTGATCCCCGCGCTGAACGACGCCGAGCTCGACGACATTCTCGCCGCCGCAGCGGATGCGGGCGCGACCGAGGCCGGCTATGTGGTTCTGCGCCTGCCATTGGAGATCAAGGATCTCTTCCGCGAATGGCTCGAAGGCGCCTACCCCGATCGCGCGCGGCGAGTGATGAAGCTCGTGCGCGACATGCGCGGCGGCCGCGACTACGATCCCGAATGGGGCGCACGCCAGCGCGGCACCGGCGCCTATGCGCGTCTCATCGCCAGCCGCTTCCGAAAAGCCTGCGCGCGCCTCGGCCTCAACAAGCGCAAGCTCGATCTCGATGTCACCCAGTTCCGCGTCCCGCCGCGTGCAGGGGATCAGCTGGATCTGCTATGATGCGCACACGGAGGACGTGATGATCCAAGCCCTCGAAGGCGGATGCAGTTGCGGTGCGGTGCGCTATCGGCTGAAAGCTGCGCCGATGTTCGTGCACTGCTGCCACTGCATGCAGTGCCAGCGCGCCACGGGCGGCGCCTTTGCGGTCAATGCGCTCATCGAGACCGATAATGTCGAGCACCTGCGGGGCGACTTCCACTGCACTGTCGGGCCGAGCGAGAGCGGGCGTCCCCACGACATCTACCGCTGCAATAGCTGTTGCACGGCGCTCTGGAGCGACTATGGCCGGCGCAAGGTGATGATCTTCGTGCGCGTGGGGGCGCTGGACGATCCCGCCGCGCTGCCGCCGGACGTACACATCTTCACGCGCTCGAAGGCGGCCTGGTTCGATCTGCCCGCCGACGCGAAGGCCTTCGATATCTACTACGACATGCAGGCGCTCTGGCCGGCCGACAGCCTTGCGCGGCGGCGCGCGCTGCTGGGGGACGTCTGACCCGGCATTGCCCCTGCGGCCTGCGGCGGGCTATGGCTTGAGGCTCAGACCAAGAGGAACGACCCATGCGGCTCGACGATCAGCGACGTTCGGACAACATCGAGGACCGCCGGGGCC
>JAWXBS010000122.1:0-31500 GCA_034440275.1 Alphaproteobacteria bacterium
GCCAGCGCGCAACTCGTGCTGGAAAACATGCGCCGGCATTTTGCGGGCGAGGCGCTCGCGACGCGGGTGGTTTGAAAACCCTCTCCCGCCGGCGGGAGAGGGATATGCGAACGAAGTGAGCGAGGGTGAGGGGCCGTGAGACGACAGAGCTCATGCGTCTTACCGGCCCTCACCCTGACATCGCTGCGCTCAGTCTGTCCCTCTCCCGCTGGCGGGAGAGGGTTGAGCACTACGGCAACAACGGGCTCCACGCCGGGTCGCTCGCGTCGGCGGGCGTCGTCACCTGACGCAGGTTCTGACCCGTGAGATCGGCGCTCCAGAGTTTCGGGCCCGCGCCCGGACGCGCTTCGCGGAAGAACATGATCACGCGGCCGTTGGGCGACCACGTCGGGCCTTCGTCGAGATAGGCGTCCGACAACATACGCTCGCCCGAACCGTCGGGACGCATCACGCCGATGCCGAAGCGACCGCCCACCTGCTTTGTGAAGGCGATGAGATCGCCGCGCGGGGACCACACGGGCGTGGTGTAGCTGCCGCCGCCGCCGGAAATGCGCTGCACGTTCGAGCCGTCGGCGCCCATGGTGTAGAGCTGGCGCGAGCCGCCGCGATCGGAGTTGAAGACGATCTGGTCGCCCTCTTTCGAATAGGATGGCGAGGTGTCGATGGACGGATTGTTCGTCAGCCGCTGGGTGGCGCGCGAGCGCAGGTCCATGCGGAAGATTTCCGAATTGCCGCCGAGATCGAGCGTCATCACCACGCTGTCGCCCTTCGGCGAGAAGCGCGGCGCGTAGCTCATGCCCTGGAAGTCGCCGAGCACTTCGCGACGGCCCGTCTCGATATTGTAGAGAAAGACCTTCGGACGCCCCGTCTCGAAGGACATGAAGGTGATCTGCTGCGCCGTCGGCGAGAAGCGTGGCGTGATCACCTGCGCGGCGCCGGTCGGCAGGATGGACGGATTGGCGCCGTCCTGGTCCATGATCATCAACTGCTTCACGCGCCGCGCGCCGCGCGGGCCGCTCTCGGAGACGAACACGACGCGCGTGTCGAAATACCCGTCCTCGCCGGTGAGACGCTTGTAGAGGGCGTCGGAAATCTTGTGCGCGATGCGGCGCCAGTTCTCCGGAGTCGTGGCGTAGAAGCTCGCCAGCGCTTCGCTTTCACCGAACACGTCCCATAGGCGGAACTCGATGCGCAGACGCCCGTCCGGCATCAGCGTGGACTGGCCGATCACCAGCGCCTGCGCCTGCGTCACCTTCCAGTCGCCGAAGCGCGGCTGGGTGTTCACGTCCGGCACTTGCTGCAGATAGGCGGCGGGATCGACGACGCGGAACAGGCCCGAGCGCGTGAGGTTGGCGCGGATGACTTCCGAGACCTGACGTCCCACGCCCACTTCCTGCGCCTGCGTGCCGATGAAATCGGGGATCGCGATCGGCATCGGGTTCAGATGACCGCGCGTGATGTCGATCTCGATCTCGGCGTGCGCGGCCGACGGGGCCATCACCGCCGTCGCTAAACAAAGCGCAATCATCCGCCAGAATTTCATCGCGTGCTCCGAACCGCTTCTTGTTGGCCGTCTTAGCGGCTTTTGCGTCATCTATCGTAGAAATTGATCGTGAATGTGGCCCGCCGCGTCCGGTCCGGCGCCACGGGCAGCGGTTCCGAGGTCAGGATGGCCCGCAGGGACCGGTCGATGGCCACGCGCATGTAGGGATCGGACGCCGGCAGGCTGGAGCGGATCACGCGCGGCGATTCCGCGAGGCTGCCGTCGGCGTTGAGCCGGATCTGGATCGTCACGCGCAGCCGCTCATAGTCCGGCAGGTCGACGAATTTCTGGCGGTTGCGCTCGATGGCGGAGCGGATGGCGTCGGCCTCCGATGCGGTGACCTCCGTGCCCGCGCCCGCCGCGTTGCGCGCGTTCGGGCCGGTCTCGGCGTCGCTCGTCGAGGCGGTCTGTCCCTTCTCCTTCTTGGAGCGGTCGATCAGCGCGGCGATGTCGTTGAGATCCGTCACCGGGCGGCGCGGCTCGTCTTTTTTCTTCTGCTTCGAGCGCGGATCGTTGATCGCTTCGGGCGCTTCCGGCGTCGGCGGCGCCATCGACTGCGGCGCGCCTTCGGGCGTCAGTTCGGCCTCTTCGGCTGGGTTTTCCGGCGGCGGCGGCGCGATGGCCGAGACGTTTGTGATGTCGCCGATGACGATGTCGATCGGCACGATGGCGCTGGGCTCGGGGAGATCGCGGTCCTTGTCCGGCCAGGCGAGCAGCGTCGCCGCCGCGATCAACGCGTGCGTGACGAGCGAGCCGATCCAGCCAGCGCGCATCCCAGCTATTCTTTCTTGGCCGGTTTTTGTTGACCGGACGTCTGATCGAGCGTGGCGGTCACGAGCCCGATATTGCGGTAGCCGGCGACGTTGATCTTGGCCATCACACGCGCCACAGCGCCGTAGTTCGACGCTTCATCGGCGCGGATGAAGATGCGGCTCTGGTAGCCTTCCTTCGCCAGCGCTTCGAGACGCGGCAGCAACTGGTCTTCCGCCGTCTCCGCTTCCTGCAGGAACACCGCACCGTCCGCGCGGATGGAGATCGTCAGCGGCGCCTCCTCGGCGCTCAGCTGTTTGGCTTCCGTTTTCGGCAGATCGAGCGGAATGCCCACGGTGAGCAAGGGGGCAGCCACCATGAACACGATCAGCAGCACCAGCATCACGTCCACGAACGGCGTGACGTTGATTTCCGCGATCCGGCCGGAACGGCGATGCCTGCCCCGCGATCGCCGTCCGCCGCCGGCGAGACCCGCCGCCATCAGACGCGCTCGCTGGCGCGACGCGAGAAGCGCGCGGCGACTTCGTCGGTGAAGCTCTCAAGACGATCGGCGAGACGATCGAGATCGCCCGCGAACTTGTTGTAGAAGATGACCGCCGGGATCGCGGCCGCGAGGCCGAGCGCGGTGGCGATGAGCGCTTCGGCGATGCCGGGCGCGACGACCGTGAGATCGGTCTGCTTGTTCGACGCGATCGAAGTGAAGCTGTTCATGATGCCCCACACCGTGCCGAAAAGGCCGATGAAAGGCGTGGACGCGGCGATCGTCGCCAGCACCGGCAGGCCGCGGCCCGCGCGGGTGAGTTCGCGTTGCACGGCGGCGCCCATCAGGCGGTCGGCCCGCTCCTGCGCCATCTGCACGTGCGCGGGCGTCGCCATCATGCGTTCGGCGTCACGCCACTCGCGCGCGCCCGCTGCGAACACCCGCGCCATCGCCGCGCCCGGTTTGTCGCTGCCACGGTCATCGAGATCGGCCACGTCGCGGCCCGACCAGAACGCCTTCTCGAATTCCCGCGATCGGTTTTCCAGCTCGCCGAACTGGCCCCACTTGTCGAAGGCCACCGTCCACGACCACAGCGACGCGATCACGAGCAGCGCCATGATGACCTGCACCACGGGGTCCGCGTTCGCGATCAGGCTGACGATGGACAGATTCTGGACCGCCGGTTCCATGCACGCTCCCGTAATGTGACGGCGGTTCTCCGCCGCGCCAATTCACCGCGAAACCCTCGGTTTCCCGGCGTCGCCCTGATCGTTGGGGCCCCAGACGATACCCGCCATACGTTATCAGGCCCGCCTTAGGCCCCAATAGTTTGACGAAAAGTGGACTCTCAGGGCTCCAGATACGGCTGAAGCCGCTGCAAGAGCAGGACCGGCGGCTTTTTCGGGCGCCCGTTGAGGGCGATGCAGCAGGCCTCGACCGCCGCCGTGGCAAGGACCTCTTCCCCGCGCTTCAGAGTCTGGGAGATGAAGATCCGGGGACCTTTGACCCGGTCATAGGTCGAAACCACCACCAGGGCGTCATCGATCCGGGCAGGTTTCACGAAATCGAGGGTGATCCGGTTCACCGCGAAGGCCGTGGGGGCGTCGCCGTCCAGCAGTTCCGTGTGGGACACCCCCGCCAGCCGGAGGTAGTCCGACCGGCCCCGCTCGAAATAGCGCAGATAGTTGGCGTGATAGACGACGCCGGAGAAGTCCGTGTCCTCGTAATAGATGCGCACCGGCAGGAAATGCGCCCGCCCCTCGAACCGGCCGGCGGTGGGAAGATCGATGGTCATGGGCGGGTTCTAACATCTCCCTTCTCCCCCGCGAGGGGGAGAAGGGTTGTTCGCGCCGCATTGCCGAAAATTAGGAGGATTCCCGAGTCGGGTTTCCCTCGCGATGAGGACCGCCGGCGCCTCGCCGGCAAACCGCTTCCCCTTGGCGCACATGGTTGCCGGCGAGGGCGCCGGCGGTCCTTTCCAGAAAAATCAGCGATTCAATCCGACCGGGTCCGGAGCTGAGTCATGCTGTCCCTCACGTCGCGCCGGAATGGTTCCGGGGCCACGAAGAGGAGAGACGCCATGCAGATCATCAGACCCCGCGATTTCAGTCGCGAAATCGCCGACGCGCTGGCGAATCTCCGTCTGTGGTTTCTCTCTGTCGTCGAATGGATCGCCGAATTTGCGCCGCTGCCGCGTGAGGCGCGGCTGTGGCTGCAACGACAGCTGATCGACACGCGGCGCGAACTGCGCGTGATGCTCGCGGCCGCCATCGTGTCGCGCATGCGGATCGTTGAGCGACCGCATCGCAGGTCGCATCGACGCCGCATGCCGCCCGGCTTCCGCTGGGCGCATCGCTGCGCGCCGGCCGTGCGCTTCTTCACGCGCGGCATTCGCCTGCGCACGCTCGCGGACATGCGCCGCGCGCTCGATGATTTCGACGCGATCGCGACGCGCGCCGTTGCACGGCTTCCCGCAGACCTGCGCGGCGGCGTGCTTGTGATGACGTTTGCGCGAAAGAGGGCGGCTTCGCCGCTCACCATCGCACCCGCCCCAGAAGCCGCAGACACGTCATGATCCGTGACACGATCGTTCCCGGATTACGGTATTTCATCCACGCGAGAGTCCCCGGACTCTGGCGGCGCCGGCGCATGACCGCGATGCGCCATGCGCTCTTGACCCCTCCTCCGGCGCGCCGCTTTGTCAGCGCCATGAGCGGCCACCACCACCACGGTCAAGGTCATGACCATCACGGACATGACCACGCGCACGCCGCGCCCGATCTCGCCTCGCCCACCGGGGCGCGGACCTATGGCGTGGCCCTGGTCATCAACCTCGTCTTCGTGGTCATCCAGACGGCGGCGGGGTTCTTTGCCAATTCGACGGCGCTGCTGGCCGACGCCACACACAATCTCTCCGACGTTCTGGGCCTCGCGCTCGCCGGTGGGGCGGCCTGGCTCGCAACCCGGGCGGCCACGACCCGGCGGACCTACGGCTTCGGCAAGGCCGGCGTGCTGGCCGCTTTGGGAAATGCGCTGCTGCTTGTGGCCGCTTCCGGCGCCATCGGCTGGGAGGCGTTGCGCCGTTTTGCATCACCCGAGTCAGTCGCGCCGATGATCGTCATGGCCACCGCCGCCGCCGGCATCGTGGTGAACGGCGGCACGGCGCTCATGTTCGCGCGGAGCGGAAAAGGCGACATCAACGCCCGCGGCGCCTTCCTCCACCTGATGGCGGACGCAGCGGTTTCGGCGGGCGTCATCATCGCCGGCGCCCTGATCTTGCTGACGGGAAAGAGCTGGATCGACCCGCTCGCGAGCCTCGTGGTGGTCGTGGTGATTCTCTGGGGCACGTGGGGGCTTTTGAAGGACTCCCTCGACCTCGCCATGGACGCGGCCCCGCAGGGCATCGACGTCGCCGCAGTGCGCAGGAAGCTCTCCGGATTGCCCGGCGTTGCTGCAGTGCACGATCTCCATGTCTGGGCCATGAGCGCGACCGAACCGGCGCTGACCGCCCACCTCGTTCTGCCCGAAGGCGGGGGCGACGATTTCCTCAACGCCGCCGAGGACGAACTCCGCGCCGCCTTCGGCATCACCCACGTCACCCTCCAGATCGAGCGCGCCCACCGCGCGCCATGCGCCCACGCCCATGTCTAAAAACCCAAGCAAACCAGCGTCCGACAAGACCCGCATCATGGTCCGCCCCTGCTTCGAGCATGACATCGAACAGGTCGCGATGATCTACGCGCACCACGTCACCACCGGCACGGGCACCTTCGAGACCACGCCCCCGCCCGTGCGGGAGATGAAAGAGCGTTGGACGAAGGTCGTCACGCGCGGCTGGCCGTACATGGTCGCGAGCCCGCAGGAAGACCCCTCGCGCATCGTCGGCTTCGCATATGCACAACAGTTCCGCGACCGCGCCGCCTACGCCCATGCCTTCGAGGATTCGGTCTACGTCGCGCCCGGCTGGGAAAGACGCGGCGTCGGCGTCGCGCTGCTCGGCACATTGCTCAAGGAGCTGCAGTCGCTCGACTGTCGCCAGGTCATCGCCGTGATCGGCGATTCAGCGAACGCGGCCTCGATCGCGCTGCACGCGAAGGCGGGCTTCAGCCACGTCGGCACGCTCTGGAACGTCGGCTGGAAGTTCGGACGCTGGCTCGATGTCGTAATGATGCAACGGGAATTGCCCCCCACTGACGAAAATCGCCATTAACGAACCTTAGCGCTGGCAAGGGCACGCATGATGCATAGAATGGCGTGAGACGCAGAGTCGCGACCACGACATCTTGACGAACTGAGGAACCTTTCGCGGCAACATTTCGTTAACCCTGTGAGCGCACGCTTTAGGGCATGAAGAAGGCGAACATGGCACGCACAATCGTTTCTTCGCTTTGGATGGGGGTCGTCGCGACGACCGGAGCGGTGGCCATCGGCCTCACCGGCTCCAGCATCGCCGAACCATCCAATCCCGCGCTGCGCATGGCCATCGATGGTCAGGCCAATCCGCTGGCCCAGGCCACCGATCTCGGATCGCCCTCGTCTCCTGACCCCTTCGGTCGTTCGTTCACGACCACGGACGCGCTGCAGGCGCCGCTCGGCGCAAGCCGCGAAGCGCCGCTCCGCCTCAACCCGGACCTGCGCCCCGACCCGTTCCTCGATCCACTGACCCTCGATTCGGAGCAGTCACGGACTCACACCGTCGAGTACGCCCTGTCGGCCCCCGCGCGTCAGACCGGCCTCAACCTCGATCTCGCCATCGCCCCGCGCGCCGGCTTCGCGATCGGCCCTGAAGGCGGCAAGCTGAAGAGCGTCGGCGGCGAAGTCCGCCTCGGCCAGCGACTCGAAAACATGGTCGGCGAGTTCAACGGCACCGCCACCTGGGACCGACCGGCTTGGTACTTCTTCGCGGCCACCGATGGTTCGGCCCTGACCTGGACTCCCGAAGCCATGGCTGGCGCGGCGCGCCGCGGCCTCAGCTATCAGGAAGACCGCGTGGTCGTCGGCGACTACCAGGTCGGCATCTCCGTTGAAGCGCGCGGTATGCAGGCGTCCGTCTCGGTGATGAACCGCGAAGTCGCCAACGGGTGGGAAAGCAAGGACGAGAATTACGTCGGCGCCTCCCTCACGATGCGCCGATAGGCCTGTGCTGCGGATATAATACCTATATATCCCTGTCGCACGCAGCTTCACGCCCCATCCACTGATTCCCTGACTGCACGAGCGGGCGCTTTTCCACCGTCGCCGCCGCGTGCGCCATTGCAGCGCCTCCCGGAATCGCTGCCCATTGGCGCTTCGGGCTCCGGCGTCCTGTAGCGTTAACTTTTCGCTCACCGACGCTATATCTAGTGGGTCGTATCGGCGGTTCGCCGACATCTGGCGTTTGGAGAGCATCGGCATGGCGTACGGCGGCGAAGGCAAGGGTCCTGGTCTTCTCATTCCCTCGAAGGCCTACAAACCCTTCCGCTATCCGTGGGCCCACGACTTCTGGAAGCGCCAGCAGCAGATTCACTGGATGCCGGAAGAAGTCCCGCTCGGCGAGGACGTGAAGGACTGGGCCTCCAAGCTCAACGACCAGGAACGCAATCTGCTGACGCAGATCTTCCGCTTTTTCACCCAAGGCGACATCGAGGTGAACGACAACTACATGGAGCGCTACGCGCGCGTGTTCAAACCGACCGAAGTCAAGATGATGCTTGCGGCGTTTTCGAACATCGAGACGATCCACGTCGCCGCCTACGCCCTGTTGCTTGAAACCATCGGCATGCCGGAGAGCGAGTTCGCGGCGTTCCTCGAATACGATGCAATGCGCAACAAGCACGATTTCATGGGCAAATTCGGCGTCGAGACCGACGCGGACATCTTGCGTTCCGTGGCCATGTTCGGCGGCTTCACCGAAGGTCTGCAACTCTTCGCGTCGTTTGCGATGCTGATGAATTTTCCGCGCTTCAACAAGATGAAGGGCATGGGACAGATCGTGAGCTGGAGCGTGCGCGACGAGTCGTTGCATTGCGAGGGCATGATCAAGCTGTTCCACGCCTTCGCGAAGGAAACCGACGCGCTGACCAAGAGCGTGAAGGACGACATCATTTCCTGCTGTGAAACGGTTGTGGGGCTGGAAGACAAGTTCATCGATCTTGCGTTCGAGATGGGCCCCGTGCAGGGCATGACGCCCGAGGATATCAAGGCCTACATCCGCTACATCGCGGACTGGCGCCTCGGTCAGCTCGGCCTGCCGAAGCTCTACGGCGCGAAAGAGCACCCGATCCCGTGGCTCACCGCGATCCTCAACGGCGTCGAGCACGCCAACTTCTTCGAGGCCCGCGCGACGGAATATTCGAAGGGCGCGACGCGCGGCGAGTGGCACGGCCAGGAAGGCGTCTGGGGCGCGTTCGACGACATGATGGTCAAGCGAAAAGCGGCGAGCTGAAACGCCTAACGGACAAATTGGTCGCGCAGCGTCGCGACCATTTTGTCGTCCACGCCGAGCACGGCCTTCATGTAGGACGGCACGTCGCCGTGGCGTGACTCCATCGCGTCGATGGCTGCGCTCAGATAGTCGGTGTGCACGCCGAGCATCGGGCGGATCGCCTCGTCGGAAATCTCCTTGCCCATGCGCGACGCGATGCGCGCGCGCACTTCCGGCAGACGCTTGTCGAGATCGATGGCGACGTTCGTGAGCTCGTAGTCGGCGATGATCGTGTCGCGATCGACGCCGAGCGCCGTCAGCACCAGGAAGCACGCCACGCCCGTGCGGTCCTTACCCGCCGCGCAATGGACGATCGCCGGACCGCCCTCCTCGGCCAGGCCATGCAGCCACGCCTTGAACAGCGCGACGTAGCGTGGCTCGTAGGGATAGTGCGTGTAGGCCGTCTGCATGTAAGTGCGCACGGCATCGGCCGTGAGGTCGGTCTGCTGCAGCACGCCGACATGCGCTGGCAGCTCCTTGTAGCCTTCGTCGTTGGTCACCACGCGCAGGTGCTCGCCGGGCCAGAGATTGGGCGCATCGGTGCGCTCCTCGGGGCGGCGCAGATCGACCACGAATTTCGCGCCTAGCCCACCGAGCCAGGCCATGTCCTCCGCCGTCGCCTCCGCGAAGGAGGCCGTGCGGTACAGGCGTTCGGTCACGACCTTGCCGCCGTCGACGGTGTCATAGCCCCCGAAGTCACGGAAGTTCAGCACGCCCTTCAGCGGCTTGATGCGGCCCTGCATGGTCGAATTCCCTTCGAGGGCGGGTTTAGCGCCTCGCAGCGGGGGAATCGAGGCGCGATTCAGCGCGCCGCCGCGAAGGCCTGCGCGTAAGCATGGAGACGTTGCGTCACCTCCGTGCGTGACAGTCCCGTGGCCGCAATCCAACTTTCCGGAGCTTGGTCGACGACATCGAAATCAAGCGGCGGGATGGACGGTGTCAGCAGCGAGCGGTTCGCCAAGACATGTCCCTCCGGGAGGTCGAACCGGAATGGCGCGCGCTGCGCCAGCGCACGATCAAGAAAGAGGCATGCGTCGTGATCGATCGCTCGCAACGCGCCTGACGCATCGACCATAAGGTTGGGATTGCGCGCCGTGCGATCCACGTTCTGCGTGAGCCGATCCACCAGTGCGATCCGCGCAAGGATGTCGGCGTCGGCGCCATCAACGTCCGCCATCGTCGCAATGCGCCCGCCCTCAAGATACCGGAGTCCGAGATTGGCGCCGACGCTCCGCTGTACGATCCCGTCGAACTCATCCGTCCCGATCTGCCAAGGAAAACCGTCGGGCAATGTGAGAATAGCAACCTCGACCACAGGCGCGCCGCACTGCCGCGCCAGATCTGTTGCGATGAACTCGGTCAGCAAGCCGCGTGGGCCGCGTCCCGCGCCGGCAAACTTCATCACCCAACGCACGCTGGCGTCCGTCTCAACCACCGCCGGCCACGTGCTGCCACGCAGGATTTGGACGATGCGTGCGACGATCACCGGAACGGCGGCTCGTCGAAGCTGCGCAGCTTGCGCGAGTGCAGCGAGGACTTGTCGCGCTTCAAGATATCGATCGTCTCGATGCCGATCTTCAGGTGCTCGCCGATGGCGCGGTCGTAGAACTTGTCGGCAGCGCCCGGCAGCTTGATCTCGCCGTGCAGCGGCTTGTCGGACACGCACAGCAGCACGCCGTACGGCACGCGGAGCCGGAAGCCCTGCGTGGCGATGCAGGCGCTTTCCATGTCCACCGCAACGGCGCGCGATTGCGACAGGAGAATGCGTTCGCGCTGATAGTTCAATTCCCAGTTACGATCGGCGTAGGAAACGACCGTGCCGGTGCGCAGCCGCTTCTTCAGCGCCTCCTTGTCGTCGCCGGAGACTTTCTGCGCGGCCTGCTGCAACGCCACCTGCACTTCCGCGATGGCGGGGATCGGAATGTCCAGCGGCACGTTCTCGTCGAGCACCTTGTCGCGGCGCCAGTAGGCGTGCGCGAGCACATAGTCGCCGATGCGCTGCGAGTGCCGCAGACCACCGCAGTGGCCGATCATCATCCAGCAATGCGGACGCAGCACCGCGAGGTGATCGGTCATGGTCTTGGCGTTGGAAGGCCCGACGCCGATGTTCACGAGCGTCACGCCCTCGCCGCCCTTCTCGAGCAAATGGTAGGCGGGCATCTGGTACTTCCGCCACGGCGCCGACAGCGCAGTCTCCGCGGGATCGGGGGAATCGCCTTCGATCGTGACGCCGCCGGGGCACGACAGACGATACTTCTCGGGTTCGGCCTGCACCTTCGCCGCCGCCCAGCGCACGAACTCTTCGACGTAGCGCTGATAGTTCGTGAACAGGATCCATGGCTGCGTGTGCTGCCACGGCGCACCGGTGTAGTGCTGCAGCCGCTTCAGCGAATAGTCGATGCGCGGCGCATCGAAGAGCGCGAGCGGCCGCGCGCCGTCGAGACGTTGCAGCGGCTGTCCGTCGACGACGGCATCGCCGACAGCCGCAAGCTGCGGATAAGGGAAATGTCGCGCGAGCTCCGACGGCGGCGCGCGCTCCACATCGATGGTGCGCGAACCATCGAGCACAAAGGCGTATGGGATTTCCGTTTCGCTCGTACCCACGGTCACAGTCGCGCCGTAGTCGGTGACGAGCAGACCGAGCTGCTCCAGCAGATACGGCCGGAAGAACGCCGGCTGCGTCACGGAGACAGCGTAATCGCCCGGCCAGATGAGCTGCCCGTACGCGCGCGAAATGCGCGGCGGTGGGGCGCTGGGCGCGTGGCTGATGCGCAGCTCGGGATAGCGGAATTTCGCGCGCTCGACATCGCTGGGCGGCGCACCGCCATCGAGAAACCGCTGAACCGACTCGGCGAGAGCCTTCGCGGCGGCGGCGTACTGGGCTTGGAGCGCGTCGACGGCTTCGACGGGTGTGAGGTGCTTGCTCATGTACCTTGGAAGCGCGATGTGCGCCCGCCGTCAATGCCCTTCGCGGGTCAGTTCCTGGTGACGGGGTCGGCGATGCGGGGACGACGATACTCGATATGCTTCAGGTCGAATGCGACATCGAGGAAAACCCCGATCGGCGGCGTGTACCGGTAGTCGGTCTCGGCGACGATGACTGATGTGCCGGGAATCATCAGGCCTGCGGGCAGGCTGGGGGCCGACATCACCGACCCTGCCGAGCGCGCCGTATAGCCGTTGTGCCCTTCGCTCCACAGGACAACTGCCCGCGTAGGGGTTTCCACCTGCACGCTGGTCACGCGCAACTTCAGTGGACCGGCAGAGTTCGGGTACATGAGCGTTCCAGAAGCCGCCCAGAGATCGTCGATTTCGTCGTCTTCGATCACAGTGTCGCGGGAAACGACGTCCGCCATGGCGGCGGCCGTGTTTTCGACGCGGCTTTTCGTGGTGAGGACTTCCGTCAACTCCACAGAGCCGAACAGGACAACCACCATCATCGGCAGGATCAGCGCAAACTCAAGCGCCGCGAGGCCACGGGTGTCGCGCAGAAAGGCGCGCAGGCGGGACTGGAAAGCGTTCATCGCCGCGCCTCAGAAGGGTTCATTGCGGAAGAGCATGGACGACACCACGAGACGCTTGCCGTCCTGCATGTTGGCGAAGATCGCACCGAACATCGGGGTGAGAATGTCCCATTGGTAGTAGGCGCGCACCAGGATGACTTCGTTGGCGCCCCCGGGCGTGTAGCCGAGGCTGCCGGTATCCATCGCGCCGTTGGCCGTCGGCGTGCCGTTGTTGACGTTGGCGAAACTGTCGTAGCGGTCCACATCCATGTAGAGATTGGCGCACTCGAGAGCCATGATCTTGTTCATGTTCTCGCAAACTGCGGTTTCGAACTGGGCCTTGGTGAGGCCGGACGTCTGGGCTCTTCCCGTGCGGATTTCGCGCCCGGCCTGATGTACGGCATTGTCCAGCGTCGTCTGCACGAGCGACATGGCGCCGAACTCAAGCATGCCGAAGATGACCCAGAAGAACGGGACCGCGATCAGCGCAAATTCCACCGCCGCAACGCCTTCGCGGTTGCGGACGAATGTTCCGAACCGCTTCCGCGATCTGGATGCGCGCATGACGACCTCCGGGGACAAGCGCGCCTGCTGCGCGCTCGTATGCGCCGGAGACTAGGGCAAACTGGTTTCCCGATTGCCCAAGAGCCTTGGTAAACCGTTGGTTGCCTAGACCGTTAGTTACCCGCGCCCGAGCCGGCCTGGCCATTGCGCGCAGAGATCTGTTCGTTCGTCGTGGAGAACGCGGTTTGGTCATCGGAGATGTCGGGGCGGCGGCGACAGAGCGGATTGCAGTCGAGGCGCGCGGTTGCAGCGCCGCGCGTGACCATCACCACATTGGTTTCGTCCGGCACCACCGTAACCCGCGCCTCGTAGATGGGACGCCCGGACGGACCGACGACAATGAGATTGGTGGAGCCGTAGGAACGACCCGTCACAAAGAGAAGGCGATCGTTCTGCACGGACACGCCTGCAACCGCCGGATTGCCGATCACGACGCCCGTCGCGGAGTCAGGAAGTGCAATGGGTCGCGACTGGTCGAGCGCCACCTGCACTTCGCCTGCGTAGGCCACGCCTGTAACGGCGATCGCCATGAGGATACTCGCGGCAATGCTACGCTTCTTCATCTGGTGCTCCTCACGGACATAAGGTGCATTTAGAGCGTCGTTTCTTTCCGGATCGCTAACCACGACAAATTCGGCAGGTAGCACGAAGCGTTAAACGCGATTTGTTAGGAGAGCTTATCGCCGCCGCAATAATTGCCGGCAGTGCACAAGGACAAAGGACCCCGACGCCGCTGCACTACTCGGGGTGCCCGAACGGGAGCGCGCCGGATCCGAAGGGGTCCGGCGCGTTTTCCTTATTAGAGGGCCTCCGTGGCGCGTGGCGGGATCGCACTCGGAGGATTCGATTCGGCGCAAGTTCATTTCATGTAAAACACGTTATGGTTGCAAACGATTTACTACGATTTTTCGAAAAACCCGAGTCTAATTAAGCAGATATCAAGCAGTCGTGGGTATTCTCACCAATGTTCGGTGCGGTGTCTCGAGTGGGGCGACGAACGAACGTCGCAAACCACTCAGCGAAACAAGGAGTTAGTAACATGATGAACAAAATTCGTAACCTTCTGAAGTCCAAGGACGGCGCGACGGCCATCGAGTACGGCCTCATTGCCGCGCTCATCGGCGTCGTGATCATCTCGGCCGTGACCGCGCTCGGCACCGGCATCGAAGCCAAGTTCATGGACATCGACACGGCGATCCGTTCGGCGAACCCGTAATCGCCTGAACGAGCCAAAAGCTCCCCGGGCTCGCGCTTCGTGCGCGGGCCCGGACGGGGTTTCCGCCAGACGGCCCGCCAGATGTGCGGGCTATTTTTTTGCCCGGCTTTTTCTCCGGAGCTTTGGCGTCCGCGCCGCGAGATGCGATCCTCATGATCATCGAATCGCTCGCCCCCGCCCTCTTCGTCCTGGTGTTTGTCGGGCTCGTCCTGACCGCAGCAGGCAACGATATCGCGTCGATGTTGATCCCGAACTGGGTGTCGATCGCGCTCGCCGTCGTGTTTCCGATCGCCGCGCTGGCGGCAGGCATGTCGTGGGCGGAGATCGGTTTGCACGCGCTCACGGGCGTGCTCGTCTTCGTTGCGGGCTTCATTCTTTTTTCGATCGGGGTGCTCGGCGGCGGCGACGTGAAAGTCATCGCGGGCGTCGCCGTGTGGACAGGAACTTCGGCCTTGTCCCCCTTCGCTTTCTGGACGACAGCCGCAGGCGGTGTCCTTGGTCTTGTCATTCTGCTCGCGCGCAAGCGCATGGCGCCTGCAGAAGGTCGCCCGGAATTCTTCAACCGGCTGCTTACACCGACGAAGGGCATTCCTTATGCGGTGGCGATTGCGGTCGGCGCGCTGGCGTCCTTGCCCGCACAACCGGTGGTCCAAGCGGCCTTCCGGTAATTTCGCCTATTAACTTCGCTTTAGCCACGATCGTGATTGGTAGCCGCAACTGAAGCTTCGGCCCAATCCCTCGGGGGCGTCCCAATGTCCGTTCGTCAGATCATAGTTCTCGCCGTGGCGCTCCTCGCCGCGATAGGAGCGCTCGTCATGGTGCGGGGCCTTGGCCGCAAGCCCGAGACCGCGCAAACGACAGTGGCCGTTTCCGGACCGCGCGTGCTTGTTGCATCGAAGGATGTCGCACTCGGCGTTGCTTTGCAGCCGGGCGACCTGGAATGGCGTCTGTGGACGGCGACAGCGCTCAGCCCGAACTTCATTGAAGAAACGGAAGATCCCAAAGCGCTCGAAAACTACTCGGGCGCCGTGGCGCGCATGGGCCTCGTGGCCGGCGAGCCGATCATGGAAGGCCGCGTTGTAAAGCCCGGCGCGCAGGGCTTCATGGCCGCGATCGTGGCGCCAGGCTTCCGGGCCGTATCGGTGCCGATCAGCGAAGAAACGGCGGCCGGCGGCTTCATTCTTCCCAACGACCGCGTGGACGTCATTCTGACCCGCAAGGTCGAGATCGCAGCGGTGGGTGGCGGCGCCTCCACCGAAGAAGTGCGCAGCGGCATCGTCCTGCAGGACATCCGCGTCCTCGCCATCGACAAGACCTTCAAGACCGATCCCGCAGCGACGGAGCCTGAGCCCATCGAAGGCTCGGTCGCACTTCTCGAACTCTCGCCGCGTGATTCGGAGCTGCTCGCGATGGCCGACGAGATGGGCGATCTCGCGCTCGCGCTTCGCCCGGTGATGCCCGCCAGCGCCACGGACAAGACCGGCTCGCAACGCCGTTCCAGCACGGCCCTCGAACAGAACACCACCCGCAACCAGGTTCGCGTCCACGCCTTCGGATCCGCCACGGATCAGACGGTCGCCACGCAGGGAGCCAACTAATGAGACGCTCACCCCTCGCCGTCTCGCTCGCGGCGCTCCTCGCGTTCGCGCCGACGTTCAACGCCAGCGCCGACCCGCAGGCGGCGGTCCAGCACATCCGCGTCACACGCGGCGGTGAAGGCGCCAACGCCAGCACGCTGACGCTGTCGCTCAACAAGGCCGCGATCATCGATCTGCCGGCGGACGCGCGCGATGTGCTGCTGTCCAACCCGGAAATCGCCGACGCGGTCGTGCGCACGGCGCGCCGCATCTACATCCTTGGCCGCAAGGTCGGCCAGACAAACGCCTTCTTCTTTGATGCGGCGGGCCGTCAGGTCGCCAACGTCGAGATCAGCGTGGAGCCCGATGTCGCGCCGCTGAACGATCTCTTCCGCCGCTACGTGCCCAACACGAACGCGACGGCGGAAGCCATCAACGGCTCCTTCGTGCTTTCCGGTTCGGTGAAGAGTGCCTCCGAAGCCGAACGCGTTCTGCAGATCGCCAACCGCTTCGCGCAGAGTTCCGGCGGTGCAGCCGGAGCCGCATCAACCGGTGGTGCGTCGACGAACCAGCAGATCGTCAATCTCATCGCCGTCGAGGGCCAGGAACAGGTCCTCGTGAAGGTCCGCATCGTCGAGATGAGCCGCACGCTGGTGCGTCAGCTCGGCGTGAACCTCAACGCGGAAAACCTCCTGAACCAGCTGCTGCCGGAAGACACCTTCATCAAGGTGGCGACGCAGAACGGCTACTCGATCGCGGGCCGCGCGCTTGGCGGACTTGCAGCGACGGGCGGCATCGCCGAAAGCATCCTGCGTCCGACGGGTCTCTCCTTCCCAGGCGCGAATGCGGGTTCGATCAATCCCGGATCCGCCGGCGTAGGCGGCTTCACGCAGACGCCGATCCAGGATCAGGCCGGCAACATCATCGGCACGCAAACGACCAACGGTCCCGGCACGCTGTCGACCGAAAGCCAGGTGGATGCTTCCATCGAGGCGTTCGAGCGCGTGGGCCTCTTGCGCGTGCTGGCCGAACCGAATCTCACGGCGATCTCCGGCGAGTCAGCGAAGTTCCTGGCGGGCGGTGAATTCCCCGTCCCTGTCCAAGCCGACGACGGCAAGATCAGCGTCGAGTTCAAGCCTTTCGGCGTGGGTCTCGCCTTTACGCCGGTGGTTCTCTCGCCGGGACGGATTTCGCTCAAGCTCTCGACGGAAGTGAGCGAACTCACCTCCGAAGGCGCGTTCGGCACAGGCGACACGACATTCGTCGATGCGACCGGCCAACGTCAGGTCATCCGCGGCATCACCATTCCCGCGTTGCAGGTGCGGCGCGCGGAAACGACGGTGGAAATGCCATCGGGCGGCGCGCTCGTGATGGCGGGCCTCATTCAGGAACGTACGCGTCAGGCGCTTGAGGGCATCCCCGGCGCGAAAGATCTGCCGGTGTTCGGTCCCCTCTTCCGCTCGCGCGATTTCGTGAACAACGAAACCGAACTCGTGATCATCGTCACGCCGTACCTCGTGCAGCCGACCGCGCCGAACCGTCTGCGCACGCCGGCCGACGGATTCCGTGTCGCATCGGAACGCGAGACGATCCTCAGCGGCCGTCTCAACGCCATCTACCGCGCGCCGGAAGGCGCCGAAAACCGCTCGCTCGCCGGCCCGCACGGCCACGTCATCGAAGGAAGGCCCGCGCAATGAAGACGATCCTTTCCGCCGGCATGAAGGTCGCTGCGGGAGCCGCCGTGCTGCTCAGCTCGGCGTGCATGACCAAACCCGCGCCCGCAGACGCCAACCTCACGTCGATCGCCGATCGTCACCGCATCGCGGTGGCCGAAGCCTCCGAACGACTTGAAATTCCGGTCGCTGCCGAAGACACGACGCTTGTCGGCGACGGCGTGACCAAGGTCGACACTTTCGCACGTCTCTATGCGCGTCAGGGCCATGGCGTCCTGGTGATGAGCGCGCCGACGGGCGGCGCGAATGCCGCCGCCGCCACGCGCGTCGCGCAGGATGTGCGGCTGCGGCTCGCCGGAGCCGGAGTGCCGTTCGCCGCCATGGCGGCGACCACCTATGATGGCGCGGCGCAAGGCACGGCGCCGATCGTGCTCACCTTCTCGCGCTTCGACGCGACCGCGCCGGATTGCGAACCGCTGTGGTCGCAGGATCTCGCGCACAGCCCCGACAACCAGCCGTGGAACAGCTTCGGCTGCTCCGCACAGGCCAACCTCGCAGCGATGATCTCCGATCCGGCCGATCTTCTCGGACCACGGCAGGAAGATCCTCGCGACGCCGCACGACGCGCCCGCGTGCTTGAAGCCTATCGTCAAGGCCAGCAGACCCACGCCAATCGCTCCAGCGATGAACGCGTGCAGGTCAGCGACGCTGTTCGGTGAGGACACGATGAAGCCACTTGAAGAAGAAGACGTCTGGGGAACGCCGGAGTTTGCCGAGGACGATCTTTCGTTCCCCGCCAACGACGACTTCACGTTCGGATCGGGCGATCTCGAAGGCGAGTTTCCGGCGGATTTCAGCGACGATGCTTTTCTGAAGTCCCTGCAGGACGACCCGCTGCCGGAACTGCAGCACACGCCGATGGAGTCGACTGGGCCGGCGCAGACATTTGCGTTCATGCCGGGCGGCAACGTCGGCGACCAACCGATTCCGCGCATCCGCATCCGTGCCTATTCGGATCGACCGGAAATCGCCAACCTCCTTCAACAGGTTTCCGCGGACCGTCGGCTTGCGAAAACCGAGTTCGAGATGGAGCACGGCGGAATCGACGGCGCCATCGCCTACTGCGCCAGTGCGCCCAGCCCGAACCTGCTCATCCTCGATACGACGGCGACGCCGACCGAACTTCTCACGAAGCTCGACCGCCTCGCCGAGCACGTCGAGGAAGGCTCGAAGGTCGTCATCATCGGCGCAGCCAACGACATCGGTCTTTTCCGCGAACTCATGAGCCGCGGCGTCAGCGAATATCTCGTGCCGCCGCTGCAGCCGCTGCAGATCATCCGCGCGATCTCGTCGCTCTACGTGAACCCCGAGAAGCCGTTCGCGGGCAAGGTCATCTCGGTCGTCGGCGCCAAGGGCGGCGTCGGCGCCTCTACCGTGGCGCACAACCTCGCATGGCTGATCGCCGAGCGCTTCCAAGCCAACACGACGATGGTCGATCTCGACCTGTCGTTCGGCACCGGAGCGCTCGACTTCAACCAGGAGCCGCAACAGACAGTCGCAGAAGCCCTGCTGTCGCCGGATCGCGTCGACGAAGTCTTCCTCGATCGCCTGCTGATGCGTCAGACCGAGCGTCTCATGCTCTTCTGCGCGCCAGCGACCTTGGAGCGCGAATTCGAGATCGACCCCGAAGCCTTCGAGATCGTCATCGATCGCGTGCGTCGCAGCGCGCCGTTCGTCGTGCTCGACATGCCGCACGTGTGGACGCCGTGGGTGCGCCAGACGCTGCTGTCCACCGACGAAGTGGTGGTCGTGGCGACGCCGGAACTCGCGAGTCTGCGCAACGCCAAGAACATGATCGACCGGATCAAGAACGCCCGCCCGCACGACCAACCGCCCATCGTGGTGCTGAACATGACGGGCATCGCCAAGCGACCGGAAATTCCGGTGAAGGACTTCGGCGATGCGCTCGGCATCGAGCCGTCTGTCGTTCTGCCCTTCGAACCGCAGATGTTCGGCATAGCCGCCAACAACGGCCAGATGATCGGCGAGATGGCCGCGACCTCGAAGACGGGTATGGCGCTGGAAGAACTCGCGGCGCGTCTCTGCGGTCGGCAGGTCGTGGTGAAGAAAAAGAGCTCGCTGATCGAGCGGCTGCCGATGTTGAAGCGCTGAGGTTTTAGATGTTCGGCAAGCGAACCGTTGGAGATGCGCCTGCTCAAGAGCCAGGAGTGCGCCCGGCTGCGCCCGCGATGCCGAAGCTTGCGGCGGCGCCCGCTCCCGCACCTGCCGCAGCACCCCCTCCTGGCGTCGCGCCTCAACAGGGGGCGATCGTCAACAAGACGCGTGCGCCCTTGGCGCCTTCGAAGGAAGTCCAGCCCACCGGTGAGTTCCGGTCCGAAGAATACTACCGGATCAAGTCGACGATCTTCAACGCGCTGATCGAGACCATCGATCTGGCGCAACTCGCGCAGCTCGACGCCGCCAGCGCGCGAGATGAAATCCGCGACATCGTCGCCGAGATCATCTCGATCAAGAACGTCGTCATGTCGATCGCCGAGCAGGAAGTCCTGCTCGATGACATCTGCAACGACGTTCTCGGCTATGGCCCACTCGAACCCCTGCTGGCGCGCGACGACATCGCCGACATCATGGTCAACGGCGCCCAGACCGTCTTCATCGAAGTCGCCGGCAAGGTGCAGAAGACGGGAATCCGCTTCCGCGACAATGCGCAGCTTATGAACATCTGCCAGCGCATCGTCAGCCAGGTCGGCCGTCGCGTCGATGAATCGTCACCGATATGCGACGCGCGCTTGCCCGACGGCTCTCGCGTCAACGTCATCGCGCCGCCATTGGCGATCGACGGGCCCACCCTCACCATCCGGAAGTTCAAGAAGGACAAGCTGAAGCTCCACAACCTCGTGGAGTTCGGCTCGATCTCTCCGGCCGGCGCAAAGGTGCTCTCGATCATCGGCGCGTGCCGATGCAACACGCTGATCTCCGGCGGCACGGGCTCCGGCAAGACGACCCTGCTCAACACGCTGACCGCGTTCATCGATCCGGCGGAACGGGTCGTGACCTGCGAAGACGCCGCCGAACTGCAGCTGCAACAACCGCACGTCGTGCGCCTCGAAACACGCCCGCCGAACCTTGAAGGCTCCGGCACCGTGACGATGACCGACCTCGTCAAGAACTGCCTTCGCATGCGTCCTGACCGCATCATCGTCGGCGAAGTCCGCGGCCCCGAAGCGTTCGATCTCCTGCAGGCGATGAACACCGGCCACGACGGGTCGATGGGCACACTGCACGCGAACACACCGCGCGAAGCCCTTTCGCGTCTTGAGTCGATGATCACGATGGGCGGCTTCAGCCTGCCCTCGAAGACCATCCGCGAGATCATCGTCGGCTCGCTCGACATCGTGATCCAGGCCGCGCGTCTGCGTGACGGTTCGCGGCGCATCACCGCGATAACGGAAGTGATTGGCCTCGAAGGCGATACGGTCATCACGCAAGACCTGCTGACCTTCGAAATCCAGGGCGAAGACGCCAATGGTCGTATCGTCGGACGGCACCGCTCCACCGGCATCGGTCGCCCGCGCTTCTGGGACCGCGCGAAGTACTACGGTCTCGAGAAGGAGCTTGCGCAAGCGCTCGACGAAGCGGAGGCCGCGTGATGGAAATCCTCGTCGCCATTCTCGCCTTCCTCGCGGTCGCCGGCGTCGGTGTCGCGCTCACGATGTCGCCAGGCTCGGACAAGTCCGCCAAGCGCGCGCGTGACCTCGTGTCCGGCAAAGGCACCCGCGTGCGCAAGGATGCGACCGCTGAAGCCACCGCGAAGCGTCGCGCTAGCGTGCAGGAAAATCTGCGCGACATGGCGCGCCAACAACAGACGTCGCGCAAAAATCTTCTTTCGGTGAAGTCACGCCTGGTGCAGGCGGGAACTTCGATCAGCGCTTCCACCTTCTGGATGTTTTCCGCAGGCAGCGGCGTCGTCTTCGGCGCCATCGCCTTTGTCGCTTCGGGATTCAGTCCGATCTGGGGCGGCGCGGCGCTGGTCGTGATGGGTCTTGGCCTGCCCCGCTGGGTTCTGGGCATGCTGATTACGAAGCGCCAGAAAAACTTCGTCAACCAGCTCGCCGACGGCATCGACGTCATCGTCCGCGGCGTGAAATCCGGCCTGCCGCTCAACCAGTGCCTGCGCACCATCGCATCGGAAAGCCCCGAACCGCTGCGCTCCGAATTCCGCATGATCGTCGACGGTCAGGCCATGGGCGTGCCGCTTGATGACAATCTGGACCGCATGTACGAGCGCATGCCGCTGCCGGAAGTAAACTTCTTCAACATCGTGCTCGGCATTCAGCAGAAGACGGGCGGCAACCTCTCCGAAGCACTGGGCAACCTTTCGGCCGTGCTGCGTTCGCGCAAGCTGCTGCGCGAGAAGGTCAAGGCGCTGGCGTCGGAAGCGGTCGCGTCGGCGATGATCATCGGCTCCCTGCCGTTCGTCGTGATGGGGCTCGTTTACATGGTTCGCCCCGCCTACATGTCAATCCTGTTCACGACCTCGCAGGGCAACCTTATCCTGCTCGCCGCCGGCGTGATGATGTCCATGGGCATCTTCATCATGCGCAGCATGATCAACTTCAAGTTCTGACGGGAACGCGCGCCATGAACTGGTTAGACACGGTCACCGACCCCGCCAATGTCGCCGCCGCACTCGCGGGTGTTGCGTGCTTCGCGACAGTCTTGTCGGTCGCGTCGCCCATGTTCCAGACCAACCAGCTCGGTGCGCGCCTCAAGGCGGTGTCCGAGCGCCGTGAAGAACTGCGCCGCAAGAGCCGCGCCGCACTCGAAAAAAAAGCCACGCTGCGCCAGACGCAGACCGGCTTCGTCAACGACATGGTGCAGCGCTTCGATCTGCAGAAGGCGCTCAAGGACGATTCGCTGCAGATGAAAATGATGCAGGCGGGTCTGCGCGGCCCCCGCCCGGTTTCGATGTTCTACTTCGCGCGCGCCGCCCTGCCCATCGGGTTTGCGATCGCCGCGTTCCTTTATCTCACCATCATGGGCGAAAAGCTCGGCCTCAACGGGTCCGCGCAGTTGCTCATTGTCACTGTCGCAGCGGCTGCGGGCTTCTACGGCCCGAACATCTATCTTACCAACGTCATCGCCAAACGCCGCGACGCGATCATGCAGGCCTTTCCCGACACGCTCGACATGCTGCTGATCTGCGTCGAGTCGGGCATGTCCATCGAAATGGCGCTGCAACGCGTCGGACAGGAAATCGCGGCTTCGTCGATCGAACTCGCCGAGGAGCTTGCGCTGACCTGCGCAGAGCTCTCGTATCTGCCGGAACGCCGCATGGCTTATGAGAACCTCGCGCGCCGCACCAACCACCCCGGCGTGAAATCGGTGGCGATGGCGCTGACGCAGGCGGAACGCTACGGCACGCCGCTGGGCTCTGCGCTGCGCGTCATGGCGAAGGAAAATCGCGAACTGCGTCTCTCGGCGGCGGAAAAGAAGGCGGCCGCCCTGCCGCCGAAACTGACCGTGCCGATGATCATCTTCTTCCTGCCCGTGCTGATGATGGTCATCCTCGGGCCGGCGATGATCCAGATCATGGCGATGCTGGACAAGTAGCGCGACGACACGCAGTTACTTCGAAACGAAACGGCCCCGGTTCAATCCGGGGCCGTTGTTGCTTCAAGTGTAATTGCGCAGGTCAACGACGCCGGCCCGACTGCAGCTCACCCCAGCGACGCGGGTCCGTCTGCAGCGCGCGAAGGTACGCCATGTTCGCCGCGATCATGTCCGGCGGCACGTCGACGCGCTGAATGCGCTCGGCTTCCTCGAAGCGCCCCTGCAGCGCGACGGCCACGGAAAGGTTCATCCGCGTTTCGGCCGTGGCGCCCGGAAGTGCTGCGGCTTGCTGCAGCGCCTTTTCCGCATCAGCAACATCGCCGGTCATCAGGAAGGACACGCCCATGTTGGTGAGCACGCCCGGGTCATCGGCCTTGATGGCGAGCGCCTCGCGATACGCTTGACGCGCCTCCACCGGACGATTGAGCTGGTCGAGCGCGGCGCCGAGGGCCGAGCGCACACTCCAGTCCGTCGCACCGTCACGCGCAGCCATGGCCAGCGGGCGGAGCGCATCCTGAGGTTTGCCAGACGCGAGCAACGCCAGTCCGTAGGAGCGCATCAGCGGGCGATCTTCCGGGTGCTTTTCGAGCGCCTCAAGCGCTACGGTCGCGGCGCGGTCAGCGCGGCCGCCATAACGCAGCGAATCGACGAACTTCTGCGCGGTCTCCAGATCCTGCGGATGTACCGCATATTCCTGCGCCCAGAAGGTCATCTGCGTGAGCATGTCCTGACGGCCAACGGCGGCGCGGGCCGCGCGATCGAAGGCAGGCTCACCTGGTCGCAGGGCATCGGCGGCATCCGGCGCGGTCGTGGCGCAGGCTGCGGCCATGAGAACGGGAACGAGAGCGAAGGCGCTACGCATGGAATTTATCCTTAACGAGGTGTTGAGAGCCTCGTTCGCTTTGCTCAAGAAAGGCTTAAAAGGAGCGTCATGACTCAGATCCCCCTGCTCGACGCGCCCGTCGCCGCCGCCATCCCGATCCACGCCCTGCGCACGTCCGAATGGGAGACGTGGGCCACGACCCGACCTGACAGCCTGCGCAAGCTGGCGCAGGTGCATGACTTCAAGGCGCAGAACGGTCGCATCCTCGTCGTGCCCGCCACCAACGGCGAGATCGAGCGTGTGCTCTTCGGCGTGGGCGACAAAGCGACCGCGATGACCTTCGGCCTGCTCGCGCAGCAACTGCCGTCGGGCGACTACACGATCGCGTGGGCGCCGCGCGATCTCGATCCCACGCTCATCGCCACCGCGTGGGCGCTCGGCGCGTATGCGTTCGACCGCTACAAGCCGCGCAAGCGCGCGGCGCCGCGTCTTGTCGCGAGCGACGGCATGGACGCGACCGAGGCGCGTCACATCGCCGAAGCCGTGCATCTGGCGCGCAATCTGGTGAACACGCCGGCCAACGACATGGGCCCCGAAGCGCTGCAGGCGGCGGCGCAAAGCGTGGCGGATGAATGCGATGCGGAGTTCGAGGCGATCGTCGGCGACGAGCTGCTGGCGCGCAACTTTCCGATGATTCACGCCGTCGGACGCGCGGCCAAGGAAGCGCCGCGCATCCTGCGGCTGACCTGGGGCGATGAGGGCGCACCGCGCGTGGCGTTGGTCGGCAAAGGTGTGACGTTTGATTCCGGCGGCCTCGACATCAAACCCGACAGCGGCATGCGACTGATGAAGAAGGACATGGGCGGCGCGGCCGTCGCGCTTTCTCTCGGGCGTCTCATCATGCGCGCGAAGTTGCCGGTGCGGCTCGAAGTGATTTTGCCGGTCGTTGAAAACGCCATTAGCGGCGACGCTTTCCGTCCCGGCGACGTGGTGCCGACGCGCAAGGGTCTCACGGTCGAAGTCGACAACACCGACGCCGAGGGACGCCTCATTCTCTCCGACGCGCTGACGCTCGCGTGCGAGGGTTCGCCGGACATCCTCCTCGATTTTGCGACGCTGACAGGGGCGGCGCGCGTGGCGCTCGGCCCGGACATCACGCCCTTCTACACCGACGATGAAACGCTGGCGGCGGACCTCGCAACGGCGTCGAAGTCGGTCGCCGATCCGATCTGGCGCCTGCCGCTCTGGGACGCTTACGACCCCGACATGGACAGCCCCATCGCGGACCTCAAGAACACCGGCGACGCCGGCATGGCGGGCTCGATCTACGGCGGGCTCTTCCTGCGGAAATTCGTGACGGTGAAGAGCTGGGCGCACTTCGACATCTACGCCTGGACGCCGCGGGAGCGTCCTGCACGGCCTCAGGGCGGCGACGCGCACGCTCTGCGCGCCTGCTTTGCGATGTTGCGTGAAAGACTCATCCACAACTAAGAGCGCCACTAGATGTAGGGGTGACTCTCGACGCGGGCGCCAAATCAGCTGATTCTCATCTCACCTTCGAAATAAGGAAGCTGAGATGGCCCTCGAAATCGACCGCAAGCAGGCTCTGGATCTCTGGCGCGACGTTACGGTTTCGACCGTGCGTGGCGAGGATGCGGACCTGACGGCGCGCCAGCTGGCGGTCCTGATGACGGTGTATCTCGGGCCGCCGCCGCACACCGTGCGCGGCCTTGCCGCAGCGCTGGGCGTCGGCAAGCCGGCGATCACGCGGGCGCTCGATACGCTCACCCGCCATGGCCTCGTGCGTCGCCGCAAGGACGAGGCGGACGGTCGCAACGTGCTGGTCCAACGCACCGCCAAGGGCGCGGCCTACCTTGAGGACTTCGCCGACGTGATCTCCGTGAACGCGCGCCGTCTGGAGACTGTCCGCGTCCCGGTCTAGACCGATGTCGCGATGACCACCTTTGACAAGCGCCTCACCCCCGCCCGCGGCGACATCGCGGCCGCACATCTCAAGGGCCAGGTGAGCGCAGAGCGTTTCGTCGACGGCGCGCCGCGCCAGGTCATCGCCTCCGCTGCGGCGGTGCGGCGTATGCCCGCCGACGATGCGATGCTGGAAACCCAGATCCTCTTCGGCGATGGCTTCACGGCCTACGAGGAAAAGGCCGGCTGGTCGTGGGGCCAGATGGCGAGCGACGGTTATGTCGGCTTCGTCCGCAGCGCCGATCTTTCCGAAGACCTCGTCACGCCGACGCACGAGATCGCGGTGCTGCGCACCTTCGCCTTCTCGGGGCCTGATCTGAAATCGCTGCCGCGTCTGTCGCTGAGCCTGACCTCCAGGGTGGGCGCCGTGGAGACGGACGGCAAGTGGGTCCGCGTCGCGCATGCGGGCTGGGTCTACGCGGCGCATCTGCGCCCGCTCGGGACCCACGCGAGCGACTGGGTGGGCGAGGCGGAACGCTTTGTCGGCGCGCCATACCTCTGGGGCGGCAAGGACAGTTTCGGTCTCGACTGCTCCGGCCTCATGCAGACCGCCATGGCCTCGGCCGGGATCACCGCGCCGCGCGACACCGACATGCTGGAAGCGCAGACCGGCAAGGCGATTACCATCGATCTGGGCGGCCTGAAGCGCGGCGACATGGTGTTCTGGAAGGGCCACGTGGGCGTGATGCTCGACGGCGAACGCCTGCTGCACGCCAACGCCCATCACATGATGACGGCGATCGAGCCCGTTCGCGAAGCGGTTGTGCGGATCGAAGCCGTGGCGGGACCCGTCACGTCGATCCGTCGGACCCTCTAGGCCTCAGGTCGGCGCGGGCGCTTCGGCGGCGGCCGGCGCTTCCGCAGGCGGGGCCTCAGCCGGCAGCGGCGCAGGGATTGCGGCAGGGCTCGGCGAGAGGCTGCGCAGATAGGCAATCAGCGCCACGCGGTCGCTCTCCTTGCGGATGCCGGCGTAGGCCATCTTCGTGCCGCGAATGTAGCCGTTCGGTGCGGCGATGAACTTCGACAGCTCATCGTAGGACCACGGCGCGGCGTGCGCGACCATCGCTTCGGAATAGGCGAAGCCTGCGTGGGTGCCCGAGGCGCGGTTCACGACGTTGTAGAGGTTCGGGCCGGTGCCGTTGGCGCCGCCCGGATCGAAGGTGTGACAGGACACGCATTGGGCGTGGACCTTCTCGCCCTGCGCCACCAAAGTCGTCAGGTTTGCGGCATCGCCGAAGAGCGTGCCCCAGTCGATCGGCTTCGGCGCAGCGGCGACCGCGTCCGGCGCGGGCGCTTCGGCCACTTCCGGCGCAAAGCCTGGCTTCTCCGGATAGTGCGAGGCGTAGAGCCCGTCGCCCACCGTCATCAGGCCCATCAGGCCCAGGAACGACGCGAGCGTCGCGCCGGCGATCATGTTGTTGCGAAGATTGCCGCTCATGGCGAACCCATCCGGACAGAATTTGGGGGGCCGACTCAAGCGCCGGGCCCTGTTCGCGTGCCTTATGGCGCGCTATCGACAGCCCGCCAAGGCGACCCGACGTCGCCCACCCCCTTTTCGCGTCGAAGCGCCGCAGAGCATGTTGCCCCTCATCGTCATTCCGGCCCGCATGGCCGCCACCCGCCTGCCCGGCAAGCCGCTGGCCGACATCGCCGGCAAGCCGATGATCGTCCGCATGGTGGAGATCGCCCTTGCGACCGGCCTCGGCCCTGTGGTCGTGGCGGCGGGCGACGCCGAGATTGTTCGGGCGGTCGAAGCCGCTGGCGGCCGCGCGGTGCTGACCGACCCCGACCTGCCCTCCGGCACCGACCGGGTGTTTGCGGCGCTGAGGGCCCAAGATGAGGCATTTGGTGGGGACCACGACGTCATCGTCAACCTGCAGGGCGACATGCCGACCATAACACCGTCGCTGGTGGTCGAGGCGGTCGCGGCGCTGAAGGATGGCGCCGACATCGCGACGCTCGTTTCGCCCTCGGACGCGGCGGAGGATCGCGACAACCCGAACGTCGTGAAAGCCATCGTCGCCGCTGACGGCCGCGCGCTCTATTTCACCCGCGCGGCGGCCCCGCATGGCGACGGGCCGGTGTGGCGCCATGTCGGGATCTATGTTTACACGCGCGACGCGCTCGAACGTTTCGTGGCGGCGGCGCCCTCGCCGCTGGAGCTGCGCGAGAAACTCGAACAACTGCGCGCGCTGGAAATGGGCATGACGATCCGCGCGGGCGTCGTCGCGGATTTCCCGAAGGGCGTGGACAGCCCGGCGGATCTGGAGCTGGCGCGGCGGGTGTTTGCGGGACTGCGCTGAAGGTCCGCCCATGGCGCACCAGTATTCATGCCGGACCGCGCACCTCCTGGTGCGCATGCCGAGGCGCCGCCAGACTCCGAAGAATCTCGCGTGGTTTGAACATGGGTATGCGCACCAGGAGGTGCGCGGTCCGGCATGAATAATCATGACGTGTCTGCGGCTTCTGCAGCAGGCGCGAGCGCACTCGTGCTCAGAGCAATCATCACGGCAATTGCCGCGACGACAGCGCCAAGCACAGCGCCATTCTTAGGCAGACGCGCGATGGCGCACTTCACCACTTTGTCGAAATGCGCCAGCGCATCGCGCATTTCGGCGACCGTGCGCAGCGGAATCCCGCGCGTGAAGGCGTGCACGATGCGTGCGTGTCGACGCTGGAAGCCGAGCACGCCGTTCGGTCGGCGCGTGCCTGGGGGGCGATCCACGCGGAACGTCAGGCGCGAACACATCGACATGAAAATCAGTCGGCGAATGTCGCGGCGCGCGGTGCGAATGTCGGTTTGAAATTCAAGACGCCAAGCGCGTGGCAGGCGCACATGCGCCATGAGCCACGCCACGACCTGGAGCAGCCACAGATGCAGATCACGCGCGGCGGCGGCGTAGGCTTCGCGGCGGTGGCGTAACGGTCTTGCGACTTGCATCTCTGGCTCTCCTCTTCGCGACAACGGAACCATCCCGTCAGCGCGTGAGGAGGAGTGTCAGGGAGGTTGCGACCCGGTCGGATTGTTTTGCTGACTTTTCTTCAGCGGGAGCGCCGGCTGACCGCCGGCCCCTTGTGCGCCAACAAAAAGAAAATGCCGGCTGGAAGCTGGCGCTGGCGGAAGCGAGGGACGAACGAGTCCCTTGTCCCCCCAATTTTCGGCAATGAGCGCTTCGCACGCGCCCCCCGATAACCGCGCGCATCGTTCCGGCGCGCAGGCTCTCGGGGCGTTCCATGAGTTGGATCGGGGTCAACCTCGGATTCTGGCGAAGCTGGATTTCAGTCGTCCCCTATGCTTAAGAACCGTGACATCGGGGGCGGTGAATGACTGTAGCTGACATAACGACAGCCGAGAAACACGAGCGCAGCGACGATCGCGGATTTTTCCGCACGCTCGCGACCGTCTTGGCGATCGTGCAGGTTTCCGGGTTCGCGGTGCAGTTGGCGATGGGGCGATCCAGCTTCGGCGCGCCACTCATCGTGCACCTGCACGCCGTCGCATTCATGGGTTGGGTCTTGATATTCGCCGCCCAGCCCTGGCTCGCCAAGGCGGGCGCCATGAAGCTGCACCGGCTGGTCGGCAGAGTTGCGCTCTTCTGGGCCTGCGGCTTGCTGGCGCTCGGCGTGCTGGTCACCTGGACAGCGGTGTATACGGGGCGAACGCCGTTCTTCTTTCAGCCCCAGTACTTCCTCATCGCCAACTCGGTTTCCCTGCTTGCGGCCCTCGGCGTGCTTGCGGCGGCGGTGGTTTTGCGCAAGCGCCATGACTGGCACCCGCGCCTGCAGATCGGCAGCTTCATACTGTTGATGGGGCCGAGCTTCGGGCGGCTGCTGCCGATGCCGATGTTGATGCCTTATGCGTTCGAAATGGCTTCGCTCGCACCGCTCGTGTTCGTGGCGATCGCAGCGGGCCGGGACGCATGGACTCAAAAGCGCGTCCATCTCGCGTGGGTGTGGACGACCGGCGTCTTGTTGGCGACGCTCGCTCTTGCGCGGCTGCTGGCGGAGTCGCCCGTGGGCGCAGCACTCTACGCAGCGGCCGTTGCGGGAACGAGCGCAGCCGGCAGCGACGGCATGGCGTTTCCGCCGCCACCGCCTATGCCGTGACCTCAGCGAAGAAGGCCGCGTGGATGCTCGCGTTGGCCGACGTTTTCACCCATATCGCTTCGCCATCGCCTTCACCGTCTCGTCGAACTCACGCACCGTCTCGGCGATGATCTCCGCCACCGGCTTCACACTGTCGATGCGCCCCGCGACCTGCCCTGACAGCGCAATCGACGCTTCCATGTCGCCGCCGAAATAGAGATCGAGTGCGCGGGCCATGTGGCTCATCACCGGCGGACCGGCATAGTCGGGCGTCAGTTCGCGTTCGAGATGTTCGGTCTTCTTCGTGCGCAGCGCCCGCAGCGCGGGCTTGCCGAACTGGTTGAGGAAAATGGTGTCGGTGTCTTCGGCGTCGATGATCGCCTGCTTCCAGTTCTGGTGCACGGGACTTTCCGCGGCGCTGACCATGCGCGTGCCCATCTGCACGCCTTCGGCGCCGAGCGCGAACGCCGCCGCCATCGTGCGCCCGCAGGTGATGCCGCCCGCGGCGATGATCGGCACGCCGGTTCTTTCCGCAACGAGCGGCAGCAAGACCATCGTCATCACCGGCTGCGGATTTTTGAAGCCACCGCCCTCGCCGCCTTCGACCACGAGGCCGTCGACGCCCGCTTCGATCGCCTTCAGCGCGGCCTTCAAGGTCGGCACGACGTGAAACACCGTGAGCCCCGCCGCTTTCAGAGGCCCGCAGTATTTCGTTGGATCGCCAGCACTCGTGGTGACGAACTTCACGCCCTGATCGACGACGAAATCGACGATGCCCGGATCGCGCACGAAGGCCTGGGCGATATTCACGCCGAAGGGCTTGTCCGTGAGCGTCCGCATCTTCGCGATCTCGTCCTTGATCTCGTCGAGCTGGCCGGACGAGGTCTCGATGATCCCCATGCCGCCCGCATTCGACACGGCCGACGCCAGCGGCGCCCGCGCGATCCAGCCCATGGGCGCCTGCACGATGGGATACTGGACGCCGAGCATGTCGGTGATGCGGTTCGCGAAGGGCATGGGCGGTTTCCTCTATTCAGGCATCTTCCGTGGCGAGCGTGTCGGCGCAAGCTCGCGTTGCGTTACCCTTCTCCCCCTCGCGGGCGCGCAGGGAATGTTCTAAGGCACGTCCCGCCATGACCAAGCAACGCATCTCCTTCCAGGGCGAACTGGGCGCGAACTCCCACATCGCCTGCCTCGAAGCCTTCCCCGATATGGAGCCGCTGGCGTGCGCGTCCTTCGAGGACGCGTTTGCGGCGGTGAGCGAGGGGCAAGCCACGCTGGCGATGATCCCGATCGAGAACTCGGTCGCGGGGCGCGTGGCGGACGTCCACCACCTCCTGCCCGAGGGCGATCTCTACATCATCGGCGAGCGCTTCATTCCGATCCGCCACCAGCTGATGGCGCCGAAGGGCGCGACGCTTGCGGGCCTCAAGCGCGTGCATTCGCACCCCCAGGCGCTGGGGCAGTGCCGCAAGACGCTGCGCGACATGGGCCTGACGCCGGTGAAGAGCGCCGATACGGCCGGCGCCGCGCGCGAGATCGCCGAACTCGGCAGCCTTGAAGACGGCGCGCTCGCATCGACTCTCGCCGCCGAGGTCTATGGCCTCGAAATATTGAAACCCGATGTCGCCGACGCGCAGCACAACACGACGCGCTTCATCGTGCTGGCGCCCGAGCCCGACGA
>JAWXBS010000123.1:0-25792 GCA_034440275.1 Alphaproteobacteria bacterium
GAGCCGGCGGCGGATCTCGCCGTTGCGGCCGCCCTGATCTCAGCCCTTGCAGACGAGCCTTTGCCGGAGGACAGCGTGGCCTTCGGCGAAGTGGCGCTTTCAGGCGATGTCCGGCCGGCGGGGCGGACGGAAGCACGGCTGAAAGAGGCGGCGAAGCTCGGATTCAAGACGGCGTTCGCGCCTATGGGGGCGGAGAGCGGCTTGGTCAGCGTGCGCGGCATCGCCAGAATCGGCGATCTCGTGGCCCGGCTGACGCCCAGTTGAGCGGAGGGGCGAATGGAAGGTCTCGGATTGACGGCGTTCGACGCGGTGGCGCTCGCCGTCGTGCTGATCTCGGCGGTGATGGCGTTCGCGCGCGGATTGATCCGCGAGGTGTTCTCGATCGTTGCGTTCTTCGCGGCGATCTTCGCGGCGATCTGGGGTTACCCCTACGTGGCGCCGCTGCTGGAAGGCGTCGTCGGCAGCCCTTTCTTCGCCACGCTCTTCTCGGGCTTCCTGATCTTCCTGATCGTCTTTGTGGCGATCACGATCCTCACCACCATGCTGGCGAAGGCCGCCCACTCCTCCGACGAGATCGGCGCGCTGGACCGCGGCGCGGGGCTCCTGTTCGGGGCGGCGCGGGGCATCCTGATCGTGTCGCTGTTCGTGCTGCTGGCGCGCGCCGTCACCGGGCCGCCGGAAACCACGCCGCAGGCCACGCTGCCCTCGTGGATGACCGCCGCCAAGCTCTACCCCTTCTTCGACCGCACTGCGACAGTATTGGAGGGTTTCGGACCGCGCGCGCGCACCTATATCCGTGACCGCAGGAACGGCGAGACCGTGTCGACCGACTCTGTCACACCTGAAACCACCCCGCCGGCGACGCCCGCGCCCCAATAAGCGAATGACGAGGACCTGATGCGAGAGGCCGACCCGCAGACGGACAGTCACTTCGACGACGAAGACAAGCTCCGCGAGGAGTGTGGCGTCATCGCCGTCTACGGCGCACCCGACGCCTCGCTGATCACCGCGCTCGGCCTGCATGCGCTACAGCATCGCGGCCAGGAAGGCTGCGGCATCGCCACCTACGACGGCGAACGCTTCTACACCGAACGCCATCTCGGCCTCGTCGGCGATCACTTCTCCGCCGACACGGGCGATCTGCGCGAACGCCTGCGCGGCCACCTCGCCATCGGCCACACGCGCTACGGCACGCAGGGCGGGCGCCTGCTGCGCAACGTCCAACCCCTCTTCGCGGACCTCGCGTGCGGCGGCGTCGCGATCGCGCACAACGGCAATCTCACGAACGCGGTAAAGCTGCGCAATGAACTCGTCGAGCGCGGCGCGATCTTCCAGAGCACATCGGACACGGAAGTGTTCCTGCAGCTCATGGCGCGCGCGCGCCGCACCAAGGTCATCGACCGTTTCGTCGAGGCGATCGGCCAGGTGGAGGGCGCCTACGCGCTCGTGTGCCTGACCAACGACATGATCCTCGCCGCGCGTGATCCCATCGGCATCCGCCCGCTCGTGCTCGGCTGGATCGGCGACGCGCCGGTGCTTGCGTCGGAGACCTGCGCGCTCGCCACCATCGGCGCGCGCTTTGATCGCGAAATCGAGAACGGCGAAGTCGTCGCGATCACGACAGGCGAAGACGGCAAGCCGATCGTGCAGAGCCACTTTCCGTTCCCGCGCCGCCCCGCGCGGCCTTGCCTGTTCGAGTTCGTGTATTTCTGCCGTCCGGACTCCATCGTAGGCGGTAAGAGCGTCTATGACGTGCGCAAGCAGATGGGCCGTCGGCTCGCGGAAGAAACCGCGCTCGGCGCCGATGTCGTCATTCCCGTGCCTGACTCGGGTGTCGCCGCCGCACTCGGCTATGCGGAACGCTCCGGCGTGCCCTACGAAATGGGCATCATCCGCAGCCACTACATCGGTCGCACCTTCATCCAGCCGACACAGAACGCCCGCTCCAGCGGCGTTTCCATGAAACACTCCGCCAACCGCGCCGTGATCGAAGACAAGCGCGTCGTACTCGTGGACGACAGCATCGTGCGCGGCACCACCTCCAAGCAGATCGTGCAGATGATGCGCGACGCCGGTGCGCGCGAAGTCCACTTCCGCTCCGCGAGCCCGCAGATTCGCTATGGCGACTACTACGGCATCGACATGCCGGACCTGAACCAGCTGCTCGCCGCGCGCCACAACGGCGACGTGGACGCCATGGCGAAATGGCTGAACGCCGACAGTCTCGGGTTTCTTTCGGTCGAAGGCGTCTATTCCTCCATGGGCATGACGCGCGATCCGCGCGCGCCGCAGTTCTCCGATCACTGCTTCACCGGCGACTACCCCACGCGTCTCGTCGATCAGGAAGATCACGGCGGCGGACGCGAACGTCAGCTCTCGCTGCTCTCCGAACCCGAAGCGGCATGACACCAAAAGAGTCTATGGGCGTCGCACTGGTGACCGGCGCCTCTCGCGGGATCGGGCGCTCGGCGGCGCGTGCGCTGGCGAAGGCCGGCTATCACGTCGTCGCCGCAGCGCGCAGCCAGAAGGCGCTCGAAGGCCTCGACGACGAAATTCGCAAGGCGGGCGGCGCGTCGTCGCTCGTGCCGATGGACCTGAAGGACTACGACGCCATTGATCGCCTCGGCGGCGTGATCTACGAGCGCTGGGGCAAGCTCGACGCGCTGTTTGCGAACGCGGGCATTCTCGGCGACCTGATGACGGTGGCCGACGCCCATCCGAAGATGTTCGAAGAGACGATGGCGACGAACGTACTCGCCAATCAGCGGCTCATCCGCTCGATGGATCGCCTGCTGCGCGGCGCGACGCCGCCGGGACGCGCGCTCTTCGTGACGTCGAGTGTCGCGCAATCGCCGCGACCCTTCTGGGGCGCGTATGGCGCGAGCAAAGCCGCGCTTGAATCCATGGCGCTGTCCTACGCGCAGGAAGTCGGCTTCACCGGCGTGCGCGTGAACATCCTCGATCCCGGCGCGACACGCAGCGTGATGCGCGCGAAGGCGTTTCCCGGCGAAGATCCGATGACGGTGAAGTCTCCCGACGACGTCGCGCCGCTGGTGGTTGAACTGCTGTCGCCGGACTCTTCGCGCCACGCAGAACGGGTGCGCTACGCCGCCGCCTGAGCGCGTTTGCCGAGTACGCCGTCGAGCGCAATCGCGCCGAGGCCGACCAGAAGAAACGCCGCGAACAAGCCCACGCTATTGATCGCCGTCTGGCCCCAACCGATCTTCGACACGTCGATGAAGGGATACGGGTAGAAGCCTTCCACCACGCCGCGCAGCACTGCGTAGACGACATAAGTGAGCGGAAAGACCATCCAACCCAGCACATAGCGCCAGCGCAGCGTCCCTTTCGGCACGAAGGCGAACCAGAACAGCACCGTCAGCGCCGGCATGACGTGGTGCATGGTGCGATCGGCGATGAGATGCAGGCCGTTCAAGTCGTAGAGATTCTGCAGCAGCGTCACGAAGGTCACGCCGACGATCAGGATGTAGCACGTCACCGCCGTCATCACGCTGTTGCTCGGCCGGTGGACGCCGCCGATGGCGAAGCGTGTGAGTGCCGTCGCAACGAGGATGTTCGTGAGCACGGTGAAATAGCCAAGATAGGCCCACACGGCGTCCAGCGCCGTCCGGCCCTGATCGGCGAAGAGGCCCAGCGAGACGATCAGCTGCGCGACCAGTCCGAACCAGCCGACGGCGGCGAGAATGCACGCGCAGATGCGCGCCAGTCCGACCGGCTCTCCGTGCATGGGTCCCTCCGCGCGATGCGCTCAAATCCTGCCGCAGGATGCGCCGGCGCCGCAAGCGCGGCGTCTCACTCCTCGCCGCTGGAAAACGGATTGCGGTTCTGCTTCACGGTCAGGCGGATCGGCATGCCGCCGAGATTGAACGCATCGCGGATGCCGTTGGTCAGATAGCGTTTGTAGCTCTCGGGCATTTTCGTTGCGCGCGAGGAGATGAGCACGAATGTCGGCGGGCGCGATTTGATCTGCGTGATGTAGCGCGGCTTGATCCGCTTGCCGTCCACCGCCGGCGGCGGGTGCTTGGCGATAACGTGCTGGAGCCAGCGATTGAGATCGGGCGTTTTCACGCGCGCATTCCAGTCGCCGTACACTTCGGTGACAGCCTCCATCACCTCCCGCAATCCGCGACCCGCCTGCGCCGACGTACGCACGATCGGCGCGCCCTTCGTTTGCGGCAGCGCGTCTTCACACCGTTCGCGCAATTCCTTGAAACGCGCGGCGCTGTCCTTGGCCTGATCCCACTTGGCGAGCACATAGATCAGTGCGCGGCCTTCGCGCACGACCAGATCGGCGATGGTGAGGTCCTGTTTCTCGAACGCTTCGTTCTGGTCCATCACCAGCACGCATACTTCCGCGAAGCGGATCGCGCGCAGCGTGTCGGCGACCGACATCTGCTCAAGCCGTCCCTGCACGCGCGCCTTGCGTCGCATGCCGGCGGTATCGACGAGACGGATCTTCTTGCCGTTCCACTCCCAGTCCACGGAGATCGCGTCGCGCGTGATGCCCGCTTCAGGGCCGACAAGCAGACGATCTTCACCGATCAACGCGTTCACCAGCGTGGACTTGCCCGCATTCGGACGGCCGATGATCGCGAGCTTGATCGGACGATTTTCGTCCGTGACATCTTCTTCCTCTGGCGCTTCTTCGTGCGGCATGGCCGCGACGATCTCGGCGTAAAGTTCGCTCATGCCCTCGCCGTGTTCGGCCGAGAGCGCGACGGGTTCGCCGAAGCCGAGCGCGAACGCATCAAGCCATCCTGACTCACCCGCACGCCCCTCGTGCTTGTTGGCGGCGAGCACCACCGGTTTGCCGGAGCGCCGCAGCACCTCCGCGAACCGCTCGTCGAGCGGCGTTACACCCGTGCGCGCATCCACGAGGAAGAGCGACATGTCGGCGTCGGCGATGGCGGCTTCGGTCTGCGCGCGCATGCGCGCTTCGAGACTCTCGTCCGTGAGATCCTCGAATCCGGCCGTGTCGATCAGGTGCAGGTCGAGGTCGCCGAGGCGGCCCGTCGCTTCCTTCCGGTCGCGGGTAACGCCGGGCAAATCGTCCACGATCGCGAGTTTCTTGCCCGCGAGCCGATTGAACAGGGTGGACTTGCCGACGTTGGGTCGGCCGACGATCGCCAGCTTCAGAACCATGGTATTTTCCCGGCGAACGGAACGCCGGTTCGCTGCAGTGACCGTCGTCTAGCAGATTTCTACCGAATAACGACGAGTTTCCCCTCGTCGCTCAGCAGGAAGACCTGACCGGCCGCCGCGACCGGTGCGATATAGACCGGGCCGCCGACGTTCAGGGTCTTCTCCACCGCGCCCGTGGTCGGGTTGACGATGACCGCCTCGCCTTCCGAAGACGCGAGCACAAGCTTGCCGCCCGCGAGCAGCGGGCCAGTCCAGGCGATGCGGCCCTTGCGGTCCTCTTCGTCGCGGTAGCGCTTCAGTTGCGTCACCCAGAAGGCCTGACCTGTCGTGCGTTCGATGGCGGTCAGTTCCCCGTCGACCGTGACGATGAAGAGCGTGTCACCCGCCACCCACGGTGTCTGCGTGGACGCAAGACCGCGCGCCCAGATGCGCTGGCCCGTGCGCTGGTCGATAGCGGCGAGAATCCCCGAGTGGCTGGCGGCATAGACGACGCCGTCGAGCGCCACCGGACGACCTGCGATGTCGTTGATCGCCGAGAGCGACGTGAGGCGACCTGCGCGGGTCAGCGCATCGACCCAGAGACGGCGACCGTTGGCGGCAAGCAGCGCCACCACTTCGCCCGAGGCGAAGGGCGCGACAACGAGGTCGCCCCTCACCGCAGGGCTGGACGCCGAGAGAATACGCGCCGGTTCGGCGATGGCCTGGTGGGTCCACTGCACAGTGCCGGTCGTGGCGTCGAATGCGAGGAGTTCACTGTCGTTGGTGACCGCGAACACGCGCCCGCCCGACACGGTCGGCGCAGCGTGGATCGGCGCTTGCGTGTTTGTGCGCCAGACTTCAGCGCCGGTCGTGGCGTCGAGCGCCGCGGCAAAGCCGAAGCCCGAGGTCACGAAAATCTTGCCGTCCGCGAACGCGACGCCGCCGCCGAGGGCGTTCTTGTCGCGGCCGCGACGCGGCGAAAGATCGCGCGACCAGATGCGGCCGCCCCCATCGAGCGGAAAGGCGGAGAGACGCTGGTCCGCATCGAACACGAAGATCTTGCCGTCGGCGATGACCGGCGGGGAAGAAATGCGCGCATTGCTGCTGGAGCCCTGCCCCACGTCGCGGCGCGCGACGATGGAGAAGTCCCCCGCAATGTTGGCGTGCGCGGGGGCATTGTCGGGCGGCCCGCCCGGCTGCGGCCACGACGCGACGTCCGACGGCGGCGGCACATAGGGCGTGCGACCCGCGAGCGCGGTATCGGCCTCGAGCTTCTGCTCGAACGACAGAATGGAGATGCGACCATCAGCCGGCGCGGTTTCGGTCGGCGCATCGCTTCCGCCAAACGGCCAGACCTTCGGCGCACTGGAGCAGGCCGACAGCGCGGCGGCCGCCGCGATCATGACGATGGGGCGAAAGGCGCTCATTTTTTCTCTCCGGTCTTGTCTGCGGCGGCGGGCGCTGCGGGCGCAGGCGTCGCTTCTGGTTCTGCTTCAGGTGTTGTTTCAGGCGCTGGGCCGAGCACGGCCATGAATCGTTGCGCGCGTTCGCGCACGCCCTGCGGCGCGTCGAAGGCGGTGGCGAGGTAGTCGAATTCGGTGCGCGCGCGTTCCGGCTTGCCGGCTTCGAACGCCTCCACCGCCAGCAGTTCGCGACCGAGATAGCCGAACGCGCCGCCGCCCTCGATGAGAGGCTTCACGCGGGCTTCGATCGCGGCGAATGGTTCGCTTTCGGCCGCGATGTAGGCGGCGCGCAGCTGCGCGGATTGTTTGACGGCCTTGTCGTTGGCGAGTTTCGCGGCGTTGTCGAACGCGAGGATGGCGCCCGGCAGATCGCCTTCGGCCTGCAGCACGCTCGCACGTTCCATTTCGGCGAGCGCCTTGTAACCGCCGTGCGCAGACTTTGCGAAAGCCGCGAGCTTGGGCTCGGCGGCTTGCGGATCGGTCGCGGCGAGCGCCTGCAGATCCACGAACTCCTGCGACGCGTCCTTCGAGCGGTTCTCGGCCCAGCCGCGATAGAGGCCGAAGCCGCCGACTCCGAGCACGAGCGCGGCGGCGCCGGCGATAATCAGCACGCCGTACTTCTTCCAGATTTCCTGAAGTTGCTCGCGCCGAAGATTTTCTTCGACTTCTTCAAAAAGGTCGGTCACGCGCGATCCATCCCAATGTCGTCCTGCCCGCAGGGGAAATACCCCCAAAACGGACCCTTCTGGCGGCGGCGGAAGCTAGCCGCGCCCGCGCCCGCCCGCAACGCGCGGGCTGTCCCCAATTGGCCTATGGCCGGTATCAGGCCTTCTTCTTGAAGGCGTAGGTCTCGGCCGAGGCCGGGAAGCGCCGCGCCCGGACATCGGCGGCGTAAGTTGCGATTGCGTCACCGACATGGCGGCGCAGGTCCGCGTAGCGGCGCACGAACTTGGGCGTCCAGTCGAACAGGCCCAGCATGTCGTCGGTGACGAGGATCTGACCGTCGCAAGCGGCCGAGGCGCCGATTCCGATAGTGGGGGCGTGAACCGCCTTGGTGACCTCCGCAGCCAGTTCCTCGGCGACGCCCTCCACCACAATGGCGAACGCGCCGGCGTCGTCGGTAGCTTTGGCCTCCGCGATCACGCGTTCGCGTTCATCCTCATTGCGGCCCTTGGCGCGGAACCCGCCGTCGACGTTGACCGCCTGGGGCCTTAGCCCGATGTGGCCCATCACCGGGATACCGCGACGCACCATGTACTCCACGGTGCGCGCCACTTCCGGGCCGCTCTCGACCTTCACAGCCTGACAGCCCGTTTCCTTCATGATCCGCGCGGCATTGGCGTAGGCGGTTTCCGCCCCGGCCTCATAGGAACCGAAAGGCATGTCCACGACGACCATGGCGTGGGTTGCGGTGCGCATGACCGCCTGACCGTGCAGGATCATCATGTCCATGGTGACGCCCACTGTGGTGGGCAGGCCGTGGACCACCATGCCGACGGAATCGCCGACCAACAGCAGGTCGCAGTGCGGATCGAGGATTTGCGCCATGGGAGCCGTGTAGGCCGTCAGGCAGACAATCGGCTCTCCGCCCTTGCGGGCGGAGATTTCCGGGGCAGAGATACGTTTGGTCTGGGCGTGCTGTGACATGGACGATGCCTAGCACCTTATGTCGCAGTGCGGGAGGGTCAGCCCTTCTCGGCGTACACAAGACCGGCCGCGCTCGCGGCGACCGCAATCAGCATGGCCAGGGTGCCGGCACTGAGCATGGAGGCGTCGGGCACGTAACGCGCCAACGGCACGGTGAGTGCGGTGACGATCGCTGCCTTGAAGGGCCACAGGACCGCAACCCCGAGCGCCACGCTGCCAAGCGCGACGGCGCTGGAACGGACCTTACGGAAGGCCTTGGCCTCATCGACACGGGCCATAACGCCCTGAACGAAGTCCTCGTCGCCCATGGGGGGCTGTGACGCTTCGCCGAACAGCGCACGCATTTTGGCGTCCTCGCTCTCTTCGGTCGTCATGCGGCTGCTCCCTGGAACTCGGCCAACACCTTGGCACGGCCTCTGACAACATGTGACTTAACGGTGCCCAAGGGAAGCCCCAACGCTTCAGCGGCTTCAGCGTGTGACATCCCTTCCCCGTAGCAGAGAGCCATGGCGGCCCGTTGCTCAGGGGAAAGAACGCCCATGACCTTGTCCAGATCCATGCGGGCCTCGCTGGAGGCGCGATCGTCCTGCACGGTTTCGGCCATGGCCATCACTTCATCCTCTCGGCGTTGGGACGCTTTGGCGGAGCGGCGGTTCTGCAGGAATTGCGTGTAAGCGATCCGGCAGAGCCACCCCTTGAACGTCCCCTTGGCTTCGAACGATCCGATCCTGCGCCAGGCCATCACGAAGGTTTCCTGTGCAAGGTCGTCGGCGAGCGCGGCGTCGCCGGCTGCAAGCCGGCGGAGAAATCCGCGCACGAGGCTCTGATTTCGCCGAACGAGGCTCTCGAAAGCACGTGTCGAGCCTCGTTTCGCTTCTTTGGCCAGAGCCTCGTCGGGATCGCTCAAGCGCCCTTCTTGTCGTTGCGGACCATGCCCGCCACGAGCTGACCGACCCCGATGGCACCCACGATCATGGCGGCGATGAAGAAGCCGACGCCCGCGTCGTCATCCCAGCCCTTGCCGGCGAAGGGCAAGGCCCCGGCCGCCATGAGCCCCGCGAGGATCAGTCCGACCGCCAGCGACACCAGGACGATGCCGCCCCGAAGGTCCTGCGCGGCGGACCGCACCGGCTTGCCGATGGCGCTGATCGCTTCGCTGTCCAGCGTCTGGCCGGCGTCGATGGCGCGTCGGAGGGTTTCGTTGGCCTCCTTCTTGGATTGGGTGGAGCCCCAGACAGAGACGGCGACGATCCCCAGGATCATGCCGAACATGGCGATTGGGATGACGATGGATTCCATGACGAAGTTCTCCCAGATGGCTCAGTTGCGGTTCAGGACCGGGTGAAGGCAAGGCCCGCGAGCGGGCCGGCGAAGACGCCGAGGATGGCGAAGATGATGATGGTTTCGAACACGTTGCTGTCTCCTTGATCTCGTTCCGCCTTCGTGGCGGGGACACAAGGAAGATGCGGCACCGGGGGTGTTTGGATGCACCGTGCCCGATCGTGGCGAGAAAAAGGCGTTTGGGCCGGCCTCGGGAGCGCCCGCCATGGGCCTTGGAACGGGCGCCCTTCGGTCTCAGGCGCCCAACGCCTCGGCATAGATCTCCGGCTTGAAGCCGAGCAGCAGCGTGTCGCCGCGCTCGAGGACGGGCCGCTTGATGAGCGAGGGCTGCGTCAGCATCAGCGTGACCGCCTTGCGCGCCGTGATGTCGGCCTTCTGGTCGTCCGAAAGCGCGCGGAACGTCGTACCCGCACGGTTGAGCACGATCTCCCAGCCGGCCCGCTTCACCCAAGCGTCGAGATGTCGCCGGTCTATGCCGTCAGTCTTGTAGTTGTGGAACGCGTAGTCGAACGCGTGCGCCGTCAGCCAGTCACGGGCCTTCTTCACCGTGTCGCAATTGGGGATTCCGTAGAGCGTAATCCCTGCCGTCTTCGTCATCGTCCCTCGCCTTCGCCGTACCGCCGATGGAACGCACGCCAGTTCCGCGCGTTCTCGCCCCGAACACTGCGGGAGCAAAAGCCATGTCAGCCTTCACTCTGTACGTCATCGGTTTCATCGTCCTTCTGGCGGGACTCGGCTACGGCGCCTACCTGCTCAATGTGCCCAACACATGGATCGGCGTGGGAGGGCTGATCATCGCGGGCCTTGGGGTCATGTCAGCTGTCTCGCACACGAAGCAGCCCGATCCGCCAGTCCATACGCACAGCGAGTGAGCGGATCAGTTGGGTGCGATAGACCGCTCTACCTTTACCGCTTTCGCGCCACGAGGAACGGTCGCGAGTCCTTGCCCCGCGAGGCGTGGTGAGCGCGTTCGACGATCTCAAATCCCGTGGCCTCGATCTCTCGCTCCAGCTCCTGCGCGGTGAAGAACGCCACATAGGGTGCTTTTCCGAAAGCCTGCATCACCGGCACCGCCACGCGAATGAGCGGGTTCATTTCCTTGAGGCACGGCGTTTTGGAGATGAAGAGCCCACCAGACTTTAGCAGTCGATGCACGCCCTTCAAAGCCGCTTCTCGCCCGGCCACCAGATGCAGGATGTTGAAGCCCAGAGCGACATCGAAGGTCTCGGCGGACCATGGCGCCGCATTGGGCGTCGCAACTTCGAACTCGGCGTTGCTGCAATCTTCCGCTTTGGCCTTTTCGCGTGCGATCGCGATCATTTCCGGTGAAATATCCGTCGCAAGGTATCGCGCGACGGACGGCGCAAGCTTGAGCGCGGTCGTTCCCGTTCCGCAGCCAAACTCCAAAGCCGTGTCGCCGGCCTTCAGATATTGCCGCGCGCGTTCGAGCGTACGTTCATAACCGGCCATGTCCGCAATCGGATCGGCGGCGTATTTGCGCGCAATACGATCCCAGAAGCGGGCATCATTGGCGACACCGGACATAGTTAGCCTCGTTTCAACTGATCTCAGCACGGGCAAAAGCATTCGCCACCACGGCGGAATTGCCCTGAATCATTCCCACTCGATTATCAACGAGATACGAAATGCTTTTAAAATATGCCGTTTTGAGAGCATGGAAAAAATCATACCGTCAAAAGTACCGCGATTCGAAATCGTCTAGCGACGTGCATCATGTAGTCACGAAGATTCGGAGCCGTTTTCGTCTCGTTGATGATCGATCGCCACGCGGCGATTACCAGAGCCCCGCGAGGATGCCATCGACATTGTCACTACCAGAGCCGGGGCATCCGAGCGAAGCGACAAGACTACCTCGACGCTTGATCGCTAGCCCGCGCGCCGACCTCGCGGGTTGGACTCATACGGCCCCGCAGGTTCAGACAGGCGCTGTTCGACGAAGGCTTCCAGATCCCCCTGTCGATAGGCAATGACCCGCCCTAGCCGGCAGAACTTCGGCCCCTTCCCAAGGGAGCGCCAATTGGCGAGCGTTTTCGGGGCTACGCCTAGAAAGCTCGCTGCCTGTTTCTTGCGAAGCATTGTTCTGCCCCTTGGCTCAATTGACCGGGTACGGGCGCAATCGGATATCGCGCGTCACGAGAACGCGAACCGACGCGCCGGCGCGCACGCGCAGGGTTGGACGCACTGACAATTCACGATCAACGATACGTCCTCCGGTGCGCGCCGCTTCCTGCGCGGCGGCGTCGCCGACGGTCTGGGCAAAGCTTCCAGTTCGCTGGTCATTTTCCGCATTGTTCGCGACAACGCTGATGATTGAGGAGAGGCCAACCGCGCCCGCGAGGCGGCCCAAGTGGAAATCGGTGCGGTCGCGCAAACCGGCCACGCCCGATGGATCAGCGCCTTCCATGCCCTGGAGCGCGATCGACCAGCCGTTCGGCATGATGAGACGATTCCACACCAACAGAAGTCGCTGATCACCGTAGGCGTTGGCGGAATCGTAGGTGCCCATGAGGCGCGCGCCTTGCGGGATCAGCAGGCGACCGCCGGTCACGCTGTCGTAAACAGGCGCGGTGACTTGCGCGATCACACGGCCAGGCAGATCGGAATTGAGTTCCGTCACCAAGGCCGCCGGAATGACCGAACCCGCGAGAATCTCATTTGCCGATCTCGGCGGCGTAAGCGCGCTATCCAGTCGGTCAGCAGATGTGCCGCGCTGGCTTGCGAGGAACGCAGCGCGCGGGCCGCCGTATGCGCCATCGCCATTCGCGAGGGAACCAGCCGGGCGATCGCCGCTGTCGGCGAAAAGGATCGGAGAGGTTCGGGCGATCGCTTGCGGGTCCGCAACGGGAGCTCCCGCAGTGTGCACAGTTGACGCGCCGCGCTCGGCCCATGCGGCATCCGCCGGCGGCCCAAGGTCCGCACCTCGCGCGCCCTCAGGCGGGGGATGATCGCCCCAGGGCATATCGCGCGGCGCTTCCAGCGCATCGGCGCGCGGCAGATCGCCAACTGAGTAGTCAGAACTTGCCGACCGAATGGAATCCGGCGGACCCGATGCCGCGCCGATGTTCTGCGCTTGATCGGCGGTGCGTCGATCAGGTCGTTCACTCAGGCCATTCACCAGCGCGAACGCGACGATGCCGCCAAACACCAGGCATCCCGTGAGCAAGACCTTGCGCGATAGCCGCTTCGGCGAAGGCGGCTTGGCGCGGATTGCGACGCCAGCAGCGTCAGCCGTGCCAGTCTCGTTTGCAGCGACCAGCCTCATGACCGCGCGCTCTGGCCGGCGCGGGTTGCTCGTCGTTCAATGCGAACCACGATCGGCGCGCGCGTGCCGAACCGCAATTCCGCGACATCGAAGATGCGATCGACCATGTAGCGGCGGCCCTGTACCCGGTAGTTCACGAGTTCCGCGCCCTCGGGCGTGATCACAAAGAGCGGCGGCATGTCCGCAGAACCGACAGATTCGGGAAACTCAAGCCAGGTGCGCCGTCCGTCGTCATAAACGCGCGATGGCAACCAAGAGGGGCGCACGCCGTGCACGGTGCGCACGCGATAATTCTCGTTCATCGGGCGCGCTGTCGCTGCGCCTGCTTCACCTTGAGCGGCGGGATAGGACCAGGCGATCTGCGCGGAATAGACGGCGCCCGCTGAAGAGCTGGCTTCTATCGTGTAAGTCCGCCGATCGGTGATCAGCACAATGTTCGTGCGCAATCCGATTGTCTGCGGCTTCACCAGAACGATCGTGCGTCCCTCGCCTTCGGATTCACCGTTGGTTTCCGTCACCATCCAGCGGGACGTATCGCCTGAAGCGATGGCGTTGATCGTCTCACCTGGTTCGAGCAGGACCGTCGAGATGAAACCAGGGTTTGTATAGAGTTCGTAGATCGCGCCCGGCGCATAGGCGTAAACGTGCCGCGCCTCTGTGAAGCCGCCGGCAAGTGGCTGCTGTCGCGCAGCGCCGTTGGCGGCTGCGAGTACATCGACGGGTGTTGGACACCGAACCCGCCGGGTTGACACGCACGGCCGAGGCGCGGAGGGCGCGGCGCGAGCCGGCGCGAGCGCTGCGATGGACACGGGCGGCGGCGGCGGCGCCGGTTGGGCGGCGACGGTGGTTGCGCATCCGCTCAAAAGCATAAGCGTTGCGCCGAGGAATAGTGGACGACAGATCATCGCTCACGGCTCCAGCTAAAGTCTGTGATGAAGAGGCCGAGCGGATTAGAAGCGATCTCGTCGGCGTTGCGCGGCGCGCGCGTCGTGACGGTGAAGACGCCGGTATAGATCTGGGGCTCCGGCGTGCCGGTTTCGTTGGTCGAGCGCTCGATCCAACTCACCTCCCAGGCATGATCGGACCGCGCGATGATGGATCGAATATGCACGGTGCGCCCGACGCGACCGAGGCTCATGAATGGATCGTCGGAGCGGGCCATCTCGGTGAGCTGCGTTGCAGCCGCCGGCGTCAGGTATTTGTAGGCGTCGAGCCAGTTCTCGCGGAGCACAACACCGTCGGTCGGCAACGACCGCACAAGACGCACGAACCGCCCGAGATGATAGGCCATCTGCGTTTGCGTCGGCGACCAGCGACCATCGGCGCTGCGTACCGAAAGCACCTGCCCTTCGGGGCTTACTTCTACGACGTGGACAAAGGTGCGCCGCTGCATGGCGACGGCGGTCAATCCAGCCCCGAGCAAGCCCGCGAGCGCGAGGCTGACGAACGCCATCGTGCGCCACGTGCGTGCGGAGAGCACAGCGGACCCCATGCGCGCATCCCATTCTTGCGCGGCGCGGCGATAAGGCGTGCCGGGCGGATCAGCGGCGAAGCTCTTTGCCGGCGAGCGAAATGGCATATTCATGGACGTCCCCCAGAAGCACTCGAATTCGGTTTGGTCGGCGGCGCGGGCTTGGGCTGCATCGCGGAATAATTGACCGGCGGCGACGCACGACCGCGACCGCCTCCGCCGCTCCCTCCGCCTCCCTTGCCCGATCGCCCGAGCTGTCCGATGCTTTTGACCGCATTGAACGAGCTCACGGCGACGTAGCGTGCGGTCATGGCGGCGCCGATTCCGGTCGCGGCAGCGCCAATCCCGGTGCGCACTGCGTCGGCGCCCGACAGATGCGGCTGACCCTGCATCACTTCACTCGCTAGCATCGGTCCGAACCAGGCGAGCGCTAGCACGGTGAGACCGAACAGGAGCACGTTGAGCGCCCCGCCCGCGTCGAGCGTCAGCGTCGCGGGCAACGTGTTGACGAAGGTGAGCGAAACCGACGCGATCAGCGCCAGAATGAAGAGTCGGATGGCGCTACCCGCGACCCAACCAAGCGGCCGTTCAGCCACCCAGGATGTGCCGCTGAAGACGCCCCACGGCAACGCCACAAACGCCGCAAGGCTGCCGAGCTTGAACGCGATCAGCGCCACGAAGATTTGCAGCGCCAGAACGAAGAACCCGATCATCGCCAGGACGGCCGCCAACAGAATCGTCACCATCGGAATGAAATCGGTGAGGATGTTCATGCCCTCCGACAACGCGACCGTCCGGCCAAACAGATCCATGCCGATGCGCGCGACGCGACCCGGATTGTGAAGGTCTGCCATTGTCATCGAACCGCCGCCGGCGCGCAGACCGAGCATCGCGCCCGACTGATTGATCGCGGTTGCAAGCGCGTCCCAATTGTTGATGAGGAACGCGAACAGTCCGATGAACAGCACCTTGCGGAAGAACGGCGCCATCGGCGCTTCTCCCGCCAACGCCCATTGAGCGCCCGCCAACACAATCGAGATCACGATCAGCGCGTTCAGCACGAAGTTCACGTCGCCACGGATCAGACCGAAGCCGGAATCCGCCACCGCCAGAAACTGGTCGAGGAAGGAATTGACTGTGGACGGGTCCATGGCGCGTTGTCCTCAGAACGCAGTTCGCGCGGGCTGCAGATCGCCCGTTGAATCGGTCGGGAAAGCACGGCGTTGAATTTCACGGCCTCGCGCCTCCTGCGCGGCGCGTTGCAATCTCTCGGTCGTGAGTGCGCGGCTTTGGGCAGCGAGCAGCGCCTGTATTTCCGCAAGTTGCGTGGCTTGAATACCCAGGAGCTGGTTCCCGGCCTGCACCGCGCCGGTTTGGCCTTCAGCGCCCGATGAAGCCGAGAGCGCACGATCGATGCGACCACGTGATGTCTCGACCGCCTCTGCCGCGTTCGCTTCGGCGCGCATCGCGCGTTCAAGGGCGCGGCGATCTTCCGCGATCCATTGATCTGACCGCGAAACGATGTCCCTGAGATTGAAGTTCTCCCATGTGTCCGGATAAAGCGTGCGAATGTCCTCCCCGACCCTTTGCACATCGAACGCGATGCCTTGAGCCGTAGTGAAGAGAGAGCGTGCCCGTTGAATGGAGGCGGTGAGTTCCGGTGAAAGCTGAAGCGGATTGCTCGCCAGCATCCGAGCCTGCTGTTCAATCTGCTGGACCTGGTTGTGAATCTGTTCGAGCGCGTGCGCCGCCTGAATGACGCTTTGCGCCAGATTTGCAGGATCGATCACCGGCAATTGCGCCTGTGCCGGCCCAATTGCGAGCAACGCAGCGAGCGCTGCGCCCGCCAAGAGTTTTGACAACGATCCACGCATGGGCTGCTCCTATTCTGCCGGAATGAGATGTTCGGTCGTGGTGGACGAAATGGATGGCGCCGCGACCGAGGTGCGCTCAAAGCGCCGAATGGCCTCCGCTGCATCGCGAAGCCCGCGCGCGTCCAGCCAGGCCGCCGCGAAGCCAGCCATCCCAGCCTCTGCAACGACGCGGTCCATCATCGTGTGATCTTCGGGACGCGACGCGCCCACGAAAGCCAGAGCGGCTGGACCAAGACCCAGTTCGAAGAGGCGGCAGCCTTCGCGCGACACGAAATAGTAATCGCGCTTCGATGTGGCGCTGGCGATCAAACCAATCTGGCGAGCGTTCAGACCAAGCGCTTCATAGAAGGCGCGTGACCGCGGCTCGCGGGCGCGATCATTGGGTAGGAAAATGCGCGTGGCGCACGCTTCGATGATCGTGGAGGCGATCGGGCTCGCCTCCACGTCCGCCAATTCCTGACTGGCGAACACCACAGCAACATTGCGTTTGCGCAGCGTCTTCAGCCAATCCTGGATTTGCGCGGCGAAGAACGCATCTTTCAGGAAGAGCCATGCTTCATCGAGCACAAGCATCGTCGGGCGGCCATCGAAGCGCTGCTCAAGGGCGTGAAAGAGCGCAGCGAGCACCGCGCCGGCAGCATCGGGCCGGCGCATGAGATCGTCCATCTCGAACGCCTGGACCGCGCCATAACCCAATGAGGATCGCTCCACGTCGAGAAGCCGGCCGTATGGACCGACATGCGTGAAGGGCTGAAGCGCGGCCCGCACGTCGCGGTCCTGCACCAGAGCCGCGAACAAGGTCAGCGTGCGATCCTCGCGGGTGCGACCCGCCAGCACCTCCAATGTGCGCCAGAGTTCTGCTTTACGCTCCGGCGATACCGCAACCTTGGCGCCAGCGAGCAGGCCGACAATCCATTCGAGCGCCCAGGCGCGTTCATCTTCGTCGTCTATCCGCTCCAATGGCTGGAGCCCCAGTGCGCCCTCTTCGCCGAGATCGAAGAAGTCGCCCTGCAATCCCAGAATTGTGGCGCGCGCGGATCGCCCCTTGTCAAAGAGGTAGAGTTGCGCTTCGGGATAGCGCAGCCATTGAGCCGCGAGCGTGGCGAGCAGGACGGATTTGCCGGCGCCGGTCGGACCGACAATCAGTGTGTGACCGACATCGCCAACATGAAGGTTCAGGCGAAACGGCGTTGCGCCGTCCGTCGCTGTCAGCATCAACGGCGGACCATCCAGATGCGCGTTGCGCGCGGCGCCCGCCCACACCGCGCTCGTCGGCACCAGGTGCGCGAGACTTGGCGACAAGAGCACCGGCCGGCGCGCATCGGCATAAGCGGAGCCCGGAAGTCCACCGAGCCAAGCCTCGACGGCATTCATGGATTCCACCTGGATCACGAACCCAAGGCCGTCGGTGACCTGCTGGATTTGCCGGACGGCTTCGTCCGCCGCTTCTTCGCTCGGCTCAGCGACGACAATCGTCAGCGTCGCAAAGCCGGCGCAAACCGCATCGGCGGCCAATTCTTGAAGCGCGGAATCGGCATCCTCCGCCTGGTTGGACGCGTCATTGTCGAGGAGCGCTGCCTCTTCGCGGAACAACGCCTCACGCAGCAGCGTGAGCAGGCCCTTCCGTTTCGAGAACCAGCGTTTGCGAATCTTCTCCAGTTCGCGCCGCGCCTCTTCACGGTCGAGCGGCAGGAACCGCGTGACCCACCGATACGAGACGGCAAGACGATTGAGGGCGTCGAGAAGGCCAGGCTCTGTCTCGGTGACAAAGCTGCGAACCGAGATCACTCTCAAATGATTGGCGCCCAGCTTTGGCGCGAGGCCACCGACCAATGGCGCATCAGACAAGAGCGCATCAAGATGGAACGGCGTCTCGGGCGTTACGACACGGTGCGGTCGATCAGACACGCAATCATGGAGGTAGGTCAGCGTCTGCTCGTCATTGAGCCAGCGCGCCTCTGCCGCCATTGTCTCAAACAGCGCGAGGAGTTGGTCGCTCTCAGACACGAAGCGTTCGAGATGAGCGCGATAATCGACGGACGCGGCGGCGTCAGCATCGGTAGCGCGGGCACCGCCGCCGCCCTCGAACAGCATGCTTTCGAGCTTGCCCTGACGCTCCGCCGGCGGGAGCCAGGTCAACGTGAGAAAGTACTGGCTCTCGAAACGCGCGCCGGCGTGCTCGAAAACCGCCCGGCGCTCTTCATCGATCAGCCATGCGAGGGCATTGGGCCAGCGGCTGTCGGGATAACCCGGCGCCGGCGAACGCCGCGCCTCCACATGCAGGCACCAGCCCGAGCCGAACCGGCGCAGCGCATTGTTGAGGCGCGCGCTTGCACCCATCAATTCCGATGGCGTCGACGAATCGAGATCAACACCGCGAAACGCCAGCGTGCGCTGGAACGCGCCGTCCTTGTTGAGCACCACGCCGGGCGCAATGAGCGCCGCCCAAGGCAGATAATCGCTCAGCTTCGCGGGACGGTTTTGATAGGGGCGTAGGTCAAGCATGATTGTTCGCCTTCACGCGTCGAGGAAGCTTGGCTTGGCGAGATGCCGAGGCCAGGTGTCGAGGAACCAGGGGTCGCGCGATGCGGCCCACGCCGCTGCGCCTTGCGCGATCGCCCAGAGCGGCAAGCCAATCAAAGGCTGTTGCAGCCCAAACCCGATGGCCGCGCCGACCGTCGCATTGAGGATCGCAAACGCGCGCGGCACGCCGCCGGGCAAGATCGGCCGGGTTAAGCTCGTGCGCAGCGGCACGCGATAGCCTTCTGGCTCATCCTCCATCACAGCACCGCACCGCCGGCGAACCCGAAGAAGTTCATGAAGAAGCTGACGGCCGCGAACATGATCGCGATGCCCAGCCCAACGAAGGCGAGCTTGCGCACACCGCCACCGCCTTCTGAGAAGATAATCGTGATGCCAGCGATCACGATGGCGATGACAGCAGCGGCGCGCGCCACCGGGCCGGTGATCGAATCGACAATCTGCTGCAGCGGCCCTTCCCAAGGCATGCCCGAGCCCGCCGCATAGGCTGGCGCAGCCAGCGCTGCGATGCCGATCGCAATGGCGAACACTTTTGGTATTTTATTGGTCGATGCGCGCAGCATGTTGTTACTCCAAGACATAGGATTCCCCGCGAAGGCCGTTGACGCTCACGATCTCGGTGAGCACGCGCCCGCCCTCTCGGCGCGCGATGAAGACGACAAGATCGACCGCGCTCGCGATCAGCCGCTTCGGTGAAGCGGAGATGTTCTCAAGGCAGAGGTCTTCGAGTCGGGTGAGCGCATCGGCGGCGGAGTTCGCATGCAGCGTGAGAAGTCCGCCCGGATGGCCGGTATTCCACGCCTTGAGCACTTCAAGCGCCGCGCCGTCTCGCACCTCGCCGACAACGACTCGATCGGGGCGAAGGCGCAATGTTGTCTGAACCAGATCGCGCATGGTGACGGGAGGGTCGGTGCGCTTGGTTAGGAGCCGCACGACGTTCGCGCTTGCGCATTGAAGCTCGGCCGTGTCTTCGAGAATGACGACGCGGGCATCCGAGAAGGCACGCTCGGCGAGCAGCGCATTGAGCAGAGTCGTTTTGCCGGAACCCGTCCCACCGGCGACAACGATGTTGCGCCGTTCTACTACCGCTTGCCGCAATCGATCGGCTTGCAGTTCGGTTGCAATGCCCCCAGCGACATAATCTTCCAGGCTGAAGATCACGTCCGGGCGTTTGCGGATAACCAGGATTGGCGCCGCGCTGAGCGGCGGCAGCACGGCCTGCACGCGCGCCGCCGTGTCGGGAAGGATTGTTGCGAGCGTCGGCCGGTCCTCGCCGACGGTCTCGCCGGCCTCATGCGCGAGCAGTCGGATCGCCGCCTCGCGGTCGTGTGCGCTCAAGACAATGCCGGTATTGACCAGGCCCTCGCCGACCGCGTCGAGCCACAGCGCGCCATCGGCGTTGATCATGGCTTCGACAACGTCGGCCCGCGCGAGCGCGGCGGCTACACCCTCGCCCAAGGCCCGCTCGATCGCGGAGCGGCGGCGCGCGAGACTGATCGTGCGCACGCTCATGACGCCTCCTCTTCAAGGGCGCCATTCGACGGTGACGTATTGGCTGGCTCAAAGATCGCCAAAGAGCGCCCCGAACTGATCGCCTGAGCGACGAAGTCCAGGAAACGCTCGAAGCGCGCAGCCGCACTCGCGGCGGCGCTTTCCTCAAGATGCTCGTCGAGCGGAGGATTGTGTTCGAGCCAGACGCGGACAAAGAGGAGCAGCGCCTCCTTGACCATGATGTTGTCGCGGATCGCTTTATCGAGCCGCGCTTCCATGCGCGCCACCTGGCGCAGCGCCGGATCGATCTGCTCTCCGTCCTTGCGCCCATAGCGCGCCTGCACCGCCTCCACGATGATGCTGGAGACGGATCTGCCTTGGCGGGTGGCGATGTCGCCAATGCGATCTTCTAGATCGCCCGGCATGTAGATGGTGATCTTGCGCGCCATGGCTCAGATCCCGGTTGCTTGTTGGCGCGGCGCGTCAGGCGGCGACTGGTGAAGACCCGCCGACGCGCGTTCGGACGTGCTCAAATGCCCAAAGAGGTCGGCCTGACCCGCCGGCGCGGGCGCGGGCGTCTGCACGCGCGTCGCGCCCTTCTTGTCGGTGACAAGTCGGCCAAGTGGCGCCACATGGACCCAATCGTGCGCCGTAGTGAGCGGGAGCTTCATTCCGGCGCTCGGCCGCAGCCGACTTTGGAAGATTGCTTCGCGATCGAAGCGCAACTTGCGCGACCGGATCGGCTTTGACCCGGAGATGAAGGTCAATTGCTCGTCGCGCGGGAGCGCGCGGACATCGCCCGGTAACATCAACGGCCGCCGCTCTTCGCGCATCGTTGTCGATCCGCGCGCGAAGAAGAGCGAGCGCGGCCGATCGACTGACTCTTGGGGGCGCATCTCCCAGACTTCGCCAGCCATCGCGGCAAGCGCCTTCGCAGTATCCATGTCCGCAGCGGCGAACGCCGTGACTATATGACAATTGTCGAGAATGACATTGTCGCGGCCATAGGCGCGCGTGATGTGATTGAGACTCTGGCAGACCAGGTAGGATTTGAGCCCGTAGCCGGCCATCGCGCCCATCGCCGTCTCGAAGAACGGCATCCGGCCGAGCTGGGGAAACTCATCAAGGACGAGCAGCAGAGAATGCTTTTTCTCGCGACCTTGCGCGTCCTGCGTCTGCTTTTCCATGAGCGCGCGGGCGATCTGGTTCAGGATGAGCCGCATCAAGGGCATGAGGCGCTGCGCATCCGACGGCGGCGGCTGGAGGAAAAGCGTCACCGGCTTTGCGCCGCACATCAGATCGCCGACGCGAAAATCCGAGGTCGCCGTCTTCGCCGCCACGATCGGATCGGCGAACAGACCGAAGAAACTCTCCGCCGTCGCCTTGACGCCCGATTGCAGGCGCTCCTCGCCCGCGAGGAAACTCTCAGCGGCGTGCAGGACTTCTGGATGCACTTCCGGCATGTTCGTCGCCGGATTGCGCCGATGCAGCGTCGTGCGCATCTCGTTGGCCGTATTCTGTAGGTCGCGGAGCTTCTCGCGCACCGTCGCGAAAGAATCTCGCGACGGCGGCTCGGCATAGAGAACATGCAGTATCAGACCAACGATCACCTGCTTGGCGGAACGATCCCAAAAATCTTGATGGCGCCCATCGCCGGCAGGATCGACGATGATCTCGACAATGTTTTGGACGTCGCGCACTTCGTCGGCGCCAAGACGCACCTCGAACAGCGGATTGAAGGCGATCGAGTCCCCGCGCGTGGGCGCAAAGCGCAACACCGGGCCAATCGTCTCGCGAAAACCCGCTGTCCCCGGAAAGCCGACACGCGGGTCGCCGTCGGCGAGTTCGCCCTTCACATCGAGCACCAAGGCAGACCGTGGCCACGTCAGCAAAGTCGGCACGACATGACCGCGCCCCTTGCCGGATCGAGATGCGCCAACAAGCAATTGATGCTCCGGCCCATCGAAGCAAAGTATCTCGCCGGCATACTTGCCGAGCACCGTCCCTTGCGCTGCAAACAATCCAGCGGCTTCACAATCCTCGAAGCCGCCCCAGGCGTTCGCGCCGAATGGTTTGAGGGCGCGCGACTTTACCAATGCGCTCAGCGCGACAAGCGCCGCGATGGCGACACTCGCAAAAGAGATGAGGCGCGAGATTGCGAATGGCCGCGCAAAGCGGTCAGCCCAACGAGCATCCCAGGCAGCGACTGACCACGGCGCATAGATGCGCGTCTCGCCAATCGTCAGGAGCGGAGCGCCGAGCGCGGCTTGATAAGCGAACACGTGCGCGATGAATTGCGTCGCGGCAGTGAAGCCTACGACCATCAAAATCAGCGCGCTCGCAATTCGCCAGCCCATCGCCCCCTCCCATCCCGCGCATCTGCGCAGAGGAATGAGGGGTGATCACACGCGGACCTTCAGCTTCCCGCGAGGCCTTTCAACTGCCCGATAACCAAGGAATCCGGAGCGCCCGTCGGGGCAGGAAAAGTAACCATATTCATTGGTGACAAGTCACCAATGACGCCCAGGAGAAAATTGGAGCGCGTTTGAGATCACTTGATCCAACGTGTGACTCATCGCGTATTACAACCCTAGGGACGTGGTCTGTACGGACGCTCTGATTCACACAGGCCCCATGGGTGGGCATGGATACGCTGGGCGTCATTGCCGAGTTCTATGCGCTGTGTGAAAGCGCAGAGACTGTGGATCATGTTGCGGGTGCGCTGTTTGAGGCCGCACGCAGCGTGGGATTTCCGCACGCATCATATCTCTGTGGCGGCTCCCCCGAGGCCTCGCACACTCGAATATTTTTAACCAACTACCCGTCGGAATGGCGCCGTCGCTATAACGACAGCGGATATTCGAGCATCGACCCGATTATCAGTCGTGCCCATCGGACGTTAGAGCCCTTCATTTGGGGCGATCCGATCGTGCGCGCCGGTATGTCGCCAAAACAATTGCGGATGATGGAGGAAGCGAAGGCGTTTCATGTGGGCCACGGCTACGCGGTGCCCGTGCATTCCAGCATCCACGTCCGCGCCGCGTGCTTTTTTGCGTCCGAGCACAACGACATTCCGCCCCTTTCATGCAAGGCGTCGCGGCAGATCAGCGTGATTGCGCATGAACACCTTTGTCGGCTTGCAAGGCTATCGGACGGACGTGGAGTAGCGCCGCAGCTTTCCGAGCGCGAACGCACTTGCCTTAACCTTTACAGCCGAGGCCTCGGCGACGCGGAGATCGGCGCGGCGCTGAATATTCGTCTGGCAACAGTCCGCCGGCACCTCGAACGGGCCAAGGTCCGGCTGGGGGTCACAACCCGGCCGGAGGCGCTGGTCCGCGCTTTAGTCTCTGGGCAGATCGATGCCTCGCCCACCCGACACAATATTCCCGATCGGGAAAATATGTAGGGTATAGCCCTCGACACACAGGATATTTCCCGTTCGGTAAAGATTTAGCTTGATAAGGGGACCGCGAATCTCATATTCCCGAGCGGGAAAGATTGAACCATGACACCGATCCAATTCGGCGAGACCATTCGCAAGGCGCGGCGCGCCTTAGGCCTCCGACAAGACGAACTCGCGGGCGCCGCCGGCGTGGGTCTTCGCTTCATAGTCGATCTGGAGGCGGGCAAGCCCACAGCCCAGCTCGGGAAAGCGCTTGCCGTCCTCGACGCACTCGGCGGCGACATCCGCATCGACCTGCCCGCACCCCGCCCAGGCGCCCGAGGATGAAGAGCGCCCTCTCCGTCTGGTGGAACGACGCGATCGTCGGAACATTGCGGCTCGACGAGCATGGCGACACGACATTCGACTATGCGTCCGACTGGTTGGCCGACGCCGATCGGCCAGCCCTGTCGCGATCGCTGCCTAAGCAAGCAGAGCCGTTCGATCGCCGTCGCACGCGCCCGTTCTTCGCGGGCCTCCTGCCCGAGGAGGCACAAAGGGACGCGGTCGCGCGCTCGCTTGGCATCTCTAAGGGCAACGACTTCGCGTTTCTGAAAGCGCTCGGCGGGGATGTCGCCGGCGCACTCACCCTATGGCCGGAGGGCGAGACGCCGCCTGCCTACGACGGCTCGGTGGCGCGCGAACCGCTCGGCGACAACGCGCTCGTCGCTATGCTTGATGCGCTACCAACGCGCCCCTTTCTCGTCGGCGATGAGGGCCTGCGGCTATCGCTTGCGGGCGCGCAATCGAAAATTCCCGTCGTGCTGGTGGACGGCGCCATAGCTCTGCCAGCGCCCGGTCAACCAACCACGCATATTCTCAAGCCGCCAATGACGCGATTTCCGGCAACCACAGAGAATGAGGCGTTCGCCATGCGCCTCGCATCGGCGATAGGTCTGTCTGTGGCCAGCGTAGAAGCGCGCCGCATCAAAGATCGCCCTTTCCTGCTGGTCGAACGCTACGATCGCGCCATTGATGAAGCCGGCGTCGCGCGCCGTCTGCATCAGGAAGATTTTTGTCAGGCGCTCGGCATTCCGCCAGAACTTAAGTACGCGGCCGAAGGCGGACCGACGTTCAAGGTAGGTTTTCAGTTGTTGCGTGACGCCACATCACGTCCCGCGCTTGAGGTCCTGAAGCTTCTCGACGCGGCGATCTTTCAATTGATCGTTGGCAACGCGGATGCGCACGGCAAGAATTATTCCCTGCTCTATGGGCCTGATGGTGCCGTGCTGGCGCCGCTCTATGACCTTCTGTGCACGATCGCCTACCCGGGCGTGTCGCCGAAGCTCGCGATGAAGATCGCGGGGTTGGCGACAATCGAGGATCTGAAGGTTGCGCCCTGGACGCAATTCGCATCGGATACGGGACTGGGCGGCGCCTTTGTTCGGCGACGTGTTTCGGAGCTTGCGGAATCTGTGCGCAGTCACGCCCGTGATGTAGCTGCGTTGCTGGAGCGTGGCTTCGACGCCGATGCCCTTGGACGCTACCGCGACATAGTTGTGAGCCGCGCCGAAGCGGTCGCAAGTTCGGTTTAGCTGGAATTGTACGATGAACGCCGTCGAGATCGAAGAAGCTGTATCAGACTTGGCGGCGGCACCATTTGATGCCACCGAATTCGCCTACGCTTTCCTCGCCGCATTCGGCAACAAGAAGACAACGATTGACCGCCTCCGCAGCGGCGCCACCAATGCGTCAGACGTTCAAGGCGGCGTCCTCCAGCGCAACAACATACACATCGCCGTGTGCGACAAAGGAAAAGTACGCGAGACGCTCGCCGCATTGCGCACGAGCCCCAAAACCGAAAAAGGCAAGATCAAGTTTCTTATCGCCACGGACGGCGAAGAGTTTGAGGCCGACGATATCGCGTCAGGCGATGGCATTGCCTACGCTTATGCCGACTTCGCCAAACACTTTGGGCTGTTTCTGCCCCTCGCGGGCATCTCGACCGTACGCCAGGTCGCGAACAACCCCATCGACATCAAGGCGACCGGGCGCCTTAACAAGCTCTATCTGGAGCTGATCACGGAAAACCCAGAATGGGAGTCCGAGGCACGCCGCCACGATCTCAATCAATTCATGGCTCGGCTGATCTTCTGC
>JAWXBS010000124.1:0-12326 GCA_034440275.1 Alphaproteobacteria bacterium
CCTCTTCCCCCTCGCCCCGCCCACGGTTCCCATCGAGGGCTCCACCCACGCCTTCCCCGTCCGGCGCATCTATTGCGTCGGCAAGAACTATGCGGCGCATGTGCGTGAGATGGGGAGCGATCCGGCGGCGGAGCCGCCGTTCTTCTTCATGAAGCCGGCGGATGCGCTCGTGGTCGGCCCGAAGGCGCCCTATCCGCCCGATACCGACAATCTCCATCACGAGGTCGAGCTCGTCGTCGCCATCGGCCGTGGCGGCTGGGACGTGGCGTACGAGCAGGCGCTCGATCTCGTCTATGGCTATGCGGTCGGCATCGATCTCACCAAGCGCGATCGCCAGGCCGATGCGAAAGCCAAGGGCCAACCCTGGGAGCGCGCGAAATCCTTCGAGGCGTCCGCGCCGATCACGCCCATCGTACCGGTCGAACGCATCGGCCACCCGAAACGCGGCGCCATCGAACTCGCGGTGAACGGCGAGATGCGCCAGCATGGTGATCTCGCGGACATGATCCTGCCGGTGCCGGCCATCATCGCGCGGCTGTCGGAAGTGTGGTCGCTCGCGCCGGGCGATCTCATCTACACCGGCACGCCGGAAGGCGTCGGCCGCATCGCCCGCGGCGACTACATCACCGCGCGCGTGGACGGCGTGGCGCGGCTCGAACTCGAGATCGGGTGATGCTGACGCTCTACAACTACTGGCGCTCGGGCACGTCGCACCGTGTGCGCATCGCGCTGGCGCTGAAGAGTCTCGACTACACCTATGTGCCGATCGAACTCACGGCCGCAGCACAGCGCGAGGCAGAATATCTCGCGCGCAATCCGCAGGGCTTCGTGCCGGCGCTCGCAACCGATGACGGCGAGACGCTGACGCAGTCGATGGCGATCATCGAGTGGCTCGAGGAAACGCACCCCGAACCGCCGCTGCTGCCGAAGGACGCCGTAGAACGTGCGAAAGTCCGCGCGCTGGCGAACGCCGTCGCGTGCGACATCCATCCGCTCGGCAACCTGCGCGTGCTGCAGTATCTGCGGAAAGAATACGCGCAGGACGATGCGGGCGTCGCGGCGTGGGCGATGCGCTGGATCAAGGACGGCTTCGGCGCCATCGAGCAGATGCTCGCGGATGGGCCGGGCGGGCCGTGGTGCTGGGGCAAGGAACCGACGCTCGCGGACGTGTGCCTCGTGCCGCAAATCTACGCGGCGGTGTCGCGCTATGCGCTCGACATCCGCTACTACCGCCGTCTCGCGGAAATCGACATGGCGGCCGCGGCGCACCCCGCCTTCCAGGCCGCGCATCCGACCAGACAGCCGGACGCGCGCTAGAGAATCGAGATCAGCCGGCCTTCTTGCCGAAGAGTCCGCCGATCTTGCCCATCAGGCCCTTCGTGGCTTCGCCGCCGATATTGCCGATGGCGCCCGTTGCCTGCGCCTTCGCGTCGTCGATCGCGCCGGTGACGCCGCTTTCGTTCATCAGCTTTTCCTTGCCCGTATCGATGAGCTTGTTGAGCATGGAGGATATCACGTCCTCGGTGAGGCCGGTGTCGGCGGCCGTCGCCTTGATCGCGAGGTCCTTGCCGCCGCCGATGTGCTGCGACAGCGCGGCCGCCACGCGCACGGAGGTGTCCTTGTCGAGGCCGAGCGGCGCGCCCGCCTGCGCGACGAGATCGTCACCGAGGGAGGAGAGGATTTTCGAGATGTCGATGGCCATGTGAAACTGTCCCTTTCTGCTGGCGGCGCTGGCGTAGCACCGGCGCGTTTCTGGGGCTCGTTTCGAGGTGGTAATGTGACCTCGGTCGCGGACCGGAGACGCGAAATGCTGGGACGATCGATTCCGTTGCTGCATGTGGCGCGCATGGCGGGCGCGCGGCGCGTCTATGTCGACCAGCTGGGCTTTGCCGTGCGCTCGGAATATCGCGCCGACGAAACCCTCCCCGATCCCGCCTACATGGTCGTGCAGCGCGACGATGCGGTGCTGCACCTCTCCTCGTTTTCAGGCGACGGCGTCTCCGGGCATGTCGCGTCGATCCTCGCCGACGATGTCGATGCGCTGCACGCGGAGTTTGCCGCCAAAGGCGTTGCGATCTGCATGCCGCCGACGGATCAGTCATGGGGCACGCGCGAACTTTATGTGGAGGATGCAGACGGCAACAGCGTGCGCTTCCAGCAGCTGCCCTCGCGCGCGGCCTAGGCCTTCTTCAGAAACTCCGTCCGCAGCACGAGGCCCTTCACCTTCTCGGCGTTGCACTCGATCTCGGCAGGGTCGTCGGTGAGGCGGATGTTCTTCACCACCGTGCCGCGCTTCAGCGTGACGGACGTGCCCTTCACCTTCAGGTCCTTCACCAGGTGGACGGTGTCGCCGTCGGCGAGGATGTTTCCGTTCGCGTCGCGGGTTTCGGTCATCAACTTAGCTTTCAAAACCTGAAAGAAATCAGCCCGAACTTGGGGTGTCGTTGACGACCTCGTATTCAATGCGCTCTGCATTAACGCCGATAACTCGTATTTGCAGATTTCTGAACCGGATTGTCGAACTAGTAACAGGGTAAGATAGCTCTTGCGAGAACGCAGGGCGGGCGAGGTCATCCGGCGAATACTCTCGATATTGAAAGCGCATCGCGGAGCCATCAATTCCGTTGAAGACGATCTCGTAATTTTGACGAAACGCTTCCCTTCGGATCGACTGCTCGTTTACCGGCACAAGCGACGCACCGGCCGGGGATATGTTGAAGGTGTACACCATCTCGACCACGGCCGACGTGCCGAACCCATACCCATTGATAACCTTGTTGTGTATTCTGCCGTCCGGGAAAACCTGAATCCCAAATCTATTCAGGCCGAGCACTGTGAAATTTTGCTGCCCGACCACTCTTTGTCCGAGCACACGGAGGTTTTGACCCTCCGTGAGATCAATTCGAACGGGACCACCTTCAATGCTTATCGGGCGCTCCGCTTTGTAAGCCACAGATTCCCTGACAGTGACTTGGTAATCCTTCACTCGAATGAGTTGTTCGCCGACGACAATCGATCGAGGCTGGCCAAGCTGATAGTTCTTTTCTTGAACGACCTCAGAACGGGTCGTAGGAGCCGAACTTGTCAGCTGAACGGACACACAACCAGCGCAGAGCGCCAATACGCCCACCACAATCCATGATTTCATCGTCGTTTCCCCCATCGCGTTGTTTTGCATGCGTCCCGAGCACTACAGTGCGTTAGCCTAACTGCAGCTAATTTACACCACTCGCAATGCGCGCGCCCGCGCTTCCACCAATTCCACGATATGCTCCACCATCGCTTCGCTCGTCACCTTGTGATCCGGTTTCCCGCTCACATACATCATGCCCGAGCCCGCGCCGCCGCCGGTGAAGCCGAGATCGGTCATCAGCGCCTCGCCCGGTCCGTTCACGACGCAGCCGATGATCGACAGCGTGATCGGTTCGGCGATGTGCGCGAGGCGCGCTTCGAGTTTTTCCACCGTGTCGATGACGTTGAAGCCCTGCCGCGCGCAAGACGGGCACGCGATGATGTTCACGCCGCGCTGGCGCAGGCCGAGCGACTTTAGCAGATCGTTGCCGACCTTCACTTCTTCCACGGGGTCGGCCGCGAGCGAGACGCGGATCGTGTCGCCGATGCCGGCCCACAGGAGCGCGCCCATGCCGATGGAAGACTTCACCGTGCCCATGCGAAGCGCGCCGGCCTCGGTGACGCCCACATGCAGCGGCGCGTCGGTCGCTTCGGCGAGTTGCTGGTAGGCGGCGACGGCGAGGAAGACGTCGGACGCCTTCACCGAGATCTTGTACTCGCGGAAGTCGTGCTCCTCAAGCATGGTGGCGTGGCGCAGCGCGCTCTCCACCATCGCCTCGGGACAAGGCTCGCCGTACTTCTCCAGCAGTTCGTTTTCCAGCGATCCTGCATTCACGCCGATGCGCATGGAACAGCCGTGATCCTTCGCGGCCTGCACCACTTCCTTCACCCGCGCCGAAGAACCGATGTTGCCGGGATTGATGCGCAGGCACGCCGCGCCCGCGATGGCGGCCTCGATGCCCCGCTTGTAGTGAAAATGGATGTCCGCGACGATCGGCACGGCTGCGGCCTTCACGATCGTCGAGAGCGCCGCCGTGGAGTCTTGGTCCGGGCAGGACACGCGCACGATGTCGGCGCCCGCCTCTTCCATGCGCCGTATCTGGTCGATGGTCGCGCCTGCGTCCGAGGTCAGCGTGTTGGTCATCGACTGCACAGTGATCGGCGCCCCACCGCCCACCGGCACCTTGCCGACGTGGATCTGGCGCGACACGCGCCGTTCGATGCGCCGCCAGGGGCGGATGTGGTGCAGGTCGGTCATGTCCGCCCTATGTAGGCGCAATCCGTGACGCCCGGAACCGGGCGCGGCGTTCAGCCTCCCGGATCAACCCTCGCCGGCAGGCGCGACCGGAGGCGGCGCACTGGCGATCTTGTCGACGGGGCGACCGAGCACCGGGGCGCCGGGATCGCCCAGCAGGCCCACAAGCGTCCCGTTCAGCAGCACCTCGAAGGCGCCGCCGTCCTTGGCGTGAAGCGTCCAGTTGGCGCCCACATCGGGGCGATAGGCTTCACCGGCCTGCAGGGTGCGGGAGACAAAGATGGTGCCGTCGGGGCCGCGCACCTCAAGCCAGGCCGGAACTTTTGCGCGGATCGCCACGACCTGTTCGGAAGGCCAGGGATCTTCAGCCAACGGCGGCGACGGCGCGGGCGCCGGTTCGGGCGTCGTGTTGCGGACTTCGGTCTGCGTCGTGGCGCGCGGGGCCGGCGCATCCGGCGCGCTGTCCTGCATGGCCCGCCAGCCGACGAAGGCCGCGCATACCACGCCCAGCACCGCCGCCCAGAACCATGGCCGCTCCGGCGCGGGCTTGGAATCGGGATTGCGGATCTGGTCGCTGTCGTCCTCGCGCAGGCGCGCGCTCTCGTTCTCGTACTGGATGACCAGTTCTTCCTCGGTCAGCCCGAGATACTTCACGTAGCTGCGCAGGTAGGCCTTGGCGTAGGCCTTACCGGGGATGAGGTTGACGTTCATCGTCTCGAGGGCGGCGACGTACTCCACGCGAATGCGCGTGTCCTTGGCCACCTGTTCGAGGGAGAGCCCCTTGGCCTCGCGCGCGGCGCGCAATTTTGTCCCCGCTCTCATGCCGGGCTCCATCGCCGCTGCGCCGACGACAGGCGGTTTGACCGCAGGACGCGCAGCGGGCGTTTCGTTTCCGTCATGGGGAGCGCCTGGGGGTGAGGTGAACATCGCAGTTGGGTTTCCGTCGGCTGCACGCCGGACGCCGCCGATGTGAAAGACGTGAAGTCCCACGCCGGAACCCTTCTACGCATCTGAGGCGATTCATTCAACGACGAGGCTGCTAACGAAGCGTTCACGAGCCTGAACAAACTCTGCGCACAAGGTCTTTTGGCCTAGAGCGCCACGTCTTCGCGTTTGGCCCAGGCGGTCAGTTCGGTGCGGATCGAGGTCTTTTCGGACTGCAGCAGCCCTTCGATCTCGGCGTGGGCGGCCTGGGCGTCGAGACTGCGCAGCATGCGCTTGACCGGCCCGACGCCCGCCGCCGGCATGGACAGACGGTCATATCCAAGTGCGATCAGCGCCATGGCTTCCAGCGGCTTGCCCGCCGCTTCGCCGCATACCGACAACGGCAGACCCGCGCGCGCGGCCTCTTCCCGGATGTAGCGCAGGAACTTCAGCGCCGGCGCAGAGAGAATGTCATAGCGATCCGACACGCGCGGATTGGCGCGATCGGCGGCGAAGAAATACTGCATCAGGTCGTTGGTGCCGATCGAAAGGAAATCGGCCTTGCCGGCGAGCATGGAGATCGCGAACGCGATCGCCGGCGCTTCGATCATCACGCCCATCTCGAGCTTGGCGGGACCTTTGCGCCCCCGTCCCTGCGCGACCGCGAGTTCCTTTTCCACCAGGTCGCGCGCGTCGATGAATTCCTGCGCCACCGTCACCAGCGGGAACATGATGCGCAGGTGCTTGCCCTCGGCCGCCTCGATCAGCGCGCGCACCTGTGTGCGCAGCAGCGCGGGACGATCAAGACCGATGCGCAGCGCGCGCCAGCCGAGCGCCGGATTTTCCTCGCGATCCGTCGGTACGTAGGCGAGCACCTTGTCGCCGCCGACATCGAGTGTGCGGAAGGTCACGGGCTTGTCGCCAACGGCGGCGAGGACGTCGGCGTAGAGCTGTATCTGTTCCCCCGTGCGCGGCATGCGCTCGGAAACCATGAACTGGAATTCGGTGCGGAAGAGACCGATACCCTGCGCGCCCACATCGCCGAGATGTTGCACGTCGATCATGAGGCCCGCGTTGAGCAGCAGCGTGATCGCCGCGCCGTCGCGCGTCACCGCCGGTTCGTCGCGCTGGCGGGAAAATTCCTCCGCCTGTGCGGATCGCAGTTCCAGGCGCTGTTCGTAGGCGACGACGACTTCCGGTTCCGGCCGCAGGCGCGCCTCGCCGCGCTCGCCGTCGAGGATGATGCGGTCGCCCGCTTCCACCCGTGCGCCGATCTGCGTGAGCCGCCCCACCATGGGAATGCCGAGCGCCTTGGCGATGATGGTCGCGTGCGAGGAGGCGCCGCCTTCTTCCAGCGCCACGCCGCGCAGGCGCTCGCCGTAGTCGAGCAGTTCCGCCGGGCCGATGTCGCGCGCGATGAGGATGGCGTCGTCCGGGAGCACGACCTTGTCGTCGCCGTCCGGGGACACGAGCGCGCGCATGAGGCGATTGTCGAGATCCTCGAGGTCGTGCATCTCGTCGCGCATGTGGACGCTTGATGCGGCCTGCATCTTGGCGCGGTGTTCGGCGCGCGCGCGTTCGGCGGCGGCTTCCGCAGAAAGGCCGTCTCGCACGCCACGCTTCAGACGATTTTCCCAGTTGCGGTCGTTGGCGAGCATGCGGAAGGTTTCCAGCACCTCGCGTGACTGGCCCGAGAGGCGCCCCGGATCATTTTTGATGTGTTCGTCTATGGTCCGGCGCACGCGCGCGAGCGCTGCGTCGAGGCGCGCCTCTTCGCGGGCGGGGTCGTCGGCGAAAGCACGACCGAGCGGCGCGTGCGGTTCGTGCAGCACGGCGCGGCCAATGGCCAGACCATCCGCGAATCCGCGCCCCACAAGCCGTTCCGGACGGCTCGGGCGGACCTCGACTTCCTGCAGTCCGGAGAGATCGCCGAAGTTGCCGGCGGCGACCATCTCCATGAGGACCATGGCCACGGTCTGCAGCGACTCCACTTCCTCTTCGCTGTAGACGCGCGCCGCCCGGTTCTGCACGACAAGCACGCCGAACACGCGCTCGGAGCGCACGATCGGCACGCCGAGAAACGCGTTGAACGGATCTTCGCCCGTTTCGGGACGATACGAGAAGCGCGAGTGCTGCGGCGCATCGGCGATGTTGAGCGGGCGCGCCGTCTCCGCGACGAGGCCGACCAGACCTTCGTTTTCCTTCAGCCGCGTGCGGTGCACGGCTTCAGGCTTCAGGCCCTCCGTCGCGAAGAGTTCATGGATGATGCCGCGCTTCAGGTAGATGGAGCACACATCCGCGACCATCGCGGACGCGATCATCGATACCAGCCGGTTGAGCTTTTCCTGCGCCGGCTCCGACGTGTGCACGATGTCGCGCAGCTTGCGCATGATCACGCGCGCCGCGCCGGGTCCGGGGGCGGTGGTCATGTCGGGGAAGACGCCTTACGCAGCATCGAGGCCATACGCCGTGTGCAGGGCGCGTACGGCAAGCTCCACGTACTGCGCGTCGATGATCACCGAAATCTTGATCTCCGAGGTGGCGATGACCTCGATGTTGATGCCCTTCTGCGCAAGCGCGGAGAACATCGTGCGCGCTACGCCCACCTGGCTCTTCATGCCGATGCCGATCACCGACACCTTCGCCACGTCGCGCTTGATGTGCAGTTCGTCGAAGGCGATCTTCTCGTGCGCGCCGTGCAGGATGTCGCTGGCGCGCGGGGCGTCGCGGTCGGGACACGTGAACACGATGTTCTGCTTGCCTTCCTGGCGTGACTGGCTCTGCACGATCATGTCGACGTTGATGTTGGCGTCAGCAAGGCGGCCAAAGATGTCGGCGGCGACGCCCGGCGCATCCACGACGCCGATCAGCGACACCTTCGCTTCGTCGCGCGAATAGGCCACGCCCGACACGATCTGCTTTTCCACAATCTCTTCCTCATCGCACACGATGGTGCCGGCGTTCGGTTCGCCCGGCTCCACAAAACTCGACAACACGCGCACCGGCACGCGCTGCGCCATGGCCAGCTCGACCGAGCGCGTCTGCAGCACCTTGGCGCCGAGCGACGCCATCTCCAGTATTTCCTCGTAGGAAATGCGATCGAGGCGACGCGCCTTGGGAACGATGCGCGGATCGGTCGTGTAGACGCCGTCCACGTCGGTGTAGATGTCGCAGCGATCGGCCTTCAGCGCCGCCGCCACCGCCACCGCCGAGGTATCCGATCCGCCGCGCCCGAGCGTGGTGATGCGGCCGTCCGCCGTCACGCCCTGGAATCCGGGGATCACCGCGACCTCGCCGGCGTCGATGGAGCGGGCAAGTTCGCCCTTCTCGTCGATGGCGTCGATCCGCGCCTTGGCATGGGCGGCGTCGGTCTTGAGCGGCATCTGCCAGTTTTGCCAGGAGCGCGCGGGGATGCCGATCTGGCGCAGCGCGAGCGCCAGAAGCCCGGTCGTCACCTGCTCGCCGGTGGAGACGATGACGTCGTATTCGTCGTCGAAGCCCGCGCCGCCCGCCGCCGGGCCATTCGGGGTCTCGCCGCCCGCGTCACGGGCGAGCTTCACGAGCTTGTCGGTCTCGCCGGACATGGCGGAGACGACCACGGCGATGCCCCTTTGCTTACCATCGGGTCCAGGCTTGCGCTCCGCCGCCACGATCCGCGCCACGCGCCGGATGCGCTCCACATCGCCCACGGACGTGCCGCCGAATTTCATCACCACGCGAGTCATGGGGTGGTCATAACCGATGAATTGGGCGCTAGGCAGTAGGCAATCGGCGGTCGCGTCGAAAGGCCCCCTTTCCAAGGCCTGCGGCCCACGGCCTACTACTCTCATGACCACTACCCTCGACCCCGCCGAGATCGCCAAGTTCGCCGCCATGGCCGACGCCTGGTGGGACCCCAAGGGCGATTTCGCGCCGCTGCACCGGATGAACCCGGTGCGACTGGCCTATCTGCGCGAGACCATTTCAGCGCACTTCAACCGCCCGCCCGGTCGCCGGCCCTTTGAGGGCCTGACGTTGATCGACGTCGGTTGCGGCGGCGGACTGGCGACCGAGCCCATGGCTCGGCTCGGCGCGACCGTGATCGGCCTCGACGGCGCTGCGGAAAGCGTCAACGCCGCCGCTGCGCACGCTGCGCAAGGCGGGCTCAGTATCGACTACCGTCAGGGGACCGCCGAAGACCTCGCAGCGACGGGCGCGACCTTCGACGTGGTGCTCGCGCTCGAGATCGTCGAGCACGTCGCCGACATGCACGCCTTCTGCGAAGCGGTCGGCAAGCTGGTGAAGCCCGGCGGCATAACCATCCTCTCTACCATCAACCGCACCGTGAAGGCCCGCGCGCTGGCCATCACCGCCGCTGAGCGCGTACTGAAGTGGGTGCCCGACGGCACGCATGAATTCGACAAGCTGGTGAAGCCGGACGAACTCGCCGCCGCGATGTTGCCGCTGGAAGCTTGCGCTCCCGTCGGCCTGAGCTTCAATCCGCTCAGCGGCGCCTGGAAGCTGAGCGATGACGTGTCGATGAATTACTTCCTGACGGCAATAAAACCGAACGTGTGACGTGGGACACTGCATCCGAACGGCCCCTTTGCGACATAACGGCGATGTCGAAACAGAGGAGATCCGACATGCAGTCCCAACCGCAGCCCATCTTTCGCCGCCAGGAAGAGGGACCCGCGCACGAAGTTCTCGGCATGCGCCATGTGTACAAGGCGCTCGCCAGCGAGACCGGCGGCCATTTCATGACTTTCGAACTCGAGATTCCGGACGGATGCGGCGCGCCGATGCACCAGCATGACCGCGACGCGGAGTGCTTCTACGTGCTCGAAGGCGAGCTCACCTTCATCAAGCCCGACAGCGAAATCGTCGCCGGCCCCGGGCAGTTCATCTATCTGCCGGCGGGCGATGAGCATGCGTTCTGCAACCGCAGCGGCAAGCCCGCGAAGGCGCTGGTGATCCAGTCGCCAGGCACGGAAGCCGAGCGCTTCTTCTTCGAAATGGCGACGGAAGAGCAAAAACCTTCGTTCACGCGTGAAGCAGTGGTTCCCGTCGTCGGCGCCAAGCACGGCGTCCGCATCTCCCCGCCTCCGGTGAACGCTGCTGCATGACGGAGAGGCCGGCGCGCGCAGCACGTCGCGCCGGCCTCACGTCTTGTGTTCGATCAGATCCCACTTGTTGCCGGACGGATCGACGAACACCGCGACCGATCCATACGTCTCGTGCCGCGGCGCTTCGAGAAAGCGCACGCCGCGCGACGACATCGCGGCATGGTCGCGCGCGAAATCGTAGGTGTGCAGGAAGAAACCGACGCGACCGCCCGCCTGGTCGCCGATGCGCGCTTCCTGCGCTTCACCTGAAGCCTTTGCGAGCAAGAGACAGGTCTCGGCGCCTTTCGGCGCGACGCGCACCCAGCGCTTGTCAGCGCTCAGCGGCGTATCCTCGAGCAATGCAAATCCGAGCACGCCGACGTAGAACGCGATCGCCTCGTCGTAGTCGCGCACGAGCAGCGTGACGGCGCCGATATGCATGTCAGTGCCGGAAATGGCGCATGCCGGTGAAGACCATCGCTAGCCCCGCGTCGTCGGCGGCCTTGATGACTTCCTCATCGCGCATGGAGCCGCCCGGCTGGATCACTGCCGTCGCGCCCGCCTCGGCGGCCTGCAACAGACCGTCCGCGAACGGGAAGAAGGCGTCCGACGCGCACGCGCAGCCCTTCAGCACCGGCTTGTTATCCGTCGCGGCTTCTGCGGCTTCAACCGCGCGGAGCGCAGCGATGCGCGCGCTGTCGCGGCGGTTCATCTGGCCGGCGCCGATGCCCACGGTCTGGCCGTCCTTGGCATAGACGATGGCGTTCGACTTGACGTGCTTGGCGATGGTGAAGGCGAACAGCATGTCGGCGATCTCGGCGTCGGTCGGCGCGCGCTTGGTCACCACCTTCAGCGTCTCGCGCGTCACGCGGCCCGCATCGCGCGACTGCACGAGCAAGCCGCCCGCCACCGTCTTCGCCGTGAATCCGGCCGCGCCGGGATCGGGCAGACCGCCGGCGATCAGCAAGCGCAAGTTCTTCTTCTTTGAAAAGACCGCAATCGCATCTTCGTCCGCATCCGGCGCGATGACGACTTCCGTGAAGATCTGCGCAATCGCTTCCGCCGCCGCGCGGTCGAGCTTCCTGTTCACCGCCACGATGCCGCCGAATGCGGAAACGGAATCGCACGCAAGCGCGCGCGAATACGCCTCAAGCAGATCCTTCCCCACCGCCACGCCGCAGGGATTGGCGTGCTTGATGATCGCCACCGCCGCGCTCTTGGCCGGATCGAATTCGGCGACGAGTTCATATGCAGCGTCCGTGTCGTTGAGATTGTTGTAGGAAAGTTCCTTGCCCTGCAGCTGGCGGATCGTCGCCACGCCGGGGCGGTTCTCACCATTGACGTAGAACGCCGCCGACTGGTGCGGGTTTTCGCCGTAGCGCAGCGACTGTTTCAGCTTGCCGCCGACGGCGCGCCATGCCGGCGCCTCTTCGCCGAGCTGGGCGGAAAACCAGTTGGAGATCGCCGCGTCATACGCCGCCGTGCGCGCATAGGTCTTCGCCGCGAGGCGCTTCCTCAGCGCCAGCGTCGTGCCGCCCTTCTCCGCGATCTCCGCGAGCGCTGCAGAGAGATCATCCGGGTCCGTGCACACCGCGACGAATTCATGGTTCTTCGACGCGGCGCGCAGCATGGCCGGGCCGCCGATGTCGATGTTCTCGATGCAATCGTCCCATGTGCTTCCCGCCGCCACCGTCGCCTCGAACGGATAGAGATTCACATACAGCAGATCGATTTCCTCGATCCTGTGCGCCTTCATGGACGCCATGTGATCGGGCGCATCGCGCCGCGCGAGCAGGCCGCCGTGCACGCCCGGATGCAGCGTCTTCACGCGCCCGTCCATCATCTCGGGAAAACCGGTGATGTCGCTGACGTCGCGCACCGCAAGGCCCGCCGCCGCGATCGCGGCCTTCGTGCCGCCGGTGGAGACGAGATCGACGCCCGCCTGCGCCAGCGCGCGGGCCTGCTCGACAAGGCCCGCCTTGTCGGAAACG
>JAWXBS010000125.1:0-21680 GCA_034440275.1 Alphaproteobacteria bacterium
CTTTATCGGACCCATGCACAGTCAGGCCGACGCGCGTGCAGGTCTGCGCTGTTCATCGCAGTGCCCCGGAACTCCGCTGCGTTGGTCACCGGGGTCCTGGAATGCCCCCCGGCGCAGCGGCTGCTCACGCTCGATCACACCACTTCCGCGCCGACAGAACAGGGTACCGACTGCCCTCCCTGCGGAAGTGATGCCTGACCATAGGAACAAAAGCGGAACGAGTCAAGCGCGATCCCGCTCCCTCCCGCGAAGTCGGGAGGGCAGGCGTGCGCGAGCACGCCGGGTGGGTTGGTGCAGGACGAGGCTCCGAAACACCGCATCCATCACAGCTTTTCGCCCGATTATCTCGCGCGCGACCCACCCCCGACGCTTGGCGTCGGACCCTCCCCATCGAGGGGAGGGAGAGTCTGTGGAGTTTTGGCGCGAGACTACCGCCGCTGTTCGCGGGGATCTTCTTCGGTGCGGATCGGGGGCGTGCCGCCGATGTTGCCGAAGATCTGCTCCAGCAGGCCAAGTTCGCGTCCGCGCGTCGGCGTGCTGTCGCCGCTGTAGGACACGACGCGCCCGCGTTCCATGCCGTAGCGATCGACGGTGGCGACCTTGTCCTCACCGTCGAACTTCACGACGAGAATCTCGCGGTTCACGGTCTGCGGCTTGTAGAAGGCGTACCGCTCCTGGACCGTGGTGATGTAGTACCAGGCCGGTTGTTCGAAGGAGCTCTGCGTCGAGGGCGATCCCAGACGCGCCAGCACGGTGGACTTGGTGTCCACGCCCGGTTCGACCTTCAGCTGATCCTGCCCCTGGGCCGTGAAGCCGTGGGTGTCGCGGATCGGGTTGCAGGCGGTGGTCGCAAGACCTGCGACGGAAAGCGCGGCGACGATGGCGAGCTTTTGCAGCGGCGACGACTTACGTTCCATGCTTCACCTCAGGCGCCGACCCGGCGTTTATACAGTACGTCACGCCTATGCCGCCCCGCCGTCGCGGGCAAGAGGGCGCCCGCAGACCGCGCACCGGCCCCAGGGAATGAACCTGAGGCTGAGCGTGCGACAGGAGTTTTCCGCACCCATGTCTCTCCTCCGCCTCTTCGGAAAATCCGCCGCAAATGAGGCGGCAGACCGGATTCTCGCATCTGTCATGCAGGCCGCGCGCGATCCCGAGCTCTTCGGCGACGACGGCGCGCCCGACACGCTGGATGGCCGGTTCGAGATGGCGACGGCCTTCGCGGTGTTGGCGCTCTTGCGCCTCAAGGCGTCCCCGGAGGCCGACCGCGTCTCCCAGGCCTTCACCGACCGGCTTTTCCGCCATTTCGACGCGGGTCTACGCGAAGCCGGGGTGGGCGATCTCTCCGTCGCGCGCCGCATGAAAGGGCTCGCCGGCGCCTTTTACGGCCGGCTCGCGGCCTATCAGGCGGCGATCGGTACCGAGGGGGCGCTTGCGGAGGCGCTTGGCCGCAACATCTGGAACACGCCTGACGCGGCGCCCGCACGCGCGTTGGCGCAACGTTTGCGCGCCTTGCACGCAGCGCATGCCGCCGCCCCGCCGCAGGCGCTGGAAGAGGCGTCGCGCTGGGCCGTCTTGCCCTGATTTCGCCCTTTGGCTTTCCCGGGGCCGGGCGGTAAGGTCCCCGCCGCGCCCGGTGCTCGTGGCGGACTTCAGCGGAAACCTTTGATGGCCAGCGGCCTCGTCATTTCAGTGGACGGCATGGGCGGCGACCATGCCCCCGACGCGGTGCTCGACGGTATCGAGATCGCCGCACGCAAAAGCCCCGGCGCGCGGTTTCTCATTCACGGACCGGCAGGGCGATTGACGCCGATGCTGGAGACCCGCCCCGCGGCGAAGGCCGCGAGCGAAGTGCGCAACGCCGAGAAATTCGTGTCCATGGAGGTGAAGCCCTCGCAGGCGCTCCGCCAGGGCAAGGGCACGAGCATGTGGAATGCGCTCGTCTCCGTCGAGGAAGGCGAGGCGCAGGCGTGCGTCTCCGCCGGCAATACCGGCGCGCTGATGGCCATGGCGATGATGCGGCTGCGCAGGATGGAGGGCGTGCATCGCCCCGCGCTGATCGCCAGCTGGCCGACGGCCAAGGGTTTCGCCGCCGTGCTCGATGTCGGGGCGAACGTTGAAGCCGACGCCTCGCAACTCGTCGAGTTCGCGATCATGGGCGAGGCGTTTCATCGCGCAGTGCGCGGGAGCAAACGCCCGACCGTCGGTCTCCTGAACGTGGGTTCAGAAGACCAGAAGGGGCATGAAGAAATCCGCTCCGCCGCCCGGCTCATTCGCGAAGCGGACCTCGATCTCGAATTCCACGGCTTCGTCGAAGGCGACGACATTTCCAAGGGCACCGTCGATGTTGTCGTCACCGACGGCTTCACCGGCAACATTGCGATCAAGACTGCCGAAGGAACGGCGCGTCTGGTGGCGGGTTTTCTCCGTGAGGCGCTGACAGGGGGACCGCTGGCGCGCGTGGGTGCGCTGCTCGCCCTCCCGGCGTTGCGAAAGCTGAAGGAGCGCATGGATCCCAGAACCGTCAACGGCGCCGTCTTCCTCGGCCTGAATGGCATCGTCGTGAAAAGTCACGGCGGTACCGATGGCGAGGGCTATGCCGCCGCGATCGACGTCGCGATCCGCATGGCAAAAAGCCACTACCGTGAGGAAGTCGTCGCCAATCTCGCGCGGCTCTCCGTTGCTTCGACCTTGCCGCCGCAGGCTGCGGCGCCCGGAATGTCCTGATCCATGCTGCGTTCCTGTATTGTCGGCGTCGGCGGATATCTGCCGGACCGTATCCTCTCCAATGCCGAACTCGCCGCCACCGTCGACACCAGCGACGAATGGATCACCGAGCGCACCGGCATCCGTCAGCGCCACATCGCGGCGGACGGCCAGAAGACCTCCAATCTCGCCATCGAAGCCGCGCGCCGCGCCCTCGCGCACGCGAAGATGGACGCGAGCGACATCGATCTCATCGTGCTCGCCACCGCTACGCCAGACCTCACATTTCCCGCGACCGCCGCGCGTGTGCAGGCGGCGCTCGGCATCACGCAAGGCGCGGCGTTCGACATCCAGGCGGTGTGCTCGGGCTTCATTTTTGCGCTGGCGACCGCCGACAACGCGCTTATGCGCGGGCAGGCGAAAAACGCGCTCGTCATCGGCGCAGAGACCTTCTCGCGCATTCTCGACTGGACCGATCGCGGCACTTGCGTCCTGTTCGGCGACGGTGCGGGCGCCGTGGTGCTGCGCGCCGAAGAGGTGAGCGATGGTCGCGGCGTCCTGGCCACCTTCCTGCGCACGGACGGCCGCCACCACGACCTACTCTATGTCGACGGTGGCCCGTCGCAGACGCAGTCGGTCGGCCATCTGCGCATGATCGGCAATGCGGTCTTCCGCCAGGCGGTCGAGCACATCTCCGGCGCCATGACGGAGGCGTGCCGCCTGGGTGGGGTCACCCTCGACGACGTCGACTGGTTCGTGCCGCACCAGGCCAACCAGCGGATCCTCGACGGCGTCGCACGGCGGCTGCAGATATCGCCGGACAAGATCATCACCACCGTCGCCAAGCACGGCAACACGTCGGCGGCCTCGGTGCCGCTCGCGTTGAACGCCGGTGTCCTCGATGGCCGGGTGAAGCCCGGCCAGCTTGTGCTGATGGAAGCGCTGGGCGGCGGCCTGACCTGGGGCGCCGCACTCGTGCGCCTCTAGATATTTCGTTGGCCGCATTTTCTTCCGACGAACCGGGATCCGCTTCGTCGGAAAATGCTCCAGGACGCCACACGAAAAGCGGGTTTGACGCTTTTCCTGCCGGAACGTACGGTTTTTCCAGCGATTCTCCTTTTCCTGTGAGTCTCAGGGGGCTGCGGGTGTCAGAGAAGACCATCACGCGGGCGGATGTCGTGGAAGCGCTGCACAAGCGCTGCGAGGTCTCACGCGCCACCGGCGGCCGTTTCCTCGAAAGCATGCTCGGCGCGATGGAGTCCGCACTCGTCGCCGGCGACACGCTGAAGCTCGCCCGGTTCGGCAACTTCGTGGTCCGCGAGAAGAGCGAGCGCGTCGGCCGAAATCCGAAGACCGGCGAAGCCGCCAAGATCACGCCCCGTCGGGTGGTGACGTTTCGCCCCTCCCAGCTCATGCGCCAGCGGGTCGAAAAGCCGCCCCGGCGGCGAGCGGCAGGATGAAAATTGGTCGGAGCGAGAGGATTCGAACCTCCGACCCCCTGTCCCCCAGACAGGTGCGCTAACCGGGCTGCGCCACGCTCCGACCGTCCCGCGACCGAACGCGGGGAGGCAGGCTTGTAGCGTCGGTCCGCGCCCTCCGCAATCAGCCGTCCAGCTTCGCCCATCACTTCATGACAGTTCGGCAACGAACACTGCTGGCACGCTTCGGCGTCGGCGACATTTCGCGTGAGGGCAGTGCGACGTGGCGCCGGCGCTGGCGTCGCGCAATTTGGGTCATGGCGCCGCGCGAGGCGGCGCCCAGGACACAACGAATGTCGGCGCGCCGTCAAAAGCAGCAGCTTTGCTCGACATGCAGGGGCGCCTTCCTATCCTCGACGTCATCCGATGCGATTCTATTTTCCGCGTCGGTTGGAAGGGGGCGTCGGTGTCCGCAGAACGCGGCCGGCCAATGGTGACGGGCGGCGACGAGGGTGTCGCGCGCCGTGTCGTTGGCGCGGCCTCAACATCACACGACCAGTCGCACGCGATCCGCGCGGCTATCGCTGGTGTTCGCCAGCCCGTCGCGCTGACGCCGGGGCTGGACGGACCGCAGGTCGTGCCCCTCAACGCCGATGGAAGCTGGCCGGACGGCGCGCCGTCGTCGGGCCTGCTCGCGGTGTTGCCGGCGCTTTATCCCGAATGGCTCGGCGATCGCGCGTTCTGCGCCGCGCACGGCGTGCGCTTTGCCTACGTCATCGGCGAGATGGCGCGCGGCATAGCCACGCCGATTATGGTCATCGAAGGCGCGCGCGCGGGCGTGATGGCGTTCTACGGCAGCGCGGGGCTCTCCATCGAAGAGATCGCGCGCGGCGTCGATGAAATCCAGGCCGTGCTCGGGCGCGATTCCACGGGCTGGGGCGCCAATCTCATCCACTCGCCGCAGGAAAGCGGCATGGAAATGGAGACGGTGGAGCTCTTTCTTCGCAAGGGCGTGACGCGGGTCTCGGCGTCGGCGTTCATGCGGCTGCAGCCGGCGATTGCATGGTTCAGTGCGAAGGGTCTGAAGCGCGCGGCGGATGGATCGATCGTGCGCGTCCATCACGTCTTCGCGAAAGTCTCGCGCACGGAGGTGGCGCAGCAGTTTCTCGCGCCGGCGCCTGAAGCCATGCTGCGCGCGCTGGTGGCGGAAGGGCGACTGACGTTGCAGGAAGCCACACTCGCAGCGCAGATTCCTGTCGCCGAAGACATCACTGCCGAAGCGGACTCCGGCGGACATACGGACAACCGCCCCCTAGCGGTCCTGCTGCCGGCACTGCTGGCGCTGCGCGACGAAGTCGTCGCGAGACACGGTTACGTAACAACGCCGCGCATCGGCGCCGCCGGCGGTATCGGCACCCCGCTCGCATGCGCGTCGGCGTATGCGGCGGGTGCGGCCTATGTCGTGACGGGCTCCGTCAACCAGAGCGCGGTGGAGAGCGGGCTCTCCGCCGATGCGCGTGCGTTGCTGGCGCAGGCGCACTCCACGGATGTGGCGATGGCGCCGGCGGCGGACATGTTCGAGATGGGCGTGAAGGTGCAGGTGTTGAAGCGCGGCACGATGTTCGCGCAACGCGGTCAGCGGCTCGCGGATTTCTACCGCAAGTATGACGGCTTCGAGAACGCACCCGCAGCGGAGGTGGACGACATCGAGCGCGCCGTGCTCGGCCGTTCCGTCACCGAGATCTGGTCGGACACAGAAGCGCATTTTTCGCGCGCCGATCCTGCGCAGATCGAACGTGCGACGCGCGATCCGAAGCACCGCATGGCGCTCGTCTTCCGCTGGTATCTGTTCATGGGCGCGCAGTGGGCGCGCGAAGGCGTGACCGCGCGGCGTGGCGACTACCAGATCTGGTGCGGCCCCGCGATGGGCGCGTTCAACGACTGGGTGCGCGGCAGCTTTCTCGAACCCGTCGCCGCCCGCACGGTTGCGCAGATCGCGCGCAACCTTCTCGAAGGCGCCGCCGCCATGACGCGCGCTTCCCAGCTTCGCTCCGCCGGCGTCGTCCTGCCGTCCGGCGCCCTCACCTTCACGCCAAGACCCCTCGGCTAGATCGCGCGCATGACCGACAAACCCGCTTCCGCCATTCCAGTCGCTGTCGTCGGCATGAGCGCCATTTATCCGGGCTATCCGGGGCTTGATGGTTTCTGGCGCACCATAAGGTCGGGACGAGACGCGATCTCTGACGTGCCGCCCTCGCACTGGCTGATCGCCGACTACTATGATCCCGATCCTGCGAAACCCGATCACACCTATTGCAAGCGCGGCGGTTTCATCGATCCCGTGGCCTTCGACCCCATGCAGTTCGGCTTGCCGCCGAATGCGCTGCCGGCGACGGATTCAGCACAATTGCTGGCGTTGATTGCGGCCAAGGAAGCGCTCGATCGCGCACGGCGCGGGAACGCGACCGTCGATCCCGATCGCATCAGCGTCGTGCTGGGCGTCGCCTCGACGACCGAACTCGTCGTGCAGATGGGCGCACGCCTGCAGCATCCGATCTGGCGCAAGGCGCTGCTGGAGAACGGTATCGGCGCGGACGACGCGGAGGCGATCTGCGCCGACATAAGCGCCCACTATGCGCCGTGGCAGGAGAGCACCTTTCCGGGACTGCTTGGCAATGTCGTTGCGGGGCGCATCGCCAACCGTCTTGATCTCGGCGGCAGCAACTACGTGACGGATGCGGCGTGCGCGAGTTCGCTCGCGGCGCTACAGGTGGCATTGCACGAGCTGTACCTCGATGAAGCCGACATGGTGCTGACGGGGGGCGTCGACGCGCTCAACGACATCATGATGTTCATGTGCTTCTCGAAGACGCCGGCCTTTTCGCCCACAGGCGATTGCCGCCCGTTCTCTGACGCCGCCGACGGCACGATCATCGGCGAAGGCGTGGGCATGCTGGCGCTGAAGCGCCTCGCAGATGCAGAGCGCGACGGCGACCAGATCCACGCCGTCATTCGCGGATTGGGGTCTTCATCGGATGGGCGCGCGTCGAGCGTCTACGCGCCGCGTTCGGAAGGGCAGGCGAAGGCGCTGCGTCGCGCCTATGAACGTGCGGGGTATGCAGCGTCGACGGTGGGTTTGCTCGAAGCACACGGCACAGCGACGAAGGCGGGCGATACCGCGGAGTTTGCCGGGCTCGCTTCGGTGTTCTCCGATGAAGGCGAACGCATCGCCCTCGGATCAGTGAAATCCCAGATCGGCCACACCAAGGCGGCGGCGGGTGCGGCGGGGCTCATCAAGGCCGTGCTGTCGCTGCAGCACGCGACCTTGCCCGGTACATTGAAAGTCGATCGTCCCAACGAGGCCGTCGCAATGCCCGGCTCGCCGTTTTACGTGAATGCGCAGACCCGTCCCTGGGTGCACGACGCCGACCATCCGCGCCGTGCTTCGGTAAGCTCCTTCGGATTCGGCGGCAGCAACTTTCACGTCACGCTTGAAGCCTATGAAGGCGCACACGCCGCAAGACGACTGCGGGCGCTTCCGTCTGAGCTGGTGCTGCTGAGCGCTACGTCACAGGAGGCGCTCGCCGCGCGCTGTGCGGATGTCGGCAAGGCGAATGCGCGAGGGGAAACGCTGGCATCGATCGCTGCGTCGTCCGCTGACTCGTTTGACGCCCAGGCGGCGGCGCGCGTGGGCATCGTGGCGACGGATGCGGCTATGCTTCGCGAGAAGCTCGTGGCGATCAGTGCGGCGCAGGCGCGCGGCGGACTGGAAGAGATTTCTGATCCCGACATTGCCCTCGGCTTCGGCGCGCCGCGCGGCGGCAAGACGGCTTTCGTGTTTCCCGGACAGGGAAGCCAGTACGTCGGCATGGGCGGCGATCTCGCGCTTGCGTTCCCCGAGGCGCTCGCGGTGTGGGATGCAGCCGCGCGTGCGCCGGAGACGAACGGCCTCGGGGCCATCGTCTTTCCGGAACCGGCTTTCGACGATGCAGCGCGCGCCGCGCAGAATGCAACCCTCACGGCGATGGTCAATGCGCAGCCCGCAATTGCCGTCGCCAGTCTTGCGCAGCTTGCATTGCTGGAAAAGTTGGGTGTGCGGGCAGACGCCTTCGCGGGTCACAGCTTCGGCGAAGTCACCGCGCTCACGGCGGCGGGTGTTCTCGCGCGCGACAGGCTGCCTGCAATCGCGCGCATGCGCGGTCAGCTCATGACGGAAGCCGCCGGCGCGCGCGACGGCGCCATGCTGGCCGTGGCGGCGAGTGCTTCGGATGTCGCGGCGTTTCTCGCCGGTCATCCGGCGCTGGCGCTCGTCATCGCCAACGACAACGCGCCGGACCAGATCGTACTCGCCGGCGAGAGCGTCGACATCGTCGCGGCGGAGGCGCTCTTCAAGGCGGCGCGCGTCACGGCCTTCCGCTTGCCGGTGGCGAGTGCGTTCCACTCCCCGATCGTCGCGTCCAGCGTCGCGCCTTTTGCCGTGTATCTGAAGACGGTGAAGATCGCGAAGGGGGCAGGCCCCGTCTACGCGAACGCGACGGCTGCGCCCTACGGTCGCGGTCCGGCCGCACAACTCGCCGATCAGCTGCAGCGTCCGGTGCGATTCCGCGAGATGATCCAGGCCATGGCCGCCGCCGGCGTCACGCGCTTCATTGAAGTCGGGCCGGGACGCATTCTGACGGGGTTGATCGCGCAAATTCTCGCGGATACGCCGCACCTCGCCGTGGCGCTCGATGATCGCAAGGCGGGGGACTTGCGCGGCTGGCATCGCGGGCTCGCGGCGCTCGCGGCCGATGGCGTCGCGCTCGATCTGCCGGCGTTGTTTGCATCGTATGAAGCTCCGACTGCTCACGCGCCGGCGCCTGCGCATGCCGTCATGGTCGGCGGCGCCAATCTCGGCAAGCCGTATCCGCCCGCTGACGGCAAGGTGACGATCACGCCGAAGCGCCAGCTGGCGCCGGGCGTGACGACGACGGCGCCAGCGCCCGTCATGTCGGCTCCTCCCGCCACGTCGGCGCCGATGACGTCGCCCGATCTCTCCGGTGATGCATGGAGTCTCATCGACCGCATCCAGAGCGAAACCGTCGAGCAGCACCGCCACTATCTCAACGTGATGGCGCAGAGCCATCAGTCCTTCCTCGACATGTCGACGCAGATGCTGGCGCAGATCACCGGCGCGTCCGTCGCGCCACCGTCATTGCCTGGCATCGCGCCGATGATCGCGCCGGAACGCGCGCCGCCCAAGATATTGCCGCCTGCGCCGCCGCCGGCGGTTGTCGTCGCGCCACCGGTCAGTGCGCCGGCGGCGAGCGTCTCGCCGCAGGACCTTGTCCTCGCCATCGTGTCGGAGAAGACGGGCTATCCTCTCGACATGCTGCGGCTGGACATGGAGATGGAGGCCGAGCTCGGTATCGATTCCATCAAGCAGGTGGAAATACTCTCGGCGCTTCAGGCGCAGTATCCCGGTGCGCCGGATATTCCCGCGTCTGACCTGTCGACGCTGAAGACATTGCGTGATGTGGCGGTGAAGATCGGCTCGCTGTCCCCGATGGCATCGACACCTGCGCCGTCGCACGAGCCGACGCGGACCTTCGATCCAGCGGCGTTGCAGCAGTCGGTGCTCGCCATCGTTGCCGAGAAGACCGGCTACCCCGTCGACATGCTCGGCCTCGACATGGAGATGGAAGCCGAACTCGGCATCGATTCCATCAAGCAGGTGGAGATTCTCTCAGCGTTGCAGGACCGGTGGCCCGAGGCGCCGGAGGTCGCGCCGTCCGATCTTGCCGGGTTGAAGACACTGCGCGACGTGGCGCGTGCGCTGAGTCAGCTTGGCGGCGCCGGTCCGGCTCGGTCCGCAGCGCCGGCGCAAGTGCAGGGCGCCGGATCGCTGGTGGTGGTCGCGCCGACGTTGATCGAGGCGCCTGCATATGGTTTCGCCATGGCGGGCCTGCGCGAGCCGGACGGCATTCATGTCAGCGGCGGCGACCCGGTGTTTGCGGCGCGCGTCGCGGCGGAACTTGTCGCGCGCGGCTTTCGTGCGGTGGTTGGTGAGCCGCCGGATGGCGCGAGCGCGGTGATTTCGTTGAGCGCCACGAGGCCCTGCGCCACGGCGGAAGAGTCCCTCGATCAGCATCTGGAAACATTCAGACACGCGCAGGCTGTCGCGCGCAGCGAGGCCGGAACGCGCCTCTTCGTTGCAGTGCATGGGAGCGGGACGGACAGCGCCATGCCGACGGGTGTCTCCGGCATCGTCAGGACTGCGGCGCGCGAGTGGGAGAATGCGTCCGTCAGGGTGATCGCCATGGAAGCGCAGGACGCTGCGCAATTGGTTGAAGAACTGGTCGGCGGCGGCAGTGAGATCGAGGTCGTGCTCCGCGAAGGTCGCCGCTTCGCTGTCGTCGATGCGCCGCTGCGTTCGACGCACCTGCGCGCTGTCGCGCCGCGATCCGGCGGCGTCCTGCTCGTTTCCGGCGGCGGGCGAGGCGTCACGGCTGTCTGTGCGCTGGGGCTGGCTGAGCGACACGGTCTCAAGCTCGCGTTCGTGGGTCGCACCGACCTACAGGACGACACTGTCTTGCAGAGTCTCAAGTCCACCGCGCCAGAGATCATCGCCGATCTGATGGAGACCGCGCAGAAAACCGGCGCAGCCCTGTCACTGAGCGATGCGCGTCATGCGGCGGCGCGTCTTCTGGCGCGACGTGAAATCGCGGAGACCCTGGAAGCGGCGAAGTCGCGCGGGATCGAGGCGCACTACTTCATGACGGACGTGCGCGACGCAGCGCGCCTGAACGCGATCGCCCATGACGTGCGCGCACGGATAGGACCGATCATCGGGTTGATCCACGGCGCCGGCGTACTCGCGGACAAGCGGATCGCCGATCTCGATGCGGCGCAGTTCCGGTACGTGTTCGAAGCAAAAGTCGCTGGCGTCGAGGCGTTGCTCGCGGCGACGCAGGCCGACGATTTGCAGATCGTGGCGCTCTTCTCGTCGATCGCGGCGCGCGCCGGCAATGCGGGGCAGGCGGCCTATGCGGCGGCCAATGCAGTGCTGAACGGCGTTGCGGTGCGTGAGGCGGCGCGGCGCGGCGAGGGCTGTGCGGTGCGGGCGTTCGGCTGGGGTCCGTGGGACGGCGGCATGGTGGACGCTGCATTGAAGCGCCACTTCGAGCGCGCGGGCGTCGGCGTGATCGGCATACATGACGGCGCCGTGTTTTTTGCGACGGAAGCCGTCAAGATCGGAGCGCCCGTGATCGTGGCGGCGGCGCCGGCGGTGGCGCAGCGCACGCCGCTACGCCTTGAATGGCAGGTGTCTACGCGTGCGCTGCCGCCCTTGCGCGACCATGTTGTGCAGGGTCGCATCGTGTTGCCGGTGGCGGTCGTGCTCGAACGAATCCTGCGCGCTGCGCGGGGCGTGGCGCCAACACGGGACGCCACGGTCGTGGTGCGCGACCTGCAGGTGCTTTCCGGCGTGACGATCGCCGCTGACGACGAGACGCCGGTCCATCTGAGCGTTGCATTCGACGCCAGGGAGGCAGGCTATGGCGTGACCATTCGCGACGCCGCCCAGCGCCCGCGCTATCGCGCGACGGTGGAATGGTCCGAACAAGAAGTGACCGCAGCGCCTCTTGAGCGACCGGCGCCGTGGCGCGTCGCGATAGACGCCGCCTATGCCGGCCCGCTTTTTCACGGCCCCCAGTTTGCGGCGCTGGCCGCGCTGGAGGAGGGCGGCGGCGCACGCCTGAAGTCACTCGTCGATCTCGGATGGCCAGCAGAGGCGTGGGCGATGGATCCCGCTGCCGTGGACGGCGGTCTTCAACTGGGACTGCTCTGGGCGCACGGCGACAAGCGGCCATTGATGCTGCCGCAGAAGATCACGAGTTTCACGCAGGTGGGCACGGCTGCTGCGGGCGCGCCGCTTCGCTGCAGGCTTGCCGCGCGCCCGGTAAGTGACAAGCGCGTCGACTTCGATCTCGTGTTCGAAACGCTGGGCGGCGATGTTGTAGCGGTGTTGGCAGGTGCGGAATTCTACGCCGTGGGCGCTGCGCCGACGGCGACGCCGTGAACCGATTTCCACCCATCGCCATCGTCGGACGAAGTTGCATTTTGCCGGGTGTCGAAACGCCGGACGCGCTCTTCGATGCAGTCCTCGAGGGACGCAGCCTGCTGACACCGACGCCACAGGATCGCTGGCGCGGGATCGACCCGGAAAGGCTCGCGCAAAGTCGCGAGAAGGGCGCGCACGTCGCCTCGTTGATGGGAGGGTATGTCCGCGAGGTAATGCTCGACGTTGATGAGGTCGCGGGCCGCGTTCCGGAGCTGGATTGCCTTGATCCGCTGTTTCAGTGGCTGGCGCACTGCGCAACCGCGTGCGCGCGCGCAACCCGATCGGCGCCGTCGCGGACGGGTCTCGTCGTCGGCAACCTCTCGTATCCGAGCAATCTCGGCGCGGCGTTCGTCGAAGGCCATTGGCGCGGCGAGACCGGCATTGATCCGCGCAACCGGTTCTCTTCGGGTTTGCCGGTGCATCTGATCGCCGAAGCGCTCGGTTTCGGGGGGGCGGCGTTTGCGCTGGATGCGGCGTGCGCCTCCTCGCTCTACGCGATCAAGCTCGCGTGCGATGCGCTGCATGACGGCCACGCGGACCTCATGGTCGCGGGCGGTGTGAACCGTGCAGATGATCTCTTCCTGCATCTGGGCTTTACGGCGCTACAGGCGCTGAGTCCTACCGGCGCCTCGCGACCGTTTCACCGCGAGGCGGATGGTCTCGTGCCGTCAGAAGGCGCCGCACTGATTGCCATGAAGCGTCTCGCCGACGCCGAACGCGACGGCGACAGGATTTTCGGCGTGATCCGCGCCGTCGGGCTCAGCAATGACGGTCGCCAGAACGGGTTTCTCGCGCCCGCCGCTGCTGGACAGGCGCGCGCTATGGCGCAGGCGTTCGCGCAGTCCGGTCTCGCGCCTGGCGACATTGCCTTCGTCGATTGTCACGCGACCGGCACCGCGCGCGGCGATGCGACGGAGATCGAAAGTCTTTCGTCATGCTATGGGCGCACGCCCCTGCAACTCGGCGCGCTGAAGAGCGTCATGGGTCACGCAATCACTGCCTCCGGCGCGGCCAGCCTCATCCATCTTCTGGCGGCTTTCGAACGTGGCGCGGCGCCGCCGACCATCTGCGATGCCCCGCTCGCCGCCATCATGGATGCGGGCTTTGCGCTCCCGCAGACGCCGACGACGTGGCGCGAAGGCGTGCGCCGCGCGGCGGTGAGCAATTTCGGCTTCGGCGGCAACAACGCGCATCTGATCGTCGAGAGCCACGTCCGGGAGCGGCGTCGCAAGCGTGTGAAGCCGGTGGCGCCGTCAGGCGATGTCGTCGTGGTCGGTCTCGGCGTCGTGGCGGGCGGTGCGCGCGGTGTGGCGGCGTTTCGGCGTCGCGCGTTTGGCGAGCGCATCGCGCCGCAGCCCGTGGAGGAAGTCCATCTCGCGCTCGCGGGTCTCGGGTTTCCACCCAGCGACCTCAGGGCGAGCCTCGGTCAGCAGACCTTGATGCTGGAAGCGGCGGCGGAAGCGACGGCGCAGATCGCGCCTCTGCCCGCCCAAGCAACGGGCGTCTTCATCGGCATGGGCGTCGATGCGACGATCGCGCGGCACGGCGTGCGTCTCGCGCATGGCGCAGACGCGGCATGGCGCGAGGTCAACGACGCCGCAGCGCCGGCGCTGACGCCGGAAGGCGTTGTCGGCGCCATGCCGAACATCCCCGCGAACCGCATCAATGCGCAACGTGACTGGCGCGGGCCGGGCTTCACGGTGTCGAGCGAGGAACTGTCCGGCGTCACGGCGTTGATGCTTGCTGTGCGTGCGTTGCGCGCGGGTGAGCTGGATGCAGCGCTCGTGGGCGCTGTGGACCTGTGTGACGAACCGGCGAATGCCGCCGCCCTGAGGGCCGTGCTTCCTGACGCGGCAGCGCCCGGTGATGCGGCCGTCGCGTTCGTGCTGAAACGCCGTGCGGACGCGCTCGCGGCTGGAGAAGCCATTCTGGGCGTCTTCGACGATGGGGGCGGGCGTGCGTCGGAGAGTGATGATGCGGCGGCGCGTTTCGGCCACCTCCACGCCGCGCAGGGGCTCGTGCAGATCGCCAGCGACCTGCTGGCGCTCAGCGCGCGCGTTCGGATCGACGCCGTCGGCGCGCAGCCGGATCCGGGCGTGTCGCGCGTACGCCGCCACATCCCTTCGTTCAGCGGACGCCATGTGACGGTCGATGTCGCGGCGGGTGAACGCCGGGCGACGGCGATTGCGGCTGTACCGGTCTTGAGGCGCTACGCCGCCGCGACGCACGATGCTCTGCTCGCGCGACTGGAGGCGGATGCGCCCGGCGGCGAAGGCGCGGTGCGGTGCGCGATCGTGGCGGATGGCGAGCAGGCGTTCGCATCACTGCGCGGGCGGGCGATCGAGGCGTTGAAGCGTGGCGAAGCGCCGGCGATGCCGGGCGTGCTGTTTGCGGACGCTCCAGTCAGGGGCGAGATCGCGTTCACGTTCACGGGCGCAGCCGCCGCCTACCCAGGTGCTGGCCGCGAACTGCTGCTGGCGTGGCCTGAGGTAAACAATGGGCTCGCCGCGCGACATGCGGGGGCCAGGGATCTCGCGCGCGCTCTCTATGGAGCGGACATCGGCGTGCTGCACCCGCGCGTGCAGCTGACGGGATGTGCGCTCGTCTGTCAGGCGCATGCAGTGTTTGCGCGCGAGGTGCTCGGGCTTTCGCCGCACGCCGCCATCGGTCTGTCGTCGGGCGAAACCAACGCGCTGCTGGCGTTCGACGTGTGGCGCGATCTCGATGTCATGCTGGCAGAGATCGAGAAGTCCGGGCTCTACGGCGACGAACTGACCGGTGATTGTCGCGCCGCCGCGCGCGCGTGGGGACTTGCGGAGGATCGCGCCGACTGGACGTGCTGGCGGATCACAGCGCCGGTCGCCGCAGTGGAGGCCGCGCTGGCGGTCGAACCGCGCGCGTACATGACCATCATCCAGGCGCCGGATGATTGCGTCATTGGCGGCGATCGCGCCGCGTGCGCGCGCGTGGTCGATGTGGTGGGACGCGGGCGGGCGATGCCGCTCGGCCTCGACATGGTCGTGCATTGCGCCGCGATGGCGCCGTTCGGCGATGCCTGGCGACGCATACACACCCGCGAGGCGTACCCGGCGACGGGCGTGCGCTTCTATTCAAACGCGACCAATGGCGCCTACGTTCCCACGTCACAAGCCGCCGCAGAGGCGATCACGCAGCAGGCGCTCAATCCGATCGATTTTCCGGCGACCGTGCGCGCCGCCTACGATGACGGGGTCCGGATATTCATCGAACACGGACCGCGCGGCATCCTGACCTCGGCGATCGATCGCATTCTGGAGGGCAAGCCGCATCTCGCTGTCGCCCTCGACGCGCAGGAGCGGCGTGGGTTGCGGGCGCTGTCGGAGAGTTTGCTCAGGCTCTGGGCGCACAGCGTCGATGTGAATGTGGAGGCGTTCGAGACGCGACTGAATGAGCTGCGCCGTGAGCAGGAAGAGCCGACGGCCGATCTCTCCCGCACGCTTGTTCTGCCGGCGCACCGGCCCGACATCGTAGCGGTTGCAGCCAAGGAAACGCGGCCCGCGTTCGGGGCGGCCTCAGCTCCGCCGCAACCGGAAGGTCTGCAGGTCATGCCGGTCGCGCCGCAGAGCCTGCCGGCGCTCGCGCTGTTCTCTTTCTCCCCCCCGTCTGCGGCCGTGCGGGCGCGAGAGGTCGTGGAGCCGGGAACGCGCGCCGGGGCTGCGTTGCGGCTCATCTCCGATGTTGGCGAAACGCATCGCCGCTTCATGTCGAAGCAGGCGGACGCGCACGCGGCGTTCCTGCAAACGCGTCAGTCCCTGTTGGCGGCGGCGATGGGCGGCAGGCGGCCGGTTCCACAACATCCAGCAATGCCGCCGCCGCGACAGGTCCAGACACAGAAGGCGCTCTACGATCGCGCCGATCTCGAGGTGCTTGCGGGTGGACGTATTTCCGAGGTGTTCGGACCCCTGTTTGCACAGCAGGATGGCTACGCGCGTCAGGTGCGCATGCCGCAGCCGCCGCTGTTGTTTGCCGATCGCGTCCTGTCCCTGGAAGGTGAGGCGGGTTCGATGGGCAAGGGGCGCATCGTTACCGAGACCGATGTGGTTGGCGACGCCTGGTACATGCACGCAGGGCGCATGTCCCCGGGTGTCGTGATCGAGTCCGGCCAGGCGGACCTGCTCCTTGCGTCATGGCTGGGCGCTGACTTCCACAACCGTGGTGAGCGCGTGTATCGCCTGCTCGGCTGCGATCTCACCTTCATGGGCGAACTGCCGCGCGCGGGTGAAACGTTGCGCTACGACATCCATATCGACGCCCATGCCGTGTCGGGTGAAACCCGGCTCTTCTTCTTTCATTACGACTGCCACATCGGCAATCGGCTGATGATCTCGGTACGCAACGGGCAGGCGGGTTTCTTCTCCGCCGAAGAGTTGCAGCAGTCCGGCGGCGTCCTGTGGGATGCGGAAGACGATCCGCCGAAGGTGGATGCAAGGGTCGATGCGCCGCCCTGCGTGACCACGCGGCGTCAGTTCGATCGCGCTGCACTCGATGCCTTTGTTGAGGGGCGGGCGTACGCTTGCTTCGGCGAAGGTTTCGAGCGCGCCGCTGCACACACGCGGACGCCTTCGTTGCCAGACGGACGATTGCAGCTTCTGGACAAGGTGTCCGAATTCGAACCGCACGGTGGGCCTTGGGGGAGGGGCTACCTGCGCGCGCGCGCTCATGCGCCTACGGACGCGTGGTTCTACGAAGGTCACTTCAAGAACGATCCCTGCATGCCGGGCACGCTGATGGCCGACGCCGCGACGCAGGCGCTGGCATTTGCCATGGCCGCCTACGGCTTCACGATCGAGCGCGACGGCTGGCGCTTCGAGCCCGTGCCCGGCGAGATGGCGCGCTTCGTGTGTCGCGGGCAGGTGACGCCGGAGACCGCCCACGATCTCGACTACGAGGTCTTCATCGAGGAGATCATCGACGGCCCGACGCCAACGGTGTTTGCCGCACTCCTGTGCCGCAGCGACGGGTTCAAGGTGTTTCATTGCCGACGCTTCGGCATGCGGCTTGTGCCGGACTGGCCGGTGGATATCGCCGCGCTCACTTCCGCAAAACGCATCGTGGGACAGTCAACCGACGTGCGCGGCGATCTCGGCGGACTGACAGCGTGTGCGCTCGGCAAGCCGTCCGACGCCTTCGGCGCGCTCTACGCGCCGTTCGATGGCGCGCGGCGTGCGCCGAGACTGCCGGCCGATCCCTATCACTTCGTTTCACGCATTCTCAGCGTCGACGGCGCGCCCGGCGTACCAGCGGAAGGCGGAACAGTCGTCGCCGAGTACGACGCGCCGGTTGGCGCCTGGTATTTTGCGGACGGCGGTGGTGACGCCGTGCCGCTGGCGGTGCTGACGGAGGTGTTGCTGCAACCATGCGGTTGGCTTGCATCCTACATGGGCTTCGCCGCCAACCGCGCAAACGACGCCGCATTCCGCAATCTCGACGGCAACGAGGTGCTGCTGCATCGCCCGCCGCGTGCAGGCGTGCTGCGGGTGACCGCGCGACTGGAACGCTTCGCCGAAGCGGGCGGTTCGACCATCGTCTTCTTCAATGTCGTGTGCACGCAGGGCGGCGAACTCGTGATGACGATGAAGACGGCGTTCGGCTTCTTCAGCCCGGCGGCGTTGCAGTCGCAGGTCGGCTTGCCTGCGAGCGAGGCGACGCGCGCAGCCCTGGCTCAGACCGGTGCGGCGCTTCCCGTGCTCGACGATATGCGTCGCAACGGCCTGCATCTCTCCGACGGCAGATTGCGCTTGCTCGACGCGATCACGGCGTATGATTGCAACGGCGGCGTCGCAAGCTTCGGAAGACTGGTGACGCGCGCGACTGTCGATCCAGAAGCATGGTTCTTCAAGGCGCACTTTTTCCAGGACCCGGTGCAGCCGGGATCGCTCGGGCTTGAGGCGTTGCAGCAAGCGCTGCGCATCGCCGTGATTCTGCGAACCGGTGTAGAGGGCGGCGAATTTGAACCTGTCGGTGTCGGAACCCCGTTCACGTGGCGGTTCCGCGGACAGGTCGTACCGAACAATCACGAGGTCTTCGCCGAGGTTGAGATCATTTCGTTCGTCGAAGAGAGCGACGGCGTCCTCGCCGTCGCAAATGGGTCATATTGGGTGGATGGCTTGCGTATCTACGAGGTCAAGGGCATGGCGGCGCGGTGGAAGCGTGGCGGCCACGGTAGCGCCACATAGACGACGGAAACCGACGCCATGTGCGTTTGCGATTGCAGACGCAGTCGGTCGAGGTTGCCTACCCGGATCGGGTCGCCCATAACGGCGCCTTGGGGTGAGGGGCGATCTCGGGCTATCTTTGGGGGTATCCTGTGGTGCGTAGGGGCTGTGGCGGTCTTTGTCAGACCGCCGGGCGGACGCTTGAGGCGGTGCGGGTGAGATGAGCGTGCAAGGCGCAACACTACAGACTGTGCGCGTGGGCCGCATGTCGCTCGGCTCCTACATCGGGGCCATGTGGCGCTATCGCCACCTCATGATGCATCTGGCGAGCGCGGACTTGCAGTCGCGGTTCCGCCGGTCATCGCTCGGCGTCGTTTGGGCCATGATCCACCCGCTGGCGTTCACGGTGCTCTACTCCTTCGTCCTCGCGAACCTGTTCAAGCAGGAGTTCAAGGATTTCTCGATCTACGTGTTCTCGGGGTTCATTCTTTGGGACGCGATCGCGTCGTTCGTGAACCTAGGCGCGATGTCGATCATCAGCGGCGCGGGGTACCTCAAACAGGCGCCGATCCCGATGCTGATCTTTCCGCTCAGGACATGCCTGACGGTATCCGTTGTGTTCCTGCTCGGGCTGGTGGCGTTCTTCCTCTATCGCACGGGCATGATCGTGTTCTTCGACGTCGATCAGCCGATCGCGACGATCTACTGGCTGTGGATCATTCCGGTCGTGGCGGCGCTCTTCACGCTGGGCTCGGCGTGGGCGACGATCGTGGCCTTCATCAATCTCAAGTATCGCGACGCGCAGCAGATGCTGCTGATCCTGATGCAGGCGCTGTGGTTCGCGAGCCCCGTGTTCTTCGCGCGCGAAATCTTCGACAGCCCGAACCTGCAGCTTTGGACGGCGATCAATCCGGTGCTCGCGTTCTGCGACGTGTTCCGCGATCCGGTTCTCTTGTCGCGCCCGCCTGAAGTGCGCGACTGGATCGTTATCGGCGCCTGGACGGCGGGCTCGTGGTTCCTGGCGATAATGATGACCGTGATCAACGACCGGAAATCGATCCACTATGTCTAGCAACGTCGTCAGCACCGGGCCGCGGATCATCATCCGCCGGGCGCAACTCGATTACCCGCTGGTGCGGGACCGTTCGAGCATCAAGGCCGCACTCTTCGGCGCGCTTGGCTTCAACACCGGACCGCGGATCGACAAGAAGGTCGTGCACGCGGTCAACGGGCTCTCGCTCACGATCAATCGCGGCGAGCGGGTAGGCCTGATCGGCCACAACGGCGCCGGCAAGTCGACGCTGCTGCGCACCATCGCGGGCGTGTTCCCGCTGACGGACGGAACGATCGAGGTGACAGGACGCATGCAGGGTCTGTTCGATCTCGGCACCGGATTCGAGGCCGAGGCGACCGGCCGTGAGAACATCATGTATCGCGGCCTCTCCATCGGTTTTACCCCGAAGCAGATCCGTGACCGCGAAGCCGAGATTATCGGCTTCGCCGACCTTGGCGAGTTCATCGATCTGCCGATGCGCACCTATTCGGCCGGCATGTATGTCCGGCTGGGGTTCGCCATCTCCACATATCTCGAAGGCGAAATCCTGCTGATCGACGAAGTGTTCGGCGCCGGCGACGCGAACTTCCAGGAACGCGCCATCCGCCGCATGCATGAGCTGATCGAGCGCGCCGGCATTCTGGTGCTGGTGAGCCACGACCTTGGCCTGATGCGCTCGCTGTGCACGCGGCTGGTCTGGATGTCGGGCGGGCAGATGGTGCTCGACGGCGATCCCAATGAAGTCGCGGAAGTCTATTTGCGCAGCATGAAGGCGGCCTGAGCGCTTACGCCGGCCGCGTGTCGCGTTCCACTGCACAATACTGGCGCAGACCCAGCGCGACGCAGCGTGCGGGTGAGCGTAGCAAGTCCGCGACTTGAGCCACAGCGAGTTGAGGCACGATATCGCCCTCGCGAAGGAACCGCCGGAGCCACGCTGGCGGCGCATCGATGCGCACACACGGCACGCCATTCGCCGCCGCTTCGAGTTGCGCGCTGCTTTCGGCCCCCAGTTCGACGATCAGATCGCAGCTGCGCGCGAAGGGGATGAACGGCCGATCATCTCGCGTTTCGATCGCAAACTTCGCTCCGGGCAGGGCTGCGCTCCAGACATCGCCGCAGTCTTCCAAACGCCGTAGCCGCAGGATGACGTCTGCGTCTCCGGCGGCGGCGCAGAGTTTGCCGAAGGCCTCGATCATCGGCGCCAGATGGGATTCCGGCGCTGCGAAGAGTTCGCCAGTCGTGACCACGACGCCGATGCGTGGTCGCGCGAGGAGCCGGTCCGCCCGCAAGGCAAGTCGTGCGAGCCGATGCGGTAGCGGCGGCCGCAGTGTGCGCGGGCTTTCGACGAAATCGGCGTGATCCAGCTGTCGGGCGCCGTTGGTCCAGACGCTGCGCGCGACATCGGCATCCTCAAACCGGTAAGGCGTTTCCATCACGCCGCCGCCGTGCGCGCGCAGGATTGGCCGAAGGCCGCAGGCCCGTGCGGCGCGTACCGCCAACTCCGTTTCCACGCGCCGCAGATCGGAGATGATCACCTGCACCGGCGCGCGCACGAACGCCCGCGCCAGCTGGCGTTCGACTTCAGCGGCGTATGCGGTGTTGTCGACACGCTCCCTGTACGCGGCGCCGTCGGTGCTCAGCGAAAGTATCTTCGTATTCCCGACAGCGCGCGCGAGGGATTGAATGTCGCCGGCTTCGCCGGAGGCATCCGCATCGACGGCCAGGACCACCGCGCCCGTCTTGGCCGCCTTGCGCATCTGATCTCCGAGATCGGCGAGCGCCACAGCCAGAATGAAACGCCATGGCCGGCTGTCCGAAGCGTGGTGGGCGTCGGAAAACACGAGGTCGGCAGGGACGCTAAGCGTTGCCGCGACTGGGCTCGGTCGTGCGAGAGCAATGTTGTCGAGATGGACGCCGTGTGCGGTACAGACTTGAGTCAGCGCGACCAACTCCGGTTCGTCCGGGTCGGAGACGCAGGTCACACTGCGCACCGTGTCTTGCAGGAGCATCAGCTGCGCCGCCGCGCGGACAAACGCGGTTTCATGCGCATTGTGCCAGACAGCCGGTCTGTCGAGCGTCGAGCCGCCCGCAGACTCGCGAGCTCGCACGGCGTCGTCGGCGGCGGAACGCAGAGCCGACAGATCGATATCCTGAAGAACGTCGAAATAGCGGACGTCCAAGTTAGGCAGTTGCGCCGCCGACGCCGC
>JAWXBS010000126.1:0-31495 GCA_034440275.1 Alphaproteobacteria bacterium
CCATTGCTTCACGCGCCGACGAACTGACGCTGGAAGAACTCGTGACTGCCTTGATCGCAGACAATGCGCGCGCCCACCTCGTCGATCCGGCGTTGCACAAGGTGCTGTTCGAGGAAGCGCCGCGCCTTGGCGCAATGGACTGGCGCGACGTGTTCGCCGAGGGCGCAATCGCCACGGTGATCGGCCTGCTCGAACGCCACCGCGCCGACATCGTCGCCGACGACCTGCCGCTCGCCGCCGAGATCGTCGCCGCCAGTGTGGAAGCCATCATGCACGGCGCGGCCATGCGCGGCGATCCGCGCCTGGCGAACGGCGCGATCGCGCGCGAAACCACGCGCCTGGTGCTCGCTTATCTGAAGACGCCCTGAATCCGCGCTAGTCCGCGATGCGCCAAGGAGGATGCGTACGGTTTTCGCCGGCGTGATAGAGGCAGATCGTGTTGCCGGCGGGATCGCGGAGGTAAGCCTCGCGCCATAGCCAGCGCTGGTCCACGGGATCGGCGTCAAGGGCGACGCCCTTAGCTATCAGTTCGGCGACCTTCGCATCGAGTGCATCGCATTCGAAGTAGATCGTCGGCGTGTTCTCGCCGGGTCCGCTGGGCGCCAGATGCAGCGAGAAGGTCGATCCTCCCTCGGGCAGTTCGAAGCGCGCGTAGTGATCGGCGCGCACGATGAGTTTCAGCCCGAGTTGTTCATAGAAGGCGATGGAGGCGGGGATGTCCGTCGCGGCGAGGGTGACCTGATTGAGACGCATGTCGTTTCCCTTCGCGCGCCCTTGCTTGCACGGCGACGGCGTTCGTCTATCAGACCGGCCCATGTCCATCGATCAACTTTTTCCGACCTTTTTGTATCGCGCACGCCTTGGCGGGCCGGGCGAGAAGCAGTTGCTGTCGTCTCTCGCCGACTCGGCGCGCGCCATCGCGATAGACGATGCGGCAGGGCAGGCGTGGAGCGAGAAGAACCATTATCGCGGCTACACATCCTACGGTTCGCTCACCGATCTCGGCTGGCGCGATCCGGCGTTCGCCGATCTGGAGGCGCGGCTCGACGCGCACGTGGCGACTTTTGCGCGTGATCTGGAATTTGATCTCGGCGGGCGGCCATTGAAGCTCGACAATCTGTGGATCAACGTCCTCGAACCCGGCGGCGTGCATACGGGCCACATGCATCCGCACGCGGTGGTCAGCGGCACGCTCTATCTCGAATTGCCGGAGGGCTCGGCGCCGTTGAAGCTCGAAGATCCACGTCTGCCGATGATGATGGCCGCGCCGCCGAAGAAGGCGCGCGCGCGCCAGGAAAACCGGTCGTTCGTCTTCGTGACGCCGACGCCGGGGATGGTTGTGCTGTGGGAAGGATGGTTGCGCCACGAAGTGCCGCCGGCCCGCGAAGATCTCGACGCCGAACGGATCAGCGTGAGCTTCAACTACCGCTGGAGCTGAGTTTTCTGCAGCGCGAGCAGGCCGCGCACGAAGAACACCATCGAATCCTTCGCCGCAACGAGCGCGGCAGTGTCGTTGCGCGTGCGCGCCATCATGATCGCGCCTTCGACGGCGCAAATGAACGCAGTGGCGAAGCGCGACGCGTTTTCGGCTTCCAGACCCTTGGACACGCCCATGGTGGCGAGTTCGATTTCCCAGCTCGCGAACGCCTTGTCGGCAGCGGACTTCAGCGCGGGAGAAGCGGACGCGGCTTCCAGACCGACCAGCGCAATGATGCAGCCGTTTTCGTAGTCGGACGCCTCGAGATTTGACGCCCAGCCCGCGAAGGCGGTCTCGATGAGTGCTCGACAGAGGTCGTGATTTCGCTGCGCGCACGGATGCCGTCGCGCACCGCCTCGCCGGCGCGCGTCACCGCTTCGATGGCGATCTGTTCCTTTCCGCCAGGGAAGTGAAAATAGAGCGAGCCGCGCGGCGCGCCTGAATGTGAGAGCAGCTCGGCGACCCCGACACCTTCATACCCCCGTCGCCGGAAGAGGGTGGTGGCGGCCTCGATCATGGCGGCCTTGGGGTCCGGGTGGCGTGTCGCCGTTTTCATGGGTCTCTTTCCGCGTTCGCGCGCGTGGCCAATTGTGACGAAGATGAGGCTTGTTTCCGGGCAGGTCCAGCCTTATCACTATGCTGACCGTCATACATAGTGCCTGACGGCTCGTCCAGGAGATTTGGGCCATGACAACCTCCCCGAAAATGTTTGTGACCGGGATTCTTGCCGCCGCCGCGCTTTGGGGCGCTGCGGGAATGACCCCCGCGGTCGCTGACGACAACCGCGACCGTGCCGCCGCCATCCAGGCCTGCAAGGTCGTCGTGTCCGACGAACTCCACATTCCGGTCGCCGACGTTCGCCTTGAGAAGATCCGCACCCGCGCCCGCATCATCGAAGTGACCGTCGAAGCCCGCCGCGAAAACAGCCGCCTCGCGCTCGCCGACTGCACCTACAACCGCAGCGGCGGCAAGGTGGATGTGGTGATGACCCCGGCGCTCGGTCGTCCCGGCGGCGCGTGACCTGTACCGAACACGCGCAAGACTGCCGCGCGGAGAGACGATTCTGCGCGCGGCAGACCGTGTGGCGTCGTGGCCGCTTGCCATGAGCCGGAACGCGCCATAGTAATATGATGACCGTCATACATAAAGTAGGGCGGCTCCAGGAGATTTGGGCATGTCCTCCCCCCGCATCATGATTTCCGGCGCCTTCGCGCTCGCTGCTCTCGTGGCCGCCCCCGCGTTCGCCGGCGACAACGAAGACCGCACGGCCGCAATGGCCGCGTGCAAGACCGCCGTCGCCCAGCAACTGTCGCTCGAAATCTCGGACGTCCGCCTTGACCGCATCAAGACAGGCGCGCGCCAGATCGAAATGCGCCTCGACGCCCGCAAGGACGGTCGCCGCGTGACCTACGCCGAATGCACCTACGTGCGCCGCTCGGGCGAGACGAATGTCGTCCTCGCGACGCCGCCGGCCGCGCCGCAGGCCGCTTCGAACTGATCCGACCTCTCTGTCGGACGATCTGCGCGCGCGTGGGGTTTGCCTCATGCGCGCGTTTTTCGTTTCAGGCGCGTTTTCCGTTCAGGAGGGGTCGTCGACCTTCAGCGCGTGCAGCACCCGGTGCAGCACCGGCGCCAGCACGATACCCGACACGACCACGAACAGAAGTCCGCACGCGAGCGCGTAGAAACCGGCGAACAGCTTGCCTGCTTCGGTGTGCAGCTCCGTCACCGGCCCCATGCCGCCCAGCAGCATGGACGCATTGAGAAAGGCGTCGAGCCAGCTCATCCGCTCGGTGATCACGTAGCCCGCCATGCCGATCAACAGCGCCGCGCCCGCGATCACCGTCGCCGCGAGGACGTTCGTCGCCAGCCGCCCAAGAAACACGCGGTGCGTGGCGACGGGGCGCATGTGATGCTCGAAGCGGAAGAGGGGCATGGGGCGAGACTACGCCCGCCACCTGCGACGCACCAGCCGCGTGCAAGCGGGGTTTGAGCCCCCTGAGGATGGGGTGATAGAAGCGGACAGCAGGGAGATCATCATGCTGCGCCGCGCCGTTCTTGCTTTCGCTTTCCTCGCTGCGCTCACGGGCGCCGTTCATGCGCAGCAGACGTCGGCCGCGCCGTCGCCGCCTGCGCCGCGCGTCACCCTCGAGACGACCATGGGCGCTGTAACCATCGAACTCGACACCGTCGGCGCGCCGCTGACGAGCGCACACATGCTGCGTCTGTTCAAGACGCGCCACTATGTGGGCGCGGCGATCTTCCGCGTGGAGCGGGACTTTCTCATCCAGCTCGGCGATCTCGACCGCAATCTCGTCTATCGCCACCCGACGGGCCCGCAGACCGTGCCGCTGGAAACCACCGGCATGCAGCATGCGCGCGGCACGGTGGCGCTCGCGCGCCTCGACGATCCGCGCAGCGGACGGTCGAGCTTCTATTTCGATCTCGGCCCCAATCGTCACCTCAACGCCGATCCGAACGCGCCGCCGAACACCACGGGCTACGCCGTGTTCGGCAAGGTGGTGGAGGGCATGGACGTGCTCGACCACATCAACGCCGTGGAACTCGATCCGACCAAAGGGCCGTTCCCCGGCATGCTGCCGAAGACGCCGATCGTCGTGACGGCGGTGAAGGTGCAGTAGATGTCACTGCTGCAAGGCGCATGTCATTGCGGCGGCGCGCACTGGACGATGGAAGGCGATCCCGGCCCGGTGACGGCGTGCAACTGCACGCTGTGTCGCCGCTACGGCGCGCTATGGGCGTATGACTACGAGAACGAACGCATCGCGATTTCCGGCGTGACGACGGCGTATATGCGCCCCGGCAAGGACGACCCCGCGCTCGAGATGCGCTTCTGCCCAACCTGCAGCTGCGTGATCTGCTGGCGCGGTTTGCGTCTGGAGGAAGACGGACGACGGCGCATGGCGGTCAATGTGCGGCTCGCGGATCCGGAAGCGGTGGCGCACCTGCCGATCGATCACTTTGACGGGCTGGAGACGTTTGGGGATATGCCACGCGACGGAAAGTGCGTGCGGGATTTGTGGTTCTAGGCCCGTCACGCAGTCAGTGCTTCGTCGCGATTTCCGCGTCGCCTTCGACAAGCCAGAGGCGGAGGATTTCGCCGGAGTCAGGCTTGGGTGCGCGGGCTTCCGCGTCTCGCTGCACTGCTTCGGCGAGTTTCTGCTCGATGAACGCTTGCGGCGTGAGACCGGCGGCAGCGGCGGCCTCACGGAGGGAGACGGCGAGTTCGGCGGGAAGGTCGATGGTCATGATGATTGCCTCGTAGCGTGCATGGCGCGAAGCGGAATGCACCGCGTTGGTCCGGACGCTTAATAGTGCTGTTTCGTTCCGCAATTCGCTAGCGTGTGGGGCGAATTCGAACATGAAATCCCTGGATGATGCTGTCTGGGCCATCGGGGTATTCCGAGTATTCGATGACGACGCCGAAGTTCGCGTGTCTTTTCGTAAACCGTTCGATCGCGTTCGAGTGCGTGGCCGTTATCACGAGATCATCCGCGCAACGCACTATCTGAGTGTTTAGGCGTCTCACCGCCTGCTCATCACAACGGCCGAAGCGTAGGCCACCCTTTGGCGGCTCTCCGATTTTCTTCGCGATTGTCTCCGGGTTCAGCGACTCGTCCCCCATCTGCATGAAGGTCACGAGCAGTCCAAGTTTAGGTGTCAACGGCAAGAATCTGATGGTTGGCACGCTTGCCGAAGGTTCCTCGACAAACGCGAAGGGGCTGTCGCTCGTCAGAAAATCCAAGACCGAAGTGTTTTGGAGAACGATCCATTCTTGGTCGTAGATCGCCAATGCCGTTTCCATCAGCCGCGTAGTCGAAGCGGCTTTAATGTAATCTGGATCGGTCTTCAGTTTGATCTGACCGGCCTCGAGTGCCTGAACGCCGGCGGATAGCTCAGCATCAACCTTCCCATACTTTTCGTGCATTCGTTCCTGAAAGCGCAAATAACCCGTCATCAGATTTGCGTGGTTCTCTGCGGCGGACATCCGCCACCCCGGAGTGCACGTCATCAAATTCGCTGCGTATCCCGAGATGACGAATTTGTCTTGATGGCTGGCTTTACGGTCCCGCAGGGCTTCGAGCGCCGTATTCCAGTGCGGCTCAAATATGCTTCGATAAGTCCCGAGAAGCTCCGGGCTGTTCAGGAAGTTCGGATTGCTGTCGCCGTCGCGTTCGCAGCAGACGCCCTTCGGCGTGCTCGGGAAGTTGTTTCCTCGCCTCTTAGAGAACGCATGCAAGCTGCCTCTGCTATCGCAGAAGTGCTTCAGGTATGTTTGTGCGACCCAGTGGTCTTGGGGCATTCAAGCTTGTTGCGACGCGTCAGTTATCCAGGAAACTCCGCAGCTTCCGGCTCCGGCTCGGATGCTTCAGCTTGCGCAGCGCCTTGGCTTCGATCTGGCGGATGCGCTCGCGGGTGACCGAGAACTGCTGGCCCACTTCCTCGAGCGTGTGATCGGTGTTCATGCCGATGCCGAAGCGCATGCGCAGCACGCGTTCTTCGCGCGGGGTGAGGGAGGCGAGAACACGAGTAGTCGTTTCGCGGAGGTTCGACTGGATGGCAGCGTCGACGGGCAGGATCGCGCTCTTGTCCTCGATGAAATCGCCGAGGTGTGAATCCTCTTCGTCGCCGATCGGCGTTTCGAGCGAGATCGGCTCCTTGGCGATCTTCATCACCTTGCGCACTTTTTCGAGCGGCAGGCCGAGCTTTTCGGCGAGCTCTTCCGGCGTCGGCTCGCGGCCGATTTCGTGGAGCATCTGACGGCTCGTGCGCACGAGCTTGTTGATCGTCTCGATCATGTGGACCGGGATGCGGATCGTGCGCGCCTGGTCGGCGATCGAGCGCGTGATGGCCTGACGGATCCACCACGTGGCGTAGGTCGAGAACTTGTAGCCGCGGCGGTACTCGAATTTGTCGACCGCCTTCATCAGGCCGATGTTGCCTTCCTGGATGAGGTCCAGGAACTGCAGGCCGCGATTGGTGTACTTCTTGGCGATGGAGATCACGAGGCGCAGGTTCGCCTCGACCATTTCCTTCTTCGCCTGACGGGCCTCGCGCTCGCCCTTCTGCACGGCGTGGACGATGCGGCGATATTCATCGACCGGCACGCCCATTTCCTGCGCGAGCATGGCGATCTCGCCGCGCAGGTCGCCGATGGCGTCGGCTTCGTTCTTCACGAACGCCGTCCACTGCTTGGACTTGCCTTCGGCCTTTTCCAGCCATTTCGGATCGAGTTCGGACCCGACATAGGTCTCGATGAAGGAGCCGCGCGAAATGCCGTTGGCGTCGGCGAGACGCATCAGGCGCCCTTCGAGCGCGAGCAGCTTCTTGTTGATCGTGTAGAGCTGCTCGACGAGGCTCTCGATCCGGGCGTTGTTCAGCTTGAGCTTCTTCAGCTCTTCGATGATCGTGTTCTGCAGTTCGTCGTAGCGCGCGGTCTGCGCGGCGGGCAGGCCCTTGCCCTTGAGGCGCCAGTCGAGGCGCTTGTCCTGCAGCTTGCGGAATTCGCCGAAGCCTTCGGCGATCGCATCGAGCGTGACCATCACGCCTTCGCGCAGTTCCGCTTCCATCGCGGACATGGAGATCGCGGCCTCGTCGTCGAAGTCGGCGTCTTCTTGCGCAGCAGCTTCCGCCGGATCGACGTCTTCGGCTTCTTCGGTCGACTTTTCAGCTTCAGCAACGGCCGGCGCAGCCGCGCCCGTCTCGGCGCCGTAGGTCGCGTCGAGATCGATGATGTCGCGGAGCAGGATCTGCTGCTTCCGCAGTTCGTCGCGCCACACCATGATGGCTTCGAACGTCAGCGGGCTTTCGCAGAGGCCGCGGATCATCGCGTCGCGGCCGGCCTCGATGCGCTTGGCGATGGCGATTTCGCCCTCGCGCGAGAGCAGCTCCACCGTGCCCATTTCGCGCAGGTACATGCGCACGGGATCGTCCGTGCGGTCAGCGTCCTCGCGCGTGTTGGTGACCATGGGCTTCGCGGTTTCTTCCCGCGCGACGACCTCACGGCTTTCGTCGGAGGAAGCTTCGGCCTCTTCCTCGGACTCAACCACGTTGATGCCCATCTCGGAGAGCTGGGCCATGGTGTCTTCGATCTGCTCGGAGGTGAACTCCTCGCTGGCGAGCACCTTGTTGACCTCGTCGTAAGTGACCCAGCCGCGCGTCTTCGCGGCCTTGATCATCTTCTTCACGGCGGCGTCGTTGAGATCGAGAAGCGGCCCGTCGGCGGTGGCTTCTTTTTCCGGGGCCTTTTCTTCGGTCTTGCTCATGAGGCGCTTCGTCTCCAGCGAGTTCTTGTCGGGTGCGCAGGCCTTGGGGCGCGCGGTTCAGTCAGTTTGTGATCAGGCAGCCTGATCGTCGTGCGTGTCGGTGCGGCGGGCGTCTTCTTCCGTAGGCATGTCGCGTCCGCGCAGGATGGCCTGCTCGCGGACGCTCTGGCGCGATCTCAGGAGATCCTGCGCCGCAGCGAAGGCATCACGGTCGTCGTCGACATCCGCGTGGTCGATTTCCTCGTACTCCTCGGACACGGCCGGTGCGGTCACGTCGAAGGCCAGCATCGCCATCCAGTCCGCCTCGATCTCGTCCCGAACCGCTTTTTCTGCGGCCCAAAGGGTTTCATCAACGCCGGCGCCCGCCGTGCCGGGCGCCCCGGCCGGCGCGTCGCCGGATTTCATCCCGCCTTCCGGATAGTCATCCGGACCGCCGGCGCCACCCTTGGCGGGTATGGTCTTCCTGACCACAGGCGTCGGCCACTGAGCCACGCGCCTCTCGGCGGCGTCCCAGCCAGCGGCAAGCAGATGGTGGCTCAGGGCCTTCCGGTCAACCATCTTCGCGCTGGCCCAGAGGTCCAGAACTGCATGGCGGATGGCGTCGAGCTCCCGGTCGTCGATCGGCAATCGGGCGAAGAGGTCCCCGCCGCGGGCCAGAACCCAGGGACAATCGGCCGGCAAACGGACCATGTCCTCCACGCTCCGCTCGCGCCCGGCGGCGGCGTTGCGCTTGAGTTCCTCCGTCGGCCGGGCCGGTGGTGGCGCGAAGGGTCGGCGGTCGCCCTTCTTGAATGTCTTGGGCGGGGCCGCAGTCCGGGGCGGGGCGGCGAGGGACTTCCAGGCGAGATCGGAGAGCGCGCGCTGGTATTCCTTGCGCGTGCCCTCGTGGGTGATGCGGCCCGCCGCATCGAGCAGGCGCTTCTTCAGGTCGGCGCGCGCTTCGGGCGTCGTGAGTTCGCGCTTGGCCTTCTCGCGCTCGAACAGCGCTGTGACGGCAGGCCGCGCCTGTTCCAGCAGCGCGACGAGCGCTTCGGGTCCGGACTTGCGGAAGACGTCGTCAGGGTCGAGGCCTTTCGGCAGCACCGCGATGCGCACGGTGCGGTCCGGCCCCAGATGCGGCAGCGCCGTCTCGAGCGCGCGGTCGGCGGCGCGCAGACCCGCGGTGTCGCCGTCGAAACACAGGATCGGCTCGCCGCCGGAGCGCCACGCGAGTTGCAGCTGGTCTTCCGTCAGCGCGGTGCCCAGCGGCGCCACCGCCGGCACGCCAGCGCGTTCGAACGCCGCCACATCGAGGTAGCCTTCGGCCACCACGAAACCCGCGCCCTTCGATTTCGCCAGCAATTCCCGCGCTTCCCGCAGGCGGTAGAGCACCGAGCCCTTGTGGAAGACCTCCGTCTCCGGGGAGTTCAGATACTTCGCCGGTTCGTCCTTCGCGAGCGCGCGGCCGCCGAAGGCGATGGTGCGCCCCTGTGAATCGCAGATCGGAAACAGCACGCGGTTGCGGAAGACGTCGATGGCGCCGTTGCGCCCGCCTTCCTTGGCGATGCCGGCGGCGATCATTTCCTCGCGGGTGAAACCGTCCTTGGTCAGCAGGTCGATCGCCCAGGTCCACGCATCGGGCGCGAGCCCCATGCCGAACTGCGCCCACACCTCGGGGCCGAGATCGCGCTTCTCCAGATAGTCGCGCGCGGCGCGGCCTTCGGGACCGAGCAGGGCCTTGCGGTAGAGCTCATCGACCCGCGCGAGCAGCTTTAGCAGACGCCCGCGCCGGTCCGTCGCCTGCCGCTCGCCGGGCGTCGCTTCCGGCGGCGTCATGCCCGCATCCGCGCCCAGTTTGTCGATGGCCTCGACGAAGGACAGCCCCTCGATCTTCTGGCACAGCGTGAAGACGTCGCCGCTCTCGCCGCAGCCGAAGCACTTGAAGATGCCTTGCCGGTCAAGGACGTGGAAGGAGGCGGACTTCTCGGTGTGGAAGGGGCACGGCGCCCAATAGTCGCCCGCCTGCGGCCGCGACTTGCGGTCCCACTTGAGGCGCTTGCCCGCATAGTCCGCGATCGACGTCCGCTCGCGCACCTGCTTCACATACCAGTCCGGGCGCCTCATGCGGCCGATATCCTCCGAGTCCGGACGGACAGGGTATCTGATTCGGGTTCGATTCGTTGCGAAGGCGGAATTGGCGGTCGCATGTCGGCCTGTTGCCGGCGACCGCACCTTCGCCGACGGCTTCACCCCGGCCGATAGATCTGCGCCACCGCGCCGCCCGGAAACGCTCTTGAGCTCACCAGCTTCAAGGGCATAGGCGCGGTCAGTTCAGAAAACAGCGCCACGCCCTTGCCCAGCGCCACTGGATGCACGCCGAGCATGAGCTGGTCGACCAGTCCGTGCGCGACGAGGCTGCGCGCGAACGTGACGCCGCCATGCGCGAGGATCGGCTTGCCGTCCTGCGCCTTCAACGCCGCGATTTCCGTCGCGAGATCGCCGCTTGCCACGTAGGCGTCCGCCCAATTCCCTGCGGTATTGAGGTCCTTCAGGATCGTCGACCCCTGGCTGGAGAAGACCGCCTTCGGGATCTGGTTCATCGGCGGCGCGAACGCCATGTCGGAGGTCGGCCAGAAGCCCGCCATCACAACGAAGCTGCGGCTGCCCATGATGTGCAGGCTCGCGTTCCACGTGGTCTCGACGGCCCACGCCTTCGACTCCGGATCGGAGCCGTACATCCACGTATTCGTGCCCTCCAGATCGCTGACGAAACCGTCGAGCGACATGGACATCTTCAGGATCAGTTCTCTCACGGCGTCCTCCTCGTGACGGTCCTGGAGCAAGGACGAGACAGATCAACAAGTTCCGACAGACACCAGGTCCTGACCGTCTGCTACCGGAGATATCGCGCCGCGCGACGCGGTGGACGCGGCTCAGCGACAGCGGCGAGCCGTGCACGCTCAGTTTGTGCCCGGTATGCGGCGCGACGGTTTAACGGGAGCCGCCTTGTTCCCTCGCCGTGGCGGTGGGGCGACTTTGCTGACCGCCATACGTTTCCGTCTACGAAGATCGTCGCCCGCCGTGCTCAGTGCCTCAGTTCGAGGCTGATCGCTTGGCGCGGCTTTGCGACCGCTTCGCCCGCATCCCAGATTACCATGCGCATGGCGCCGGGCGTGCGCGAAAGCGTGGTGAATCCGGGCGGGTCGCCGCGCTGACGTTCCGACATGGTGCCTGCGCCGACGCTCCAGGTCTTGCGGTCGCCAAACGGCAAGGGTTCCGCGAAGGGGCGGTGCAGGTGTCCCGTCATCACCACATCGATCCCCGCGGCAGCGAGTACGGCGCCGGCTTCCGGCCCGCCTTTCGTGCTCGTCTTGATCGGCGCGCCTTGCGGCACGACGAGCGGATGGTGGCAGCACACGAGGCGCGCAGAGTCTGCAGGCGCCTTGCGCAGCTCCCGCGCGGCATCGTCGGCCTGTTCGCGCGAGATGACGCCGTGCGCCCAATTCAACCGCGCCTGCACCCCGCGCGCGGTATTCATGGTGACGATGGCGACGGTCTCATCGTTGAACACCTGCATGCCGTCTTCGTGCATGTGGGAATCGTAGAGCGCGAACGGTGCGATAAAGCGCTGGAAGATATTGTAGTGCGGCACGTCGTGATTGCCTGGCGCGATGACGATCGGCCGCTTGAGCGTTGCGAGCCAGCGCTCGGCAGTCTCGAACTCAGCACGCTTGCCACGATAGGTAAGATCGCCAGCGACGACCACCACATCTGGATTGATCGCCGGCAACGCGGCGGCGAAGGCGTCGATCGCCTGTTTGTCCTCGCAGCCGAAATGGATGTCCGCCAGCAGGGCGATCGTATGCGTCACGATTCAGTTTCCCGCGCCGAGTTCACCCACGTCCTCTAGCGCGATCACGCGCGCCGCGCGCGGCAATGTTGTGATGCGGACAGGGGAGGGCAACGAAATTGTTTCGCCATCGAGCACCGCAGGCACGTCATGGCGACCATAGATCTCGGTGGTGGTGCAGACGCGGAAGTCGGCGTTGGGATCCTTGCGCCAGCCGCCCGTGAGCGCGCCCACGCCGAGGCGGAAAGCGGCGAGCGTGTCCGAGGGATCGAGCAACGCTGTCTCCAGCTTGGCGCCGTCCACCTTCGAGATCAGCGGGCAAAGCACCGCGACCGCTTCTGTCTTCGTCATGGGCGATTCATCGCGGCGCGCCCGAAGGCGGTGGCCGAACGCCTTCCTGAAAGCGATGCGCGCGCGGGTGAGGGCCTTGCCGACCTTGCCTTCGCGCATGAGTTCGCGCGCCGGAGCCATGAGGGCAGGCGAGCCGAAAATGCCGGCGACGAAGAAGAGATGGTCGGATGCCTTGGCGCCCGGCAGGTCCCGGAGCTCGCCACGGTCAAGCGCCGCCTCCAGCGCTTCGGGCCACGCGAGTTCGCCGTACAGGGCTTTCGGCAGCACGTTCATGGTGCCGCCGGGCAGGAGAATGAGGGGTGGACCGTTGGGTCCGGCGATTTCCGCGGCGCTCCGCGCCGTGCCGTCACCACCGAGCACGATGAGAACGTCGGGCGCCTGGCTCACAGCGGCAGTAATCGCGTCCGCCATGCCTTCGGGTTCGGGCGCTGCGATATCGGCCTCGATTCCGCGATCGGCGAGAATTTTCCGCAGGCGCTCCGGAGAGGTCGCGTCGGTGCTGCCGGATTTGGCGTTCACGACAGCAAACACCCGCCGGACTTCGGCGGGCTTGAGGGCGTTAGCAGGTTGGAGGACGTCGGCGATCGGGGAGGCTGTGTCCATCATGAGAGCCCAATGCCGCGACCGCCCCCGGGTTCCCGAACGGGTTCCATGCGAAAATGCGGATACGAAAACGCCGGCGCTTGAAGGCGCCGGCGCATCGAATCCAAAGGTGTCGGCAAACTCTAGGCGCGCCGGCCGGCTTGTCGCGCCGTGATGCGGTCCCGCATGTCCTTTGTCTGACCGCGCACCGCCGCAATCAGCGCGCGCACATCGCCACGAGGACCGAGAATGGCGCGGAAGTCCTGCTGCTGGCGCTGTGCGAGCCAGACTTCGTTGCGATCAAGGACGAGCGACACGTCGACGACCTTCCAGGCCTCGCCGCGCTTCACGATGCGCCATTGCACCGGCATCGCTTGAGAGGCGCCGCGCGGCACGATGGTCGACTTCACGATCACGTCGCGACCGGGGACCCGCTCGACCGATGTACCTGTCGCCACGCGCACTTCGTTGTCGCGGAACTGGTCGAGTTGGTCTTCATAGACTGCCACGGAGTAGTCCATGAACACGGTCTGCCATTCGCGGTTCAGGGCGGGGTCGGCGCGCAACTGTGCGGCCGCCGGGCCGAGGACGAAGTTTGAAATGCTCGGCACGTCCGCGAAACGCTGCATCAGCGCGCGGAAGCGCGCCTGGCGGTCGGCGGCGGTGAGGCTGCGGTCGGACAGCGTCTGCAGCGCCTGGTTGGCGTTGACCGCGACGTACTGCTCCGCAGCGGGATCGGCGGCGGACGAGGTCGGCGCGACCGCCAGGGTCATCGTCACGGCCGTGGCGGCGGCGGCGAGGCTGGAAAAGAGGCGACGTGAAATCACTGGTCAGTTTCCTTGCGGCGGAGTGGGCGGAGTCGTGGTCGTGGGTTCGGGCGGCGCTTGGACGGGCTCTGCCGAAGGCAGTTCTGAAAGAGACTGAACCCCCGGTCCGGTTCCCGCTTCAGGTGGTATCTCTTCGAATTCAGGCAAGTCTTGGACGTTCGTTTGTCCATTCCGGATCGCTGACTCCCGGAGGATCACATAAGTGGTCCGGATCGAGACATACGGATCGATGGATGTGTCGCGCATGCTCTGGATGGCGTCGATGGCCGCCGCGCGACCATTCAGGATGGTCAACGTGGTTCTCGTGGCGCGGAAGGCGTCGTCGCCCTCGAACTGCGCATAGTTAATGGGGTTGATGGCGATATCGACCAGCGCGCCGGAAGAATCCCGGATCGTGGAAGGGCCAAGGATCGGGAGCACGAGATAGGGTCCCGACGGCACGCCCCAGACGCCGAGAGTCTGCCCGAAGTCCTCGCTGTGCTTTTCCAGACCGAAGGTCGAGGCGACGTCGAAGATGCCGACGACGCCGAGCGTGGAGTTGATTCCGAAGCGCGCCACCGTGGTCCCGGCGCGTTTGGGCTCCACTTGCAGCACATCGTTGGCGAAGATGACGGGCGCGCGCAGATTGTGCAGCACATTGCCCACGCCCTCACGGAATTCGTCGGGCGTGATGGCCCGATAGCCCTTGGCGATCGGCTCCAGCGCGTACTTGTCCACAACCTCGTTGAACGAGAACATGGCGCGGTTGAACGGCTCGAACGGGTCGCGCGTCGTCGCCTGCTGCGCGTGCGCCTCACCCGCCAAGCCCACTGTGAGCGCAGCCAAAATCCAGTGCATTCGCATCAAGCGACCCTCCGCACGGCCGAGATATGTCCGCGATACGGTTAATCAACCCTTTTGGGGCTTTGCGCCAAGCGCACACCTATGTCATATAAAGATATGTTTATATCTCAAACCCAGACGCCGACTGCGTTGCCTGCCGGCCAGGCAAGCGCCGCCCGCATGGTGGCGGCGCTGCGCGGGGCGGGGGAGCAGACGCGCCTGCGAGCCTTGGCACTGCTGGTCCGGGGGGAACTTTCGGTCGGCGAACTGGCCGTCGCGCTGGGCCAGAGCCAGCCGCGCATCAGCCGCCATCTGCGCCTGTTGACGGAAAGCGGTCTCGTCGAGCGCATCCCGGAAGGCGCCTGGGTTTTCTATCGCATCGCGCCGGAAGGCTCGCCCGAGCGGGCGCTGATCGGCGCCGTCATCGCGATGCTCGACCTCAGCGAGCCGGAGCTCGCCCGCGACGCCGACCGTCTCGCCGAAATCCGCCAGTCCCGCACGGACGCCGCCGCCGCCTACTTCGCCGCCAACGCCGAAGACTGGGCGCGGCTGCAGGACCTGCACCTGCCGGAAGAGGACATCGAAGCCGCCATGCGCACCGCTGCAGGCGCCGGGCCCTTCGAGTTCATGGTCGATGTGGGAGTGGGGCAGGGCCGCATGATCGAAGCGTTCGCCGACCGTGTGCGCCGCGCCGAAGGCTTCGACACCAGCCGCCAGATGCTCAATATTGCGCGCGCCGCGCTTGCGCGCCTGCCGGACGGCAAGGCGGCGGTGCGCTTTGGCGACATCTATGAACCGCCCGTTGCGCCGGGAACCGCCGATCTCGTGACGATCCATCAGGTGCTGCACTTCCTGCCTGATCCTGGGCGCGCGGTGATGGAGGCGGCGCGTCTGCTGAAGCCGGGCGGTCGTCTCGTGATCGCGGACTTTGCGCCTCATGGACTCGAGTTTTTGCGTGAAAAGCACGCGCATCGTCGCCTCGGATTTTCGGACGCGGAGATGTCGCAATGGTGCGCCGCCGCCGGCGTGCCGAAGCTGAAGGCAACGACGTTGAAAGGGCGCGACGCGGGCGCGCTCACGGTGAAAATCTGGGCGGGCGATCGCGCCGCCCCTGAAGTCACAAGGTGAGTGAGATTGCACGATGAACGCAGTGCTGAAATCGCAACCCGTGCAGGCCATCTTCGACGCCGCCGCTGCACGCCTTGGCCGCGTGCAAGGCCCGCGCGTGTCGTTCGAGTTCTTTCCGCCGAAGTCGGACAAGCTGGAGGAACAACTGTGGCAGGTGATCCGCCGTCTTGAGCCGCTCGGCCCCGCGTTCGTGTCGGTGACGTATGGCGCCGGCGGCTCCACGCGTGATCGAACGCACCGCACGGTGGCGCGCATCGTCGAGGAAACGACGCTGAAGCCCGCCGCGCACCTCACCTGCGTCTCCGCCACGCGCGAAGAGATCGACGACGTCATGCGCGCCTACTGGGACGCAGGCGTGCGCCACATCGTGGCGCTGCGGGGCGATCCGCCTGCAGGCGCCGGGGCGAAGTATGAGCCGACTCCAGGCGGCTACGCCTACGCTGCGGACCTCGTCGAGGGCGCGCGCCGGGTGGCGGCGTTCGAGGTGTCGGTGGCGGTCTATGCGGACCTGCATCCCGACAGCACCGACTGGCAGGCCGAGATCGACAATTTCCGCCGCAAGATCGACGCCGGCGCCACGCGCGGCATCTCGAACTTCTTCGTCGACGCCGACTCGTTCCTGCGCCTGCGTGACCGCTTCGCCGACGCAGGCATCACGGCGCCCATCGTGCCGGGCATCATGCCCGTGTCGAACTTCAACGGCTTCAAGCGCATGGCCGGCGCCGGCGGCGTTTACGTGCCGCAATGGTTCGCCGATATCTTCGAGGGTCTCGACGACGATCCGGAAACGCGGCTGCTCGTTGCTGCAGCGACGACCGGAGAGCTGTGCGCGCGTCTGGCGGCCGAGGGCGTCGAGGATTTCCACTTCTACACGCTCAACCGCGCCGAACTGACGCTCGCCATCTGCCGCATGCTCGGCGTGAAGGCCCCAATGGCTGCGCAAGAGGAAGCCGTGCAATGAACCGTAAGGAACGCTTCGCCGCGCTCGACAAGATCGCCGCCGAACGCATCGTCATCCTCGACGGCGCGTGGGGCACGATGATCCAGCAGTACGATCTGACGGAAGCCGATTTCCGTGGCGACCGCTTCACCGATCACAACCGGCCGCTCAAAGGCAACAATGACCTCCTGGTGCTGACGCGCCCGGACATTTGCCGCGACATCCACGACCAGTATCTCGACGCCGGCGCCGACATCACCTCCACGAACACGTTCTCCGGTACGACCATTGCGCAGGCGGATTACGCGCTCGAGCATGTGGTCGACGACATCAACATCGCCGCCGCGCGGATCGCGCGCGAGGCCTGCGATGCGCTGACGGAAAAGGACGGCCGCGTGCGCTGCGTCGCCGGCGCCATCGGGCCGACGAACAAGACGCTCTCGCTCTCGCCGGACGTGAACGATCCCGCGCGCCGCGACGTGACGTTCGAAGAGGTGGCCGCTGCCTACAAACAACAGGCGCGGGGGCTCGTCGAAGGCGGCGCCGACATCATCCTCATCGAGACCATCTTCGACACGCTCAACGCCAAGGCCGCGATCTTCGGCGTGGAGGAATTCTACGACGAACTCGGCGAGCGCCTGCCGATCATGATTTCGGGCACCATCACCGATCTATCCGGCCGCACGCTGTCAGGACAGACGGTGGAGGCGTTCTGGCACTCCGTGCGCCACGCCAATCCGTGGAGCGTGGGGCTCAACTGCGCGCTTGGCCCGAAGGACATGGACGCACACGTGCGCTCGCTCGCGCGCGCCGCCAATGTGCGCGTCAGCGCCTATCCCAATGCGGGGCTGCCCAACGCCATGGGCGGTTACGACGAAGGCCCCGCCGACATGGTGCGCGTGATGGAGCCGTGGGCGGCGCAGGGCGTCGTCAACATCATGGGCGGCTGCTGTGGCACCACGCCCGCGCACATCCGGGCGATCGCCGAAGCTGCCAGGGGCAAGACGCCGCGCAAGGGCTGGGTGTGCGAACCGGTGATGCGTCTGAGTGGCCTCGAGCCGTTCACGGCGGCGGCGTGACAGTCAGCGCGTCTGCATTCCAGATCAGAAAAGCAAAATGACAAATCCCTTCGCCAATTTCATCATCGTCGGCGAGCGCACCAACGTCACCGGCAGCGCGAAATTCCGCAAGCTTGTCGAGGCCGACGACTACGCGGGCGCGCTCGCGGTGGCGCGTCAGCAAGTCGAGGCCGGCGCCAACGTGCTCGACGTGAACGTCGACGCCGCGATGATCGACGGTGTGAAGGCCATGCGGACCTTCCTCAATCTCATCGCCACCGAACCCGACATTGCGCGCGTACCGATGATGATCGATTCGTCGAAATGGGAGGTCATCGAAGCGGGTCTGCGCTGCGTGCAGGGCAAGGCGATCGTCAATTCGATCTCGATGAAGGAGGGCGTGCCGGCCTTCATCGCGCATGCCCGCAAGGTGCGCCGCTATGGCGCTGCGTGCGTCATCATGGCGTTCGACGAGAAAGGCCAGGCCGACACCACCGCGCGCAAGGTCGAGATCTGCACGCGCGCCTATCACGTCCTGCGCGATGAGCTCGATTTTCCGCCGGAAGACATCATCTTCGATCCCAACGTCTTCGCCGTCGCCACCGGCATCGAGGAACACAACGACTACGCCAACGCCTTCTTCGAAGCGACGCGCATCATCCGCGAGAGCCTGCCGCACGCGCATATCTCGGGCGGGCTTTCCAACGTCTCGTTCTCGTTCCGCGGCAACGAGCCCGTGCGCGAGGCGATGCACGGCGTCTTCCTCTACCATGCGATCCGGGCGGGCATGGACATGGCCATCGTCAACGCCGGCGCGCTGCCAGTCTATGACGACATCGAGCCGGAACTGCGCGACCGCGTGGAAGACGTGCTGCTCAATCGCCGCGAGGACGGCACCGAGCGGCTGCTGGAGATCGCCGATCGCTTCAAGGGCGGCGAGAAGCGGCGCGACGTGAAGGACATGTCATGGCGCGAAAAGCCCGTGGGTGACCGCATCACGCACGCGCTGGTGCATGGCCTCAACGAATTCATCGTCGCCGATACCGAAGAAGCGCGCCAGGCGTTGCCGCGTCCCCTGCACGTCATCGAAGGCCCGCTGATGGACGGCATGAGCCGCGTCGGCGACCTGTTCGGCGCGGGCAAGATGTTCCTGCCGCAGGTGGTGAAGTCCGCGCGCGTGATGAAGCAGGCCGTCGCGCACCTCGTGCCGTTCATGGAAGAGGAAAAGCAGCGCTCGGGCCTCGCGGCGAAGCCGAACGGCAAGATCCTGATGGCGACCGTCAAGGGGGACGTCCACGACATTGGCAAGAACATCGTCGGCGTGGTCCTGCAGTGCAACGGTTACGAGGTGATCGACCTCGGCGTCATGGTGCCGTGCGAGACCATCCTCGAAACCGCGCGCCGCGAGAAGGTGGATGCGATCGGCCTTTCAGGCCTCATCACGCCGTCGCTGGATGAAATGTGCTTCGTCGCCAGCGAGATGGAGCGCCAGGGCTTCAATCTGCCGCTGCTGATCGGCGGGGCCACGACCTCGCGCACGCACACGGCGGTGAAGATCGCGCCGAACTACAAGCATGCCACCATGTACGTGACCGACGCCTCGCGCGCCGTGCCGGTGATGCAGAAACTCCTGTCCGACGACGACAAGGCCGCGTTCGTCGCCGCCGAGAAAGTCGATCAGGTGAAGGTGCGCGAGGCGTATCTCGCCGGTCAGGACAAGCGTCCGCGTCTGCCCATCGCCACCGCGCGCGAGCGCGCGCCGAAGCTGAAGGCCGACGGCGTCGTAAAGCCGTCCTTCCTCGGCGCGCGTCCGGTGGAAGTCAGGCTCGACGAACTGGCCCCGTTTATCGACTGGACGCCGTTCTTCGCCTCGTGGGAGCTCGTCGGCCGCTATCCGCAAATCCTCGAAGACGACATCGTCGGCGAAGCCGCGCGTGGTCTCTACAAGGATGCGCGCGCCATGCTGGACAAGATGGTCGCCGAAAAATGGGTGACGGCGAAGGGCGTTGTCGGCTTCTATCCCGCCGCCCGTGACGGCGACGACGTCGTGATTTTCACCGACGACACGCGCACCACCGAACGCGCGCGCCTGTACACATTGCGCCAGCAGATGGAGAAGGGCCCCGGCAAGCCGAACTTCGCGCTCTCCGACTTCGTCGCCCAAGAAGACTACATCGGCGCCTTCGCGGTGACGGCCGGGATCGGCGAAGAAGAAATGGCCACCCGCTTCAAGCGCGCGAACGACGATTATTCCTCCATCATGGTGAAGGCGCTGGCCGACCGCCTCGCGGAAGCGTTCGCCGAATGGCTGCACGCCAAGGTGCGCCGCGAGCTCTGGGGCTACGCCGCCGACGAGACCGCCAACATCGACGAGATGATCGGCGAGAAGTATCGGGGCATCCGGCCCGCGCCGGGCTATCCCGCGCAGCCCGATCACACCGAGAAGACGACGCTCTTCGATCTCCTCGACGCCCGCACCCACACCGGCATGGATCTCACCGAGAGCCTCGCGATGACGCCGCCGGCGAGCGTGTCGGGCCTCTACTTCGCGCACCCCAAGGCCGAGTATTTCGGCGTCGGCCGGATCGACCGCGACCAGGTCGAGGACTATGCGCGCCGGAAGGGGTGGGACGTGAAGGAGGCCGAGCGCTGGCTGTCGCCGATCCTGGGGTACGAGCGGAACTAGGGTCGGCCGACCCAATCCCCCGCGACAATCCTGTTAATCGCCGGTCCAGCATGAGCCTGTAAAACGCAGGCCATGTCCGCACCCGCCCGCCTCTCCGGTCGCGCTTCGGCGACCCTGACGCTCGCGGCCGTCCTCATGGCGGCCTGTTCGACTGTCGCCGCCCCGATCGATTACCGGGTCGGCGGGGCTTATCCGCCCAACCGCACACCCAGTTATCCGGGCGGCCCCTTCGAGGGCGGCCCGCGCTTCATGTCGGCGCCGCCGTCCCAGTGCGTGCCGTTCGCGCGGGGTATTTCCGGCATCGACATCCGGGGCGACGCCAATACCTGGTGGAGCCAGGCGGAGGGGCAATACGCCCGAGGCCGCATGCCCGCCTTGGGATCGGTCCTCGTCATCCGCACGTATGGCGACAACTCTCGGGGCCATCTCGCCGTAGTCACACGGGTCGTGTCGAACCGCGAGATCTGGGTGGATCACGCCAACTGGCATGGCAGAGGGGAAATCGCCGTACAAGTTCCCGTAAGAGATGTTTCAGGGAACAACAGTTGGACGGAAGTTAATGTCTGGTGGCTGGACACGAATAGATGGGGCGTGAAGAATTACCTAGTCGAAGGCTTCATCTACCCACGTTAACACTTATGAATTAACCTGGAAGTAACCACCTGCGGCAATTTATAGGCTCGACGTTTGCATGTGTCCTCGTGTGGAGAATCCACGAGAGGGCCAAGTGAGCCTGAAACCACGTTGGTCTCAGCGGCAGAACGCCGAGGGCCGCAACGGAGGCGAAGCATTGATCGAGTCGAGAGCACTACCGCGCTGGGAGGCACAGGTCCGGACCATCGTCCGCATCACCGCCGCCGTCGGCGCGACAGCCGCCCTTGCTGCAAGTCCCGCCATGGCGGGCGAAATCGACGGCGTCCCCGTCGAGGAAACAGCCACCCTGACCGGCGCGCCTCTCATGGCGGCGCTGGCGCCTGCCGAGGCGGTGGTGGAGCAGTCGGCCCCCATCGAAGCCCCGGCGGTTCACCGCCTCAGCGCGCGCCTGCAGTGCGTGCCGTACGCCCGCGACGAAAGCGGCGTGGAAATTCGCGGCAACGCCTCCACCTGGTGGCGCCAGGCGCGGGGCATGTATGTGCGCACCCAGAAGCCGGATTCCGGCAACGTCATGGTCATGCGCGGCTACCGCAATCCGGGCCGGGGCCATGTGGCGGTCGTCCGCCAGGTCCTGTCGGAACGCTCGATCATCGTCGATCACGCCAACTGGCTGAACAGCGGCGAAGTCACATTGAATGTCCCGATGGTGGACGTATCGCCCCGCAATGACTGGAGCCAGGTCCGCGTCTGGCACATCCCGACCCAGTCCTGGGGCGTGCGGGTCTACAACGTCCAGGGCTTCATCGAGCCCAAGGCAGTCGCCGGCGGCGGCGCGGCGGTGCACGCCGCCCGCTGATGCGGCGGGCGTGACCGGCGGCTCCCGCCGGACGTGCTTTGCCTTGCGATGGGGCTCCCGCTCGCGTTAGTCCGATCCGTTGAGGTCGGAGAACGGGCCGGGCATGACCCCCGAACAACCCCCTAGATTCGTTGGTGAAACGTCCGCGCGCGGCGCGACTGCGACGCGTGAGGGCGCGCCTGTGACCCCTTACGTCCCACCAGAGGACGCGCCCGATACTGCGCGCGCGGGCGGGGGCGGCAGCCTACGCGAGAAGGTCGGCGGCTTCGTCAATTCCGACGGCTTCCGCAACGCGATCCTTGCGGTGATCGTGTTCAATGCGATCGCCCTGGGGCTGAACACCGACCGGGGCCTGCACGCACGGTTCGGCCAGATATTCGCGGTGCTCGATGTCGCGGTGACGCTGATCTTCGTCTGCGAACTCGCGATGAAGTTCTATGTGGACCGGCTGAAGTTCTTCAAGGACGGCTGGAACGTCTTCGATTTCATCATCGTGTTCGCCTCGGTGATGTCGCTTGCATCGTCCACGGGCGTGGGCGTGCTGCGGATATTCCGAGTGCTGCGCGTCATTCGCGTGTTGCGGGTATTTCGTCTCTTCAGCGTGGTCACTGAACTGCGTCGCGTGGTCGAGGCGTTTCTCAACGCCATTCCGGGGATGACGGCGATCATCGCCGTGCTGCTTCTCATGTTCTACGTCTCGGCGGTCATCACCACGGATCTTTTCGGCGCCAAGGAGCCGGAACTTTTCGGATCGATCGGCGCGTCGTTCTTCACGCTGTTCCAGATCATGACCGGGGACGGGTGGTCGGAGGTCGTGCGCCTGCTCGATGACGACTTCCCGTGGGCATGGGTGTTCTTCGTGCCGTTCATCACGCTCACCAGCTTTGCGGTCCTCAACATGTTCATCGCGGTGATCGTGGATTCCCTGCAGCGCGAGCAGGTGCGGGCGCTCGAAGGCGTCACCGCCGATATCGAGCAGGCCAGGCAGGACATCGAGGAAGAGATCGAGGAGGTCTCCGCCGATGTGCGCGAGATCGAGGATGCAGAAGCCGCCGCGTCGCGTGAGAGGGCGCAGATCATGGATACGCTGATCCAGATGCGGGCGGAACTCGCCGAGATGCGCGCGGCGCTGCCGAAAAAGAAATAGCGCCCCCTCCGCCGCCGGCGTCATTTGAGCGTTCCGATTTCAAAAGGCGCTGCGAAGGCTTGGCGAAACCCCGGCTTCGCGCGATTATGGCGCCATGTCCGTCTGGTCCCGCATCGTCGATCTGGCCGCGCGCGCGTTCGATCCGGCCGGGGACGAGCCGGCGGCGCCGACGAACGAGTGCGCGCCCGATCCCAACGACGTGGGCTTCACCACCGCCGTCATCGGCCTCGCGGCCAAGATGTCGCGCGCCGACGGCATCGTCAGCGATTCCGAAATGGCGGCCGCCGCGCGGGTGTTCCAGCCGCCGCCCGGGGAGGAGGTTACGTTCCGCCGGGCTTTCCTGCTCGCGCGCCAGACCGTGCTCGGTTTTGAAAGCTACGCCCGCCAGATCGGTCGCAAGTACCGCGCGCGCCCGTGCCTGCTGGAGGACGTGCTCGACGGCCTCTTCCACATTGCCGCCGCGGATGGTCGCGTGGGCGTTGAGGAAATTGCCTATCTCGCGCGTGTCGCGGAGCTCTTCGGATTTTCCGACATGGAGTTCCGCCGCATCAAGGCGAGCAATCTCGGCGCGGAAGCGGACGATCCCTACGCGGTGCTGGGCCTCCTGCCGGGCGTGAGCTTCGAGGAGGCGCGTCAGGCGTATCGCCGCCTCGTCGCCGAAAACCACCCCGACCAGATGGCCGCGCGCGGCGCGCCGCCTCAATTCGTGGCGATCGCTGCTGAAAAAACAGCCGCGATCAACGCCGCATGGGCCCGTATACGTGAAGAATTCTCCACGCCGGTTGCAGTCGATTGACGCGCGCCTCCGTATTCCCGCCACTATGGCGCGTGAGGATCGCCCCATGAGCACCGAGACGGTCGCCGACCGACAGCCACTCGCCCCTCTGCCCAAGCCGCAGGCCCGCACGGGTGCAGGTTTCGCACGTCCGCTCACCTGGGCGATAGCTGCGGTGTTTGCAGTCCTCGTGGTCGTAGCGCTCCTTGTCGCGCTGACAGCGGCCCTCGTGGTCGGCGCCACGGTCGCGATCGCGGCGCTCGTCCTGCGGCTCGCGCCGCGCCGCCGCGCCGACGAAACCCCCACCGAACTTGAAGCCCGCCGCACGCCGGACGGCTGGGTCGTGGAAGCCGCCCTGCGGCGCTAAAGCTCGCCGGGCGTCCCTGACGCCGATTTCGCTCGACGCCAAACCACGCTAGGCCTGCCCGCGTGAAGCCGCGCGACTTCGGGCTCCTGTCCGTCATCTGTCTTTGCTGGGGCCTGAATCTCGTGCTCACCCGTTGGGTGGTCGCGGACGTGCCGCCCATGTTCTACGCCTTCATGCGGTTTGCGATCATCGGCCTCGTGCTCGCGCCGTGGCTGCTGCCTGCGCCGCGACAGCTCGCGTCGGTGGCGACCGTGGGCCTGTGCATCGGGGCGTTCAATTTCCTGTTTCTCTTTCTCGCGCTGAAGCTCGGCACGGCGTCGTCGGTGGCGCTCGCGGGGCAGGTGGGCCTGCCGTTCACGACGATCCTGTCGATGATCTTTCTCGGCGAGCGCATCGGCTGGAAGCGCGGCCTCGGCATGGCGCTCGCGTTTGCAGGCGTCGTCATCATCGCGTGGCGGCCCGAAGGCATCGGCTTTTCGACGGGGGTGCTGCTCGCCATCGCGTCGGCGTTCGTCGGCTCCGTCGGCGGCGTGCTGATGAAGCGCATGGAGCCCATCCCCGTGCTCACGCTGCAGGCGTGGGTGGCGCTCGTGTCATGGCCGGTGATGCTGGTGGTGTCGGGCGCGACCGAGACTGGGCAGATCGCGGCCGTCGCCTCGATGGACTGGGCTTTCTGGGCGACGGTGGCGTTCTCGGTGCTGGGCGTCTCCATCTTCGGCCACGGCATGTTCTACGACCTGATGAAGCGATACGAGGTCACGCAGATCGCGCCGCTGACGCTGATGACGCCGGTGTGGGCGGTGGTGATCGGGTCCGCCTTGCTCCACGAGCCGCTTACGCCCCAACTCTTGACGGGCGGCGCGCTCGCGCTCACCGGAGTGTTCATGATCGCGATCCGTCGCAACATCCGCTTTCCGGACGCGGCCGCCCTCTGGCGCAGGTGGACGGCATGAACATCGTCGATCGCCCCTCGCCGAATTTCGACGTGCGCAAGGCGGCGATCGATCTCGTCGTGCTGCACTATACCGGCATGAAGGACGCCGAGACCGCGCTGAAGCGGCTCACCGATCCCGCGCCGAAGGCGGGCGATTATCCGGGTCCGTGGCAGGCGCCCGACATCGATCCGCAGACCGCGCTCTCCCGCGTCAGCGCGCACTATGTGGTGGGCGAGGACGGCACGGTGTTCCGCATCGTCGCCGAGAAGGATCGCGCCTGGCATGCGGGCCTGTCGCAGTGGGAAGGGCGCGGCGACGTGAATTCGCGCGCCATCGGCATCGAGATCGCAAACGGTGGGCATGACTACGGCTTGGCGCCTTATCCGGACGCGCAGATCGCGGCGGTGATCGAACTCGTCGGCGATATTCTCAAGCGCAACCGCCTCACGCCTGATCGCGTGGTCGGCCACTCCGACATCGCGCCCGCGCGCAAGGATGATCCCGGCGAACACTTTCCGTGGGCGCGTCTCGCCGATGCGGGCGCATCGATCTGGCCGGATGTGGAGCCCGTCGCGAAGGATCGCGTGCTCCTGAAGCACGGCGACCGCGGCGCGCGCGTGCACGACCTGCACGCCTGCCTCGCCGAGCTCGGCTACGACGCGCCGGAAGATACGGACGCGGCGTCGGCCGTCTTCAACGACGCGACGCAATCCATCCTGCGCGCCTTCCAGCGCCGGTTTGAACCACAGCGCATCGACGGCCAGCTCTGGGCGTCGACCTGGGCGGCGATCGATGCGCTGCTGGAGCTGCGCGAGGAAGGGTGAGGATCGCCTGACGCGCGAACATGACGGACAATTAGGGGTACTCCGGAGTCCTCCCTCCCTCGCTGCGAGGACCGCCGGCGCCCCGCCGGCAAAGCGGTTCCCCTTGGCGCACATGGATGCCGGCGAGGGCGCCGGCGGTCCTGTGCAGAAAAATCAGCAAAACAATCCGACCGGGTCGCGAGCGCCCTGACACTCCTCCCACGTCGCGTCCGGATGGTCCGGTCGCCGCGAAGAGGAGAGCAAGAGATGCAAGTCGTTCGACCGTTACGTCACCGCCGCGCCGCCTACGCGGCCGCCGCGCGCGATCTGCATCTGTGGCTCCTGCAAGTTGTCGCGTGGCTTATGACGCATGTGCGCCTGCCGCGCGCGTGGCGCCTCGAGTTTCAAAGCGACATCCGCACTGCGCGCCGCGACATACGGCGGCTGATTTTCCTGTCGATGTGTTCGCGGATGACTTTTCCCGTCGGTCGTCCATACCTCGCGCACCGACCGAACGGCATCCTCGGCTATCGCCGCCGATACGCACGCATTGTCCACGCTTTCACGCGCGGCATACCGCTGCGCACGGTCGCGCAGATGCGCGATGCACTCGCGAATTTCGACAAAGGGGTGAAGTGCGCCATCGCGCGTCTGCCGAAGAACGGCGCTGTGTCCGGCGCTGTCGTCAAGGTGCTCGCCGTGATGATTGCGATGAGCACGACCGCGCTCGCACCTGCCGCAAAAGCTGCAGATACGTCATGACTATTCATGCCGGACCGCGCAGCTCCTGCTGCGCATACCCATGTTCAAATCACGCAAGATTCTCTGGAGTCTGGCGGCGCCTCAGCATGCGCACCGGGAGGTGCGCAGTCCGGCATCAGTACCGGCGCGCGAAAGGCCCCATCACGGAAGGGTCGTTTGCGCTGGCGCCATCCGCCCATCCCGTGCGTTTGACAACGGCAAACCGGCGCAGCCTCATGCTCCATCAGGAGATTTTCACATGGCTTATGTGGACGGCTTTTTGCTGGCGGTGCCGAAGGCCAATGTCGACGCCTACGCCGAGATGTCGCGCGCCTGCGCCGATGTCTGGAAGGACTACGGCGCCATCGAATACTGGGAGTGCGTCGCCGACGACGTGGAGCCGGGGCAGTGGACGTCGTTCCCACAGGCAGTGCAGCTCAAGGAGGACGAAACAGTTGTCTTCTCGTGGATCGTCTATCCCGACCGCGCCACGCGCGACGCGTGCAACGAAAAGGTGATGAACGACCCGCGCATGCAGACCTGGCATGGCAAGGAGCCGCTCTTCGACGGCAAGCGCATGATCTTTGGCGGCTTCGCGCCGGTGGTGGCCATCGGCGGATCGGCGGGATAGAAGGAGCGCGCCAGACGGTCGGACGATCGCGCGCACAAGCTCGAAAGGGCGTGCGGGAGGAAAGTCCGGGCTCCACGTCGACACGGCGGCGGGTAACGCCCGCCGGGAGGGCCTTCGGGTTCTTCTAGGGAAAGCGCCACAGAGAATAGTCTGCCGAATTCACTTCGGTGAATGGCGATGGTGAAACGGTGGGGTAAGAGCCCACCGCCCCGACCGCAAGGAAGGGGGCACGGCAAGCCCCGCCGGGAGCAAGACCGAATAGGGATGCATCTCTCGCAAGAGGGAAGGCCTGTCGCGGGTCGCATCCGGGTAGGTCGCGAGAACCGCGCAGCGATGCGCGGTCCAGAGGAATGATCGTCACGCGCAAGCGTACAGAACCCGGCTTACAGACCGTCTGGCATTTTCTCTTTTACATATCGTCGTTCTGGGCGGGCCGCTTGCTCTTGAACATCTTCCACACGAAGCTCACCGAAACTGCAGACGTAAAATCGGCGAGATGCAGCGGACTGTCCTGGTTGGCGGCGCCCTCGAAAGTCCGGCCCTGCCACGTGACGTAGATCTGGAAATTGTCGTGCATCTCGCGCGTCGCCGAGATGTTCATGCCCGCACCGAGATAGCCGCCGTCGGCGACGTAGGCAGGACGCGTCGCCGTCGCGAATTGCGGCGCCACACCGTAATAATAGTCCTGCAGCTGATCGTCGGCGAAAGAGGCGAAGACGCTGGCCGTGACGCCCATACGCTTCTCGCCCGGCCAGCGGTGCCGATACGAAAGGGTGGGCTCCGCCAACCATCCAGCGTGTTCGATCGATTGAAAATCCGTCGCGGCAACGCCACGTACCGGGAGCCGCAGCTTGATCTCGTCGCGACCGTTCGCCGTCCAGCCCGTGTCCCTGAAATTGATGATCGCCTGCGGTCCGATCTGCAGCAGGTAATCGATATCGGGCATGCCGCGCCGCGCTTCGTTGTCCTCGGACTCCGCCGCGTAGGCCGCGTCGATGGAGAGATCGAGTTCGAAGCGCTTGGTCTCGGTCGCGATCGCCCGCGCCATGCCGTACTCGCCGAAGCGGATGCGATCGCCGCGATAGATGAAGATCGGCGCGGCGGCCCAGTTGAAGCTCTCTTCGTTGGCGCCGGGATAATCCGGCGCCCAGAGGCCCGTGCCGCCGAGGCGCAGTTCCCATAGGGGTTCTTCCGGTGCGTAGGTCGGCGCAGCAGCTTCTTCAGCGAAGGCAGGCGCGGCGAAGGCGGCGAGGCCGGCAAAGGCGAGCAGGTGCTTTTTCATGTTCGTTCCCCGACGCGTGCCGCGCGCCTCACGAAAGACGCTTGAAGATGAGGGAAGTGTTGATTCCCCCGAAGGCGAAATTGTTCGAGGCGAAATACGACGTATCGAGCCGTCGGCCCTCGCCGTCGATGAAGTTGAGCGGCGCGCATTTCGGATCGGCGCTCTTGAAGTTTGCGATCGGCGCCAGCCAGCCCTCGCGCATCATCTCGATCCCGAGCCACGCCTCGATCGCGCCGCACGCGCCGAGCGTATGCCCGAAGTGGCCCTTGAGCGTGTGGAAGGGGACGTCGACGCCGTACACCTCTTCCGTGGCCTTCGACTCCACCATGTCGCCCGCATCGGTGGAGGTGCCGTGGCCGGAGATGAAGCTGATCTCGCTCGCGGGGATCCCCGCGCTATCGAGCGCCTGCCGCATCACCACCACCTGGGTGTCCTGCGCGGGGTGGGAAATATGGGCGCCGTCGCAGTTGGTCGAATAGCCGACGACTTCCGCCAGCGGCGTCGCGCCGCGCGCGAGCGCGTGTTCCAGTTCTTCGAGAATGAGGATGCCCGCGCCTTCGCCGACGACGAGGCCGTCACGATCCTTGTCGAACGGACGGCTCGCGGCGTTCGGATCGTCATTGCGCGTGGAGGTCGCGTAGAGGCGGTCGAACACCATCGTCATCGTCGGGCAGAACTCCTCCGCGCCGCCCGCGACCATGATGTCGGCCTGATCGTTGCGGATCGCCTCGAACGCGGACCCGATGCCTTGCGAGCCGGAGGTGCAAGCGGACGATGTCGTGATCACGCGGCCCTTCAGCCCGAAGAACACGGCGATGTTCACCGGCGCTGTGTGGCCCATCATGCGGATGTAGCTCGTCGCGTTGAGCTGGCCCGCCTTGCCGGTTTCGAGGAAGCGGAAGAAATCGACCGTCGGCGCCGTCGATCCGAACGACGATCCGCAGGCGACGCCCGTGCGCCCCGACTTGATCACCGGATCATCGCGCAGGCCGGCATTCTTCAGCGCTTCTTCCGCCGTCTTCACCGACAGCACCGCGACACGTCCCATCGAGCGCGCCGCCTGACGCGGATAGACGCCTTCGTGCGTGAACCAGTCCGCCGGCGCGCCGAGGCGTGTGGAGAGATCGGTGAGGCGCTCCCACTCGGGAATGCGCTTCACGCCCGTGCGGCCCTCGTGCATGGCGCCGGAGATGCTCTGCCAGTCGGCGCCGAGCGAGGTGAGTCCGGCCATGCCGGTGACGACGACGCGGCGTGTCATGTCAGCAAAGTCCCCCGTTCACGCCGATGACCTGGCGTGTGATGTAGGCGGCTTCGTCGGTCATCAGGAAGGCGACGAGACCTGAGACCTCGTCCACCTGGCCGACACGTTTCATCGGGATCGCCGCGAGCACTTCCTCGCGGACGTCTTCCGTCATCGCCGTTTCGATGAGGCCCGGCGCCACGCAGTTCACGGTGATCTTGCGCGAAGCGAGTTCGACGGCGAGCGCTTTCGCCGCGCCGATGACGCCAGCCTTCGAGGCGCTGTAATTCACCTGTCCACGGTTGCCCATGACGCCCGACACCGACGACATCGCCACGACGCGCCCGCCGTCGCGGCGGCGGATCATCGGCATGATCAGCGGGTGCAGCACGTTGTAGAAGCCGTCGAGATTGGTGCGCAGGACGATGTCCCAGTCCTCGCCCTCGATGGCGGGAAAGGCGCGGTCGCGCGCGACCCCGGCGTTCTGCACCACGCCCCAGAAGGGGCCGTGCGCCGCGAGATGCGCTTCGAGCGCCGCTGCGGTCTTGGCGCGGTCGGTCGTGTCGAACCCGATGACAAACGCCTTGCCCTTGGCGGCCTCGATCTCGCGCACCGTCGCCTCGGCGCCTGCGCGGTCGCCGCCGTAGTGGACCGTCACGGGGTAGCCTTCGCGGCCGAGGCGCAGGGCCACGGCGCGCCCGATGCCTTTGCTGGCGCCGGTGACGAGGACGGGACGTTGGGCGCGGTCGGACATGCTCTCGTTTGCTCAGGAATCGCGGACGAACGCGGCGGGGTCTTCGGGACGATAGACGTTGACGAGGGCGGTCGCCAAACCCGGATTGCCGCGACCCGAAACCGTGCAGGCGAACGCCCGCAGTTCGCCCTCGTTCAGGACGGCGCGCGCGGTGACCTCCAGCCGCTCGCCGTCCTCGAACCAGTCGGTGGCGACCGCGTACTTTCGGGCGCCCAGCAGGAAGCCAAGTTGCGGCGACTGGCCAACCTTGCGGCGCTCCAGCCCGTCCTGCGCGCTGATCGTCTGCGCCATGAACTCGAAGGCGAGGTAGCCGGGAATGCCGCGATCATGAACGTAGAAGGGACAGGCCTTGCGGACGATCGCCACGACGCGGATGTGATCGTCGTCGGACGCGAGCACCTCGTCGATGAGCAGCAACGCGCCTTCGTGCGGCACGAGTTCAGCGACCGGTGGAAAGGCGCCGCTCATGCCGCCGCCAGCACAAGCGCGATGTTGTTGCCGCCGAAGGCGTAGTTCGCGCTGAGCACACGCTTCACGCCCACCCGCTCGGTGACGCCGGCGAGACGGATGTGTGGAAGCTCGGGATCGCGCTCGCCGTCCCAGAGGTGGGGCGGCAGCACGCCTTCGCGCATGGCGAGCAAACAGATCGCCGTCTGGATCGCGCCCGCGGCGCCCAGCGTGTGGCCGGTCATGGGCTTTGTCGAACTCGCGGGCGTGTCGTCGCCGAACACGCGATGGATCGCGGCGGACTCAGCCTGGTCGTTGAGGCGCGTCGCCGTGCCGTGCAGATGGATGAAGTCGATGGCGTCAGGCGCGACCCTTGCTTTTTCCAGGGCGCGACGGATGGCGACTTCCGCGCCCGCGCCGGTGGGTTCCGGTGCGCTGATGTGGTGGGCGTCGGAGCTCTCGCCGGCGCCCAGCAGGGCGTACGGACCGTCATCGCGCGTGAGGACGTAGAGTGCGCCGCCCTCGCCGATATTGATGCCGCGACGGTTCCTGCTGAATGGGTTGCAGACGGCTTCCGACAGGCTTTCCAGCGCCGAAAACCCATTGAGCGTCAGACCGCAGAGCGTGTCCACGCCACCGCAGATCACCGTGTCGCAAAAATCGGCAGCGAGCAGGCGCGATGCGGCCGCGATCGCCTTGCCGCCGGAGGTGCAAGCGGTAGAAATAACATAGACGGGGCCGCGCGCGCCGATGGCGGCGGCGATGAAGTTCGCAGGGTCGCTAAGTTCCTGATCACGGAAGGAGAAGTCGTCGCGCCACGCGCCGTCGCGCTTGCGAGCGGCGATCGCCGCCTCGCCTTCGAACATGCCTGCCGTGGAGGTGCCGATGATCACGCCGAGGCGATCAGCACCGTGCATGGTCAGACGTTGCTCGACC
>JAWXBS010000127.1:0-31747 GCA_034440275.1 Alphaproteobacteria bacterium
GACCATGTTCTTCCTCTCGGGACTCACGGACGGTTTGTGACGCGACCCTTTCCCACCAAGAACCTGCGCTTCTATCTGACCGCGCCGTCGCCGTGTCCGTATCTGCCGGACCGTCGCGAGCGGAAGGTATTCACGGGGCTTGAAGGACCGGACGCCGCTTCGGTGAATGACAGCCTCACGCACGCTGGCTTCCGCCGCTCGCAGAACATCGCATATCGCCCGGCCTGCGATATGTGCGACGCCTGCGTCTCCGCGCGCGTTGTCTCCGGAAAGTTCGCGCCGAACCGCCGTTGGCGGAAGATCATCGCGCGCAATCAGGACCTGTCGCGGCATCTGCGTCCTGGTGAAGCGACGGAAGAGCAATTCTGGCTGCTGCGCCGCTATCTGCTTTCGCGCCACGGCGAAGGCGGCATGTCCGAGATGACGCTGCTCGACTACGCGGCCATGGTTGAAGAAACGGCTGTGAAGACGCACATCGTGGAATATCGCTTTACCGGCCCCGGCGCAGACCAAGGCGAACTCGCCGCATGCGCCCTTGTCGACGTGCTGCGCGACGGCCTCTCTCTGGTCTACAGCTTTTTCGACACGCGCGACGCCAAGCGCAGCCTCGGCAGCTACATCATTCTCGATCACATCGCGCAGACGCAGGCGGCCGGCTTCCCGCACCTCTATCTCGGCTACTGGGTGAACGGCAGCGAGAAGATGGCCTACAAGGCGCAGTTCCAACCCATCGAACTGTTGCGCGGCGGCGCGTGGCGACCGTTCAGCGATACCCACTTCGGCGAGCATCTCGACCCGGACGAAGTCGAGAACTAGGCCGCGCCCCAAGGGCCGCTCTTCACGGGCGTATGCGCGATCAGATCATCCCGCCCGCCAGCGAATGTCACGAGCGCGGCGATGCGTTTCTCGATCGAGGGGTGCGTGGCGAAGATCTCGCCGATACCCACGTGTGCATTCTCGATGAACATTTCGCGGACTTCGGCCGGTGCATTCGCAACTTCGGCGTTGCCGGATATCTTGCGCAGCGCAGAGATCATCGCATCGGCGTTCTTGGTGAGTTCGACGGCGCCTGCGTCCGCGAGGTACTCGCGGCGCCGCGAGAGCGCAAAGCGGATCACGATCGCCAGCGCATAGGCCACCGCGATGATCGCCAGCGCCGCGACGATGGCGATGAGCGCTGCGCCGCCGGAGTCCCGTGAAGAAGACCGATTGCTCCCGCCTCCGCCGCTCCCGCCGAAACGCACATTTGTCAGGCCGCGAAACATGAGTTCGCCAATGAAGGAGAAGATGCCGACGAAGATCACCGCGATCACCAGCAGGCGGACATCGCGGTTGCGGATGTGGGTGAGTTCGTGGGCGAGCACGGCTTCCAGCTCGGCGTTGTCGAGCGACTGCAGCAACCCGCTTGTGACAGTGATGGAGTACTGCTTCTCGTGCAGCCCGCTCGCGAAAGCGTTGAGCGCCGGCGTCTCGATCACCCGCAGCGACGGCATGGCCACGCCGCGCGAAATGCAAAGGTTCTCGAGCAGGTTCCAGACGCGCGGGTCCTGCTGGCGCGTCAGCACGCGCGCGCCAGTCGACATGTCGATCAGCGCCTGGTGCGAGAAGTAAGCGATCACGAACCAGACGAGCGCGCCGCCGATCGCGAACGGCCAGGCGGTCACAAGGCTGTTGGCGGCCCAGATGAACGGCCCCTCGACCCCGTAGCCGTACTCACCGAAGTCGCCCGTCACGCCTGCATAGAGCAGGAACAGTCCGTACATCAGCAGCAGCAAGAGAACGGGAAAGCCCGCCAGCAAGAGGACGGACTTGAAGTTGTTGCTCGAGATATGCGTGCCGAGCCCGAAGGCGGCCATGTCATCTCACCGCGTTGCGGACGGGCCTTTAGAACTTGACCTGCGGCACGGTTTCCACCTGCGCACGACTTTCGCCAAGGTCGAAGGACTCGCGCTGCGTGAAGCCAAGCATGCCTGCGAACAACACTGCCGGGAATTGCTGGATGCCGGTGTTGTACTCGTTGACCGCGTTGTTGAAGAAGCGACGCGCGGCTGCGATCTTGTTCTCGATGTCCGACAATTCGGCCGAGAGCTGCTGGAAGTTGGTGTTGGCCTTGAGGTCCGGATAGGCCTCGCTCAGCGCGATGAGCTTGCCGAGCGCCGCGCCGAGCACGCCCTCCGCCTGCGCCTGCGCCGCCGTACCGCCGCCGGACGCCATCGCCGAGTTGCGCGCCTGGATGACCGCCTCCAGCGTGCCCTTCTCGTGCGTCGCGTAGCCTTTGACGGTCTCCACGAGGTTCGGGATGAGATCGTGGCGCTGCTTCAGCTGCACGTCGATGTCGGCAAACGACTGGGTGACGCGGTTCCGGAGTGAAACCAGCGTGTTGTAGATGCCGACGGCCATCAACACGAGGACGCCGACGACGATCAGAGCGATGACGAGGCCAGACATGCGAAGCACTCCGAAAAGGTACTGACCCTTAGCGCGCCAAGGCGTTCGGCGCTAGCGGCGCGCTATTCGCCCTGGAACTTCCCGCTGCGGGAGAAGCCGCGCGGCGCGATGCGACCTGACGAAGCGCGCTTGCCGACGTGCTCCTTCCACTCCGCAACCGTCCGCGTCCGCCCGGCGGAGTCGATCCAGGAAAGCCCGTCGACTTTCTTGAACACCACCGCATCGAGCAGGCCGCCGTCCTTGAACGCTTGCAACCTCACGCCCTTGCCGCGGCTCATCTCCGGCACCTCGCCGAGCGGGAAGACGAGGAGCTTCCGGTTCTCGCCGATCACCGCGACCATGTCGCCGTCCACCGGCGTGCAGACCTGCGCGAAGGCCATCCCCGACACCGCAAGCACTTGCTTGCCGGCGCGCTTGGTCGCGACCATCTCGTCTTCCGTCACGACGAAGCCGTGACCGTCCGAACTCGCCACCAGCATCTTTGCGCCGGGCGTGAACGCGATCAGCGCGATCAGGTCCTGATCCTCGCCGAGCTCGATCATCAGCCGGATGGGTTCGCCCATGCCGCGCCCGCCGGGCAGCTTGTCGGCGCCGAGCGTGAAGGCCCGGCCATCGGTGGCCATGAGGATGATCTTGTCGGTCGTCTCGCACTGGAGAAGAAAGGCCTGACGGTCGCCTTCCTTGTATTTCAGCGTGTCGGTGTCGGTCGTGTGCCCCTTGAGGGCGCGCACCCAGCCCTTTTCGGACAGCACGACCGTGATCGGCTCGCGCACGATGAAGGCGTCGACGGAGATTTCCGCCTGCCCGCTGACGTCGCCGAACTGCGCACGGCGACGGCCCCATGGCGTCGTCTCGGCGAAAACGCCGCGCGTCTTCGTCAGCTGCTGGCCGATCTTGGTCCACTGGCGCGCGTCGCTGCCGAGCAGAAGCGTCAGCGCTTCCTGCTCTTCGCGCAGCGCCTTGTCCTCGCGGCGGATCTCCATCTCCTCGAGCTTGCGCAACTGGCGCAGGCGCGTGTTGAGGATGGCCTCGGCCTGGATCTCGTTCAGCTTGAACCGCTTGATCAGGACGGGCTTGGGCTCGTCCTCGTTGCGGATGATGCGGATCACCTCGTCGAGGTTGAGGAAAACGACCAGCAGGCCCGCGAGGATTTCGAGGCGGGCGGCGATCTTGCGCAGGCGGAAGGCGCTGCGCCGCTGCAAGACCTCGCGCTGGTGATCGAGGAAGGCTTGCAGCACTTCCTTGAGCGCCATCACGCGGGGCACGCCCTGCGCGTCGAGCACGTTCATGTTGAGCGGTATGCGGGTTTCCAGTTCGGAGAGCTTGAAGAGGCTCTCCATCAGCACCGCGGGCTCGACGGTGCGCGCACGCGGTTCGAGCACGATGCGCACGGTTTCCGCGCTCTCGTCGCGCACGTCGCCCAGCAGCGGGGCCTTCTTGTTTTCCACCAGATCGGCGAGCGCGCTGATCAGCTTGGCCTTTTGCACCTGGTACGGAATTTCCGTGACGATGATGCGCCATGTGCCGCGCGAGAGCTCTTCGACCTCCCACTTCGACCGCAGGCGGAAACCGCCGCGTCCCGTGGCGTAGGCTTCACGGATCGCCGCCGTCGGCTCGACGACGATACCGCCGGTCGGGAAGTCCGGCCCCGGCACGAAGCGCATGAGATCGTCGACCGTCGCGTTCGGCGTCTTGATCAGATGCAGGCACGCGTCGATCAGTTCGGCGACATTGTGCGGCGGCACGGCCGTGGCCATGCCGACGGCGATGCCTGTGGAGCCGTTGGCGAGCAGGTTCGGAAACGCCGCCGGAAGAACGACCGGCTCCTGGCCCTGGCCCGAATACGTCTCGCGGAAATCGACCGCGTCTTCCTCGATGCCTTCCAGCAGCAGCAACGCCGCCTGCGTCATGCGCGCTTCGGTGTAGCGGTAGGCGGCGGGGCTATCGCCATCGACATTGCCGAAATTGCCCTGGCCGTCGACAAGCGGATAGCGCGAGGAGAAGTCCTGCGCGAGGCGCACCATCGCGTCGTAGATCGCGCTGTCGCCGTGCGGGTGGAAGTCGCCCATTACGTCGCCGACGATTTTCGCGCTCTTCTTGAACGCGGCGTCCGGCGAGAGATTGAGGTTCGACATCCCGTAGAGGATGCGGCGGTGTACGGGCTTCAGCCCGTCGCGCACGTCCGGCACGGCCCGCGACGTGATCGTCGAGAGCGCATACGCAAGAAAGCGCTTGGACAGCGCCTCCCCGATCGGTTCGTTGACGATGCGGCCGCCGTCTTCCGGCGGGGAACTCATGTCGTCGGCCATTCTGCCTTCCGCGTGATTCGTTCGGTTCCTAATACCTAGAGTCGGCCCCGATGGCCCAACGCCTCGATCAGCCGCCGCCGCGCCTCGGGCATGCCCTCGCCCCGGCGGTCGAAGAGGCGGCGTTCCAGAAACCAGCCCGCCAGAGCGAAAGCGTCGGCCACGTCGCCTGATTCGAGCGGCGCCTCGGCGTTCACGAGGAAAGGCGGCAGGCGCAGAAGCTTGTCGGCATATTCCTCCCCGGCGGACCGGCTGGCGGCGCGGCCGGACTTGGGGCTGACGAAGGCCAGATCGTCGTTCGCGCCAGTCAGCGCGCATTCCTTGAGATCGAGCCCGTAGCCGAGGTCGGCCAGCAAGCCGAGTTCGAAGCGGGTATAAACGGCAGGCCAGAGCTCGGGTTCGGCGAACGCCTCGATCAGCACCTGCAGCGCGTCATAGATGCCCCCATAGGGCTGCCGCTCCACCGCACCGGCACGGATCAGCGCGACGGCCGACAAGAGCCCCGCCAATGCGGCCGGATCGTCGAGCACCCGCGCGGCGTGCGGTTCGAGCAGTTCGAGCGGCGCGAAGAAACCGAGTTGATCGGCGGTGCGCGCCTTCCATGTGACGCGGACGAGATTGCCCGCCTGCAGCACCGGCTTCATCCGCCGCGACGCACCGCCATGGACGATGGCCGCTGCCCGTCCGTGCGTGCGGGAGAAAACCTCCGCCAGCGCCTGCGTCTCGCCATACGCGCGCGCGCCGAGCACGATCGCGTCGTCGGTCCACTCGACGCTCACTCCTTCTCCCACTCCAGCCCCATGGCCTCGTAGCGGGCGCGTTCCTCGCTCCAGTTTTCCTTGAGCTTCACGTGCAGGAAGAGATGGACCGGACGGTCGAGGAAGGTCTGCAGTTCCTCGCGGGCGAGCTTACCGATGGTTTTGATCTGCTGGCCCTTGTCGCCGATCATGATCTTGCGGTGGCCTTCACGCGCCACATAGATCGTCTGCTCGATCTTCACCGAGCCGTCGCGGCGCTCCTCCCACGTCTCCGTTTCGACGGTGATCTCGTAGGGAATTTCCTCGTGGACGCGCAGCATGATCTTTTCGCGCGTCACTTCCGCCGCGATCACGCGCATCGGCGCGTCCGCCGCCTGATCCTCCGGATAGAGCCACGGGCCTTCGGGCGCGGTATCGGCGAGATGCTTCGTCAGATCGGCCACGCCGTCGCCGGTCAGCGCCGAGATCATGAACACATCCGAATAGACGCCTTCGCCGTGCAGAGACTCTGCGACGCCCAGCAGCGCGTCGCGCGGCATCGCATCCACTTTATTGAGCGCTAGGATCGCCGTGCGGCTCGCCTCTTTCAGACCCTTCACGATACGCGCGACGTCTTCCACCTGCCGCACGTCCGCGCCGTCCGGATTGCCGGCGATGGAGCGCGCCTGGCTCGGCGCATCGACGAGGTGGATGACGCTGTCGGCGTCGCCTGCACTGCCCCACGCGGCGCGCACCATGGCGCGATCCAGCCGGCGGCGCGGCGCGAACACGCCGGGGGTGTCGATAAGGACGAGTTGCGCGGGCCCTTGCATCGCAATGCCGCGCAGCGGCGCGCGCGTCGTCTGCACCTTCTGCGTGACGATGGCGATCTTGGAGCCGACGATCTGATTGACGAGCGTGGATTTGCCGGCGTTCGGCGCGCCGATGATGGCGACGATCGCGGCGCGGGTTTTGATGTCAGACACGCACGCCGACCTGTTTCAGCGCCGCGCGCGCCGCTTCGCGTTCGGCATCGCGCTTGGAGCCGCCTTCACCGCGCATGGTCTCTAGTCCTTCCACTACTGCCTCGACGACGAAGCGCGGCGCGTGATCGGGCCCGCTGCGTTCGACGACATCATAGCGCGGATTGGGCCGTTTGCGGCTCGCCGTCCACTCCTGAAGCGCGGTCTTGGGATCCTGCGGCGCCTCGCCGGAGGCGAGGAACTCGTCAGCCCAATAGGTTTCGATGAAGGCGCGCGCCGCCTTTATGCCGCCGTCGAGGTAGAGCGCCGCGATCAGCGCCTCGCATGCGTCGGCGAGAATGGTGTCCTTTTCCCGCCCCCCGGTGCGCGCTTCCGCCGCCGAAAGCACGAGCTGCGGCCCGATCCCCGCCCGCCGCGCCGCCCGTGCGCAGGCGTCGCGATTGACGAGCGCGTTGAAGCGCGGGGCGAGCTTGTCCTCGCCCTCCTTCGGAAAGAGCCCGTAGAGGTGCTCGCACACCACAAGACCGAGCACGCGGTCGCCGAGGAACTCCAGCCGCTCGTAGTCCGGCGCCGCCGCCTTGCCTTCCGCCGCGCTCGAATGCGTCAGCGCTTCCCGCAGCAGCGTTTTCTTGCGGAACGTGCGCCCGATGCGCGCCTCGAAGTCGTCCTTACTCGACGCCATGCACGAAGCGGTCGCCGCGGAAGCCGGTGATGAGGGTCCACGGCTTGATGAGGGAGGTGGTGTGATCGAACGACACGAACACGAACTGCGCCTTGCCGACGAGATGATCGTACGGGACGTAGCCGAAGCCGCCCATTTCGTAGCGGCTGTCGGCAGAGTTGTCCCGGTTGTCGCCCATCATCATGTAGTGCCCCTCGGGCACTTCATAGAGCTGGGTGTTGTCGCCTTCCGTGAGGCCCTTGTCGAAGGTCGTGTAGGACACGCCGTTCGGCAGCGTTTCGAGGTAGCGCGTGATCGGGCGCGTCTCGCCGTACTGGTCGGTAAAGTCGACGGTCGCCAGCTTTTCGCGCTTCACGGCTTCGCCGTTGATATAGAGGACGCTGTCCTTCACCTGGATGCGGTCGCCGGGAAGACCGATCAGGCGTTTGACGAAATCCTTGTCCTCGATGCCCGCCGGCCGGAAGACGACGATGTCGCCGCGGGTCGGCTGGCTGCCGAAGATGCGTCCGGGCGGCCCGAAGTTCAGCGGCGAGAGCGAGAATTTCGAATAGCCGTACGACCACTTGGTCACGACGATGTAGTCGCCCACCAGCAGCGTCGGCTCCATGGAGCCGGACGGAATGCGGAACGGCTGGGCGATCGCAAAACGAATCACCATCGCGAGCAGGAGCGCGTACAGGATCGTCTTGACGTTGTCCCAGAGCGCGCTCAGGCCGGTGGGCGCGCTGTCGACGGGGGCTCTCATGCAGGGTCCTCTACGGAAGCCCGGCCTCCGGAATCCCCTCCGGTTCAGCCGAGATGACGACGAAGGCCTGGGCGAGCGGGAAGTCGTCCGTCAGGCTTACGTGAATGATAGACTTATAGCCTTGCGGCGACATTTCGGCCAAGCGCTGGGCTGCGCCGCCGGTGAGGATCATGGTCGGCTGGCCCGACCGGAGGTTCGCCACGCCCATGGCGCGCCAATAGACGCCCCGCCGGATCCCCGTCCCCAGCGCCTTGGAACAGGCCTCCTTGGCCGCAAACCGCTTGGCGTAGCTGGCCGCGCGCTGGGCCGGGCGGCGTTCCGACCGCCGCTGCTCCTCCGCCGTGTAGAGCCGGGCCAGCATCCGTTCCCCGTGCCGGTCTAGCGCCCGCTCGATCCGCCGGATGTCGATCAGGTCCGATCCGATGCCGAGGATCATGCTCTCTGCGGCCCGCCCGACGGTCCGAACCGGCCTTCCAGCATCAGCGTCTTCATCCGGCGGATGGCGGCGTCGAACCCGATGAAGATAGCCTCCCCCACGAGGAAGTGGCCGATGTTCAGCTCCCGGATCTCAGCGATGGCAGCCACCGGCCCGACGGAGTCGAAGGTGATGCCGTGGCCGGCGTGGACCTCGATCCCCCGCGCCACGCCTTCACGGGCGGCGTCGCGAATAAGCACCAGTTCGGTTTCCGCCCTGAGAACGTCGCCCTTCGACACCGCCTCGCAATAGGCGCCCGTATGCAGTTCGACCACGGGCGCGCCGAGCGCCTGTGCTACCGCGATCTGCACAGGATGGGGGTCGATGAAGAGAGAGACCCGGATGCCCGCATCACGCAGGCGGGTCACGAACGGCGCGACCGTGTTGTGCTGGCCGGCCACATCGAGGCCGCCTTCCGTCGTGCGCTCCTCGCGGCGCTCCGGCACCAGGCACACCGCGTGCGGGTGCGCCGCCAGCGCGAGTGCGAGCATCTCGTCGGTGCAGGCCATTTCGAGATTGATCGGCAGCGTGACGGAGGTGGATATCCGCGCGAGATCGTCCTCGCGGACGTGTCGGCGATCTTCCCGGACGTGAAGCGTAATGCCATCGGCGCCCGCCTCTGCAGCCATTTGTGCGGCGCGCGCGGGATCAGGATGCGGACCGCCGCGGGCGTTCCGGATCGTCGCGACGTGATCGATGTTGACCCCCAATCGGGGTGCGGGGGCGCTCATGGAGACGGTTCCTTTCAGCGCGCCCTATGTGGGGCCGATTGCGCGCCCGCGCTAGCTGGAGAGGTGCCGGCTGCCGGGTTTCTGGATCGGCAGCGCGGCAAGTTCGGGCGGCAGCGCGTCGGCCGGGTAGCTCGGCGCCGTCACGCTCGCGAGCGCCACCAGCGGCGCCCCGACATCGGCCTTGCCCCCGGAACGGTCGATCAGGCAGGCCGCGCCCACGAGATCGCCCGGATGATGGCGGATCGCCGCGAGACATTCGCGCGACGACAGCCCCGTCGTCACCACGTCCTCCACCATCACCACCTTCTCGCCCGGATCGATGCGAAAGCCGCGACGGAGCTGGAATTGCCCCTCTTCCCGCTCGACGAACAACGCGCGCGCGCCGAGGTGACGCGCCGTCTCGTAGCCCGGAATGATCGCGCCCACCGCCGGCGAGACGACGACGTCGATCTTGCCGAACCGCGCGGTGATCTTCGCCGCGAGCGCGCGGCAGAGCCGCTCGGTGCGCGCCGGGTCCATGAAGATGAAGGCCTTCTGGAAGAAGACCGGACTGTGCAGCCCCGAGGACAGCACGAAGTGCCCTTCAAGCAGGGCGTTGGCGGCGCGGAATTCGTCGAGGACTTCGGATTCGGTCATGGGGCGTGGATAGCGCCGCCCGTTTCGTTCGTCACGTCAGATGTGGATCGCGTGCCCCAGCGCCTTCAGCGCGCTCTCGTGGAAGGCTTCTCCGAGCGTCGGGTGGACGTGGATCGTGCCGGCGAGGTCCTCCAGCAGCGCGCCCATTTCCAGCGCGTGCGAGAATTCGTTGGCGAGCTCCGCCACATGCGCGCCCACGGCCTGCACGCCGAGCACGCGGTGATCGGACTTGCGCGCGACGACGCGCACGAACCCTTCCCCGCCGTCCATCGAGAGCGAGCGCCCGTTCGCCATGAACGGAAACTGGCCGATGATGATGTCGTGGCCTGCGGCTTTCGCTTCTTCCGGCAGCAGGCCCGCCGTCGCGATTTCCGGTTCGGTGAAACACACCGCCGGGATCGATGCAGGATCGAATTTACGCACGGCGCCGGAGAGGATTTCCGCGACCATCTCGCCTTGCGTCGCCGCCTTGTGCTCGAGCATGGGCTCGCCGACGAGATCGCCGATCGCCCAGACGCCCTTCATCGACGTCCGGCACTGGTCGTCGACCTTCACGAAGCGGCCGTCCATGTCGACGCCCATGTTCTCGAGGCCCCAGCCTTCGGTGGCGGGCTTGCGGCCGACGGTGACGAGGATCCTGTCGGCGGCGAACTTCACGCTCTTGCCGTCGGCCGTTTCCACCGCCAGCGCCTTGCCGTCGAGACCTTTGGCTTTCGCGCCGAGATGCACCTCGACGCCGCTCTTCTGCAGCCACTTCGCGACGGGCGCGACGAGATCCTTGTCGTAGAGCGGCAGGATGCGGTCCTGCGCTTCGACGATGGTCACGTCCGCGCCGAGCTTCCTGAACGCGATGCCGAGTTCGAGACCGATATAGCCCGCGCCGATCACGACGAGCTTCTTCGGCACGGCGTCGAGCGCGAGCGCCTCCGTCGACGAAATCACGTTGCCGCCGAATTTGAGGAACGGCAGCTCTACCGGCGCGGAGCCGTTGGCGAGGATGACGTTCTCGGCGCGGATGGTGACATCGCCGACCACGCACGTCTTCGCGTCGGTGAACTTTCCCCAGCCCGAAACGACACGCACCTTTGCGCGCTTCAACAGACCCGCTACGCCGTTGTTGAGCTTGTCGACAATGGCTTCCTTCCACGCGATCGTCTTCTTGAAATCAAGCGACGGCGCTTCCTTCAGCGAAACGCCCGCATGCCCCGCGCCGACCTTCGCGGTCATCGCCGCATAGTCGCTCGCCACATGGATGAGCGCCTTGGAGGGAATGCAGCCGCGGATGAGGCACGTCCCGCCGAGGCGGTCCGCTTCCACGAGCGTCACGTCGAGGCCGAGCTGGCCCGCGCGGATCGCGGCGACATAGCCGCCCGGCCCGCCGCCGACGACGAGCACTTTGGTCTGGATAGTTTCAGCCACTTGGATCAGTCCATGAAAATCGTGGCGGGATGTTCGAGCAGCGCTTTCACGCGCTGGATGAACTCGGCCGCGTCATAACCGTCGACCACGCGGTGATCGAACGACGAGGAGATGTTCATCATCTTGCGCACGACCACGACGCCGTTCTGCACGACCGGCCGTTCGATGATCTTGTTCGGCCCGATGATCGCGACTTCCGGGCGATTGATCACCGGCGTCGTCACCACGCCGCCCAACGGCCCGAGCGACGTCACCGTGATCGTCGATCCTGACAGCTCATCACGCGTGGCCTTGCCGGTCTTCGTCGCTTCCGCGAGGCGCGCGATTTCGGTCGCCAGCGCCCACACATCCAAAGCTTCGGCGTGCTTCACCACCGGCACGACGAGGCCGTTCGCCGTTTGCGCGGCAATGCCGCAATGCACCGCGTTATGGCGATGCACCACGCCCGCCTCGTCGTCGAAGTTCGCGTTGATCTGCGGATAGTCCGGCAGCACGCGCACCAACGCGCGCAACATGAACGGCAGCAGTGTCAGTTTCGGTTGGTCCTTGCGCTTGGTCGCATTGAGATGCGCGCGCAGGCTCTCCAGCTCCGTCATGTCGACTTCCTCGACATAGGCGAAGTGCGGAATGCGGCGCTTGGCGTCCTGCATCTTCTCCGCGATCTTGCGGCGCAGGCCGATGACCTTGATGTCTTCCGTGCCGTCGCGCTGCGCGTAGAGCGCGCCACCGCCCGACGAACGACCACCGCCGCCACCCTTTGCGACATAGGCATCGAGATCTTCGTGCTCGATGCGACCGCCGGGTCCCGAACCCGGCACATATTGCAGATGCACGCCCATCTCATGCGCGCGCTTGCGCACTGCGGGCGATGCGAGCGGCTTGTCGTCGACGTTCGCGCGCGTCGTGAAGGCGTCATTGGCGACAGGCGCGCGGGCCGGCGCTTCCACCGGCGCTTTCGCCACCGGCGCGGGCTCAACCTTCTTCGGCGCGGGCGCTTCCTTCGCCGCAGGTTTCGCTGCCGGCGGCGGCGGGCTCGCGCCGACGTCGGCGCCTTCCGTCTCGAAAATCACCAGCACCGAACCGATCGGCGCCATTTCGCCAGGTTCGCCGTTGCGTTCGACGATCTTGCCGCTGACGGGCGCCGTGATCTCGATCGTGGCCTTGTCGGTCATCACGTCCGCGAGCGGCGCGTCTTCCTCGACCATCTCACCGAGCTTCACGTGCCAGGCGACGATCTCCGCTTCCGCGGTGCCTTCGCCGACATCCGGCAGCTTGAACACATAACGCCCCACGTCAGCCCTCCATCACGCGTTTCAGCGCCTTGGCCACGCGCTCCGGTCCGGGGAAATACTCCCATTCGAAGGCATGCGGATAGGGCGTGTCCCAACCCGTCACACGCAGGATCGGCGATTCGAGGTGATAGAAGCACTCTTCCTGCACGAGCGCGGAGAGTTCAGCGCCAAAGCCGCTCGTGCGCGTCGCTTCGTGCACGATCACGCAACGCCCCGTCTTCATCACCGACTCCACGACGGTGTCGATGTCGATCGGCACGAGCGTGCGCAAGTCTATGACTTCGGCGTCCACGCCTGCGTGCGCGGCCGCTGCAAGCGCCACGTGCACCATCGTGCCATACGAAAGCACCGTCACGTCCGCGCCGGCGCGCACGATCTTGGCCTTGCCGAGCGACACCGTGTAGTGGCCCTCCGGCACTTCGCTGTCAGCATGCTTCGACCACGGCTCCACCGGCTTTTCGTGCCAGCCGTCGAACGGGCCGTTGTAGAGACGCTTGGGTTCGAAGATCACCACCGGATCGTCGTCCTCGATGGCCGCAATCAGCAGCCCCTTCGCGTCATACGGATTGGACGGGATCACCGTCTTGATGCCGGCGACGTGCGTGAAGAGCGCTTCCGGCGACTGGCTGTGCGTCTGGCCGCCGAAAATGCCGCCGCCATAGGGCGTGCGCAGCGTGATCGGCGCGGTGAAGTCGCCCGCCGAACGATAGCGCAGCCGCGCCGCTTCGGAGACGATCTGGTCGTAGCCGGGATAGATGTAGTCGGCGAACTGGATCTCGATCACCGGACGCAGGCCATAGGCGCCCATGCCGATGGCGGTGCCGACGATGCCGCTCTCGGCGATCGGCGCATCGAAGCAGCGCGTGAGGCCGTGCTTTTTCTGCAGGCCCTCAGTGGCGCGGAACACGCCGCCGAAATAGCCGACGTCCTCGCCGAACACGAGCACATTGGGGTCGCGGCCCATCATCACGTCCATGGCGGAGTGGATGGCCTGGATCATGTTCATCGTCGCCATGATCAGTACCCCATTTCCTGACGCTGACGGCGGATGTGCCAGGGTGTTTCCTTGTACACGTCCTCGAACATCTCTTTCACCGAATGGCGCGACTGGCCAAGCGTGCCGACGGCTTCGGACTCCTTGCCCGCCGCGCGGACCATGTCGGTAGCTTCTTTCTCCAGCGCCTTGTGATCGTCTTCCGACCACTCGCCGATGGCGATGAGGTGCGTCTTCAGGCGTTCGACGGGATCGCCGAGCGGCCAGCCCTTCGCTTCTTCGGCGGGGCGATACCGGCTCGGCTCGTCGCTCGTGGAGTGCGGGGCTGCGCGATAGGTGAAGTGCTCGATCAGCGTAGGCCCGAGATTGGCGCGCGCGCGCTCGGACGCCCACTTCGTCGCCGCATACACCGCGAGAAAGTCATTGCCGTCCACGCGCAGCGCCGGAATACCGTAGCCGACGCCGCGCGACGCGAAGGTCGACTCTTCCCCGCCCGCAATGCCCTGAAAGGCCGAAATGGCCCACTGGTTGTTCACCACGTTGAGGATAACGGGCGCGTGGTAAACGGACGCGAACGTCAACGCCTGGTGGAAGTCGCCTTCCGCCGTCGAGCCTTCGCCGATGTAGGCGCACGCGATGCGGCTGTCGCCCTTGTAGGCCGACGCCATCGCCCAGCCGACGGCCTGACTGAATTGTGTGCCGAGATTGCCGGAGATCGTGAAGAAGCCGTGCTTCTTCGAGGTGTACATGACTGGCAGCTGACGGCCTTTGCAGGGATCTTTCTCATTCGAGTAGATCTGGTTCATCATGTCGACGAGCGAATAGCCGCGCGCGATGAGCAGCGCCTGCTGGCGATAAGTGGGAAAGCACATATCGTCGTCTTCGAGCGCGAGCGCCTGCGCGGCGGCCACCGCCTCCTCGCCCGTGCACTTCATGTAGAAGGAGGTCTTCCCCTGCCGCTGCATGCGGTACATGCGGTCGTCATACGCGCGCGTGACGACCATGGTGCGCAGGCCGCTTTTGAGCATGGCCGGGGTGAGTTTCGGGTCCCACGGACCGACCGCCGCCCCCTTCTCGTCGAGTACGCGGATGAGCATAAAGGCGTGATCGCGGATATCGTAGCCGGTGACGCGCATGTCCGGCCTGGGGCAAGCGCCCGCCGGGGGCACCTTCAGGCCGCTGAAATCGATCGGATCGCCCGGACGCGCTTTCGGCTCCGGGATGCGCAGGCTCAGAGCCACGGTATTCTTGATGGGCGCGTTCACAGCGGCGAGCCTCCTTTGGCGGCGTCAGTGCGGAAGCCAGCCCGTTTTGCGGATCAATGTCCTGTTTCGGGCGGAATTTCCAGTCGAACTTTGCCGATCCAGTCCCAATCGGCGCAGTTTTATTCCGCCACAGCGCACGAGCTGGCAAAGCCGCTCCGCAATCAGGCGCCCCGCGACCACGGACCCGCTTGAGCAACCTATTCCCCGCAGCGCCCCCGGGGCGAGGTGCTCTGCGCTCCAGATCAAAATGGCGAGGACATGGCGCGGGCCATCCGCGATCCCTTTCACGGGGCGAACCGAGACCTGTCCTTCGCACGCGCCAGCCGAATAAGACGCGTACAGGTGGCGTTAACTATGCGGCCTTCCCGCCACCAGTAAACATTCACCATCTATTTCGCGTGTACTGATAGATATTAATATTAATACTTTTGGACTTTCGTGTGATGATTGTTCATGCGCGAACGTTGCTGAATTTTCAGTCACTTCTCCCTCCGCTGGCAAAGCTGAACCCAGAAGAATTGGGGGACGCCAGCCCTTAGGAAACCAGGAGGGTGACTATGCAGACCAAACTTCTCACCACGGCGGGCGTGCTTGCGCTCGCGATGGCGTTCTCGGCCCCGGCGTTCGCCGACCCGCCCGGACCGCCCCCGGCCGGTCAGGAATCGGAAGGAAACGGCGGCGCCTCGACCAACGAGTCCGGCGACGGCGACGCGACGACGACCAACGTTGAAGATTCCGGCAACGGCAACTTCTCCGGCAACGGCGCGTCGGACGATGATGTGGCGGTTGACGTCGCTGTCACCGACAGCCTCAACGACAACTCCACGAACGACTCCAACGACGACAACTCGACCAATGACCACTCGGACAACTCGACGAACGTCGATGTGGCCGACTCGGGCAACGGCAACTTCTCCGGCAACGGCGCTGAAGACAACGACACCACCGTGGCCGACAGCGGCAACGGCAACTTCTCCGGCAACGTCGGCGAAGACAACGACACGACTGTTGACGTCGCCGACTCGGGCAACGGCAACTTCTCCGGCAACGGCGCCGAAGACAACGACACCACCGTGTCCGACAGCGGCAACGGCAACTTCTCCGGCAACGTCGGCGAAGACAACGACACGACCCTGAACGCGACGTTGAACGCGACCGACAACTCCACGAACGGTTCGCACAACGACAACTCGACGGACGTCGACGTAGCCGACTCGGGCAACGGCAACTTCTCCGGCAACGGCGCTGAGGACAACGACACCACCGTGGCCGACAGCGGCAACGGCAACTTCTCCGGCAACGTCGGCGAAGACAACGACACCACCGTCGCCGACTCCGGCAACGGCAACTTCTCGGGCAACGGCACGGAAGACAACGACACGACGGTTGACGTCGCGGTCGCTGACTCCCTCAACGACAACTCGACGAACGACTCGCACGACGACAACTCCGTCAACGGCTCGACCCTTGCCGGCGGCGACGTGTTCAGCCAGTCGAACGATCTGGACGGCTCCAACCAGGTTGGCGGCGACCAGACCAACACCACCGTCGCCGACTCGGGCAACGGCAACTTCTCCGGCAACGGCGCCGAAGACAACGACACGCAGGTCGACGTCGCCGTGACGGACAGCCTGAACGACAACTCGGTCGACAACTCGAACAACTCGGTCAACGTCGCCGACTCGGGCAACGACAATTCGACGAATGACTCGTACAACGACAACTCGACGAACATCGACGTCGCGGACTCGGGCAACGACAACTCGACGAACGACTCGTACAACGACAACTCGCTGAACGTCGCTGACTCGGGCAACGACAACTCGGTGAACGACAGCCACAACGACAACTCGACCAACATCGCCGACTCCGGCAATGACAACTCGGTCGACAACTCGGACAACTCGACGAACGTCGACGTGGCCGTGACGGACTCGTTCAACGACAACTCGACCACCAACTCGCACAACACGACGTCGACCGACAACTCGACGAACCTGTGGGTGGCGATCGAAGACTCGTTCAACGACAACTCGACGCACGTCGTGACCACGCAAGAGCTGAACGGCGCTGTCGCCAACGTCCTCGTGGCGGCTGGCGGTTCGCACCACGACGCCGGCACGGTCGACTCGGGCGATATCGAGTTCAAGGGCAACGCCATGCAAGGGTTCGCGGGCATCAACACGATGAACCAGAACACCGGCATCGCGTCGCTCGGCCAAGCCGCTACCGCGGTGGGCGCCAACGCGAACGTCACGTTCGGCAACTGAGACAGTACGGCGTCGGCGGATCAGCGATGATCCGTCGGCGTCCGGCCTCTCTCTTGCAGCACTCGATGTTTTTGAAGGGCAGGACGATGAACAAACATCTTCTCCTCGCGAGCCTCGCGCTCTCCGCCGTCCTGGCGGTTGCGCAGCCTGCGGAGGCCGCCCAGATCAAGGCCATGACTCACGCCTGGGGCGGTGAAACGACGGAGTGCTTCGAGCCCTCCCTCGACTTCGCCGAACCTGCGTTCGTGACGACCGACATGCAGCCGGCCGACAGCGATCTCTCCGGACCGGTTCTCGGTGTGGAAGATCTCGACGCCCTCGCGGGCGAAGGCATCGGCGACATCAACGTCATCACCGGCCAGACCCTCACGGCCATCACGGCTGGCAACACGATCATCGCGGGAACCGTGGGATCAGGGGCCATCACGCTCGATCAGAACGCCTTTTCCGGCTTCGACGGCATCGGCAACTTCGTGATCAACAGCGGCCACAACAACACGCTCCAGTCGAGCCTCAGCGTGAGCATCGTGCTCGCACCCTGAACCAGAGGCTTCGATGACAAGCGTTTCCACCTTCGACTTCGAACGCGCCGCTCCCCCTGCCCGCAAGGCCGGCGGGGGCGGACGCGCTTTCCTTCTCGCGGCGAGCCTGATGGTCGCCTCGACGACGAACGCGCACGCGGAGGTCCGCTTCCACAACGAGGCGGGCGGCAACTACACCTTCGGCGTCATGAGCTGGCGCGACATCCCGTTCCGCACCGTCGTGCGCCAGCAGTTCGACTTCAGCTGCGGATCGGCGGCGATCGCCACGCTCTTGCGTTTCCACTACGGGCGCGAAGTCAGCGAAACCATGGCCTTCCGTGCCATGTACGAGGCCGGCGACCAGGCCAAGATCCGCGAGATCGGCTTCTCCATGCTCGACATGAAGCGCTATCTGGAGTCGGTCGGCTACCGCGCCGATGGCTTCCGCATTTCGCTGGATCGCCTTGCACAGATGCGCGTTCCGGCCGTGGCGCTGATCACGCGTGATGGTTACCGCCACTTCGTGGTCATCAAGGGCATGCGCGACGGCCGCGTGCTCGTCGGCGATCCCTCGCGCGGCCTCGAAATCCACGACCGTAAGGAATTCGAGGGCTGGTGGAACGGCATCGCGCTGGCGATCCGCTCGGGCCCCGGCGCCGAAGCCGACCTGCAGTTCGATCGCGAAAGCGACTGGCGCCCGTGGGCGGGCGCACCGGACTACGACACGCTGCCCCCGGCGCTCGACGCCGCCCAGCTCACCCGCGAACTGCCGACGCTCTACCAGATCACGCCGCCCTCGATCATCAACGGAGCGTTGCCATGAACCGCCGCACGAGCCTTCTGCGCGCCGCGGCCGTTTTGGCGGTCGTGACCGTCGCGCCGCTCTCGGTCGCGCACGCCGATCCGTTTGAAGACTGCGAGATCGCCGAAGACGCCGAACTCGCCGATGCGCGCGGCGGATTCATCACGGCTGGCGGCGTCACCTTCGATCTCGGCGCAGTGATTTCCACCTGGCGCAACGGCGCACTCGCGCTGCAGACGGTGCTGAACTGGTCGCCGACCGGCGTGACCACCGCGCATTCCACCGGCGCGCCCGCGCCCGGCGACGTGATCTCGGCAGGCCTGCCGGTGCTCACCGCCAGCGGCGGCGTCGCCATCACCGATCCCGACGGCGCCACCACGGTGCTGCACATGACCGGCGACGGCCAGTTCATCAATACCGTCATCACTGCGCAGTCGAACCAGGTGATCGCCCAGGACATCGCCGTGACCATCACACTGCCCGGTTTCGACGCCGTGCAGACAGGCTTCCTGAGCGACAAGATGGGCATCCGCCTGAACGCGGAACTGAACGACCTGCTGTCGACGGTCGGGAACTGACGAACGCAAGAGTGAAACTCCCTCCCTCTCGATAAAGAGGGAGCAGACACGCCGCGACCGTATTTCGCCGGCTGCAGACACCAGACTTGGTTCAATGAGTTTCGTCATGCCGGGGCGGCCAAAGTCCGAAACCGCCTGCGCGGCCGTAGCCGCTTCGGCGGGGCGAAGGCCCGGGACCTAGGGGTTCAAGCGAACCATCTCACCCAGCCCCCTAGATTCCGGATCAACGCTTCGCATTGTCCGGAATGACGAAGTCGGGTTTTCGCCGAAAGCAGTCATTCCAAGGAATTGTTAACCATAGGGCCGCCTACGGTCTCCCGTGAAGTTCGACCAACTCAGCGCCGTCGTCGCCGACGACCAAAGAACGTCGCGCGGTGTCGTGACGGAGATCCTGCGCTCAGTTGGGATGCGCGACATCCGACATGCGGGCGACGGCGCAGAGGCCCTTCACCTGTGCATGGCGCGGCGTCCCTCGTTCGTTCTGATTGACCTTGAGATGTCCAACGATGGCATCAGATCTTTGCGTCAGATTCGGAGAAGCGAATGTCATGGTCTGCGCCGTGTCCCGGTCACCATGCTGACAGCGGCAGCGACACGATCAATCGTCGAGTCGATGCGCGACGCTGGCGCCAACGAAATCATCGTTAAGCCGCTGACGACCGCCAAGCTGCTGGGGCGCATCCAAAACAGTCTTTTGCATACTCGGCCTTTTGTCGACTGCACGTCCTACGTCGGACCAGAGCGACGCCGCACGAACAGTCAGCCGTATCGCGGTCCCTTCCGGCGTGAGTCTGATGGTCTAAGCGACGTAATGGAGATTTAGAAAATGGCACGCGCTCCATACCCACTCGATGAGGCCACACGTCTTGACGCCCTGATGAGGGCAGCGATTCTCGACACCGAGGCGGAGCAATACTTCGAGGACATTGTCGATTCGGTTCAGCAAGTCGTTTCGGCGCCGATCGTGCTCATTTCGATGGTCGATGAGTGGCGGCAATGGTTCAAGGCGCGACGCGGTCTGGATGTGCAAGAGACGCCGCGCGACCAGGCGTTTTGCGCGCATGCCATCCTGAGCGATGTGACGCTGATCGTGCAGGACTCGCGTCAGGATGGCCGTTTCCAAGACAATCCCCTCGTAACCGGCGAACCCCGCGTGATCGCATACGCCGGCGCGCCCATCGTGCTGGAGAACGGAGCGCGCCTTGGCACCGTGTGTGCGATCGATCAGACGCCGCGCCAATGGTCGGCGGCAGAAATCGCCCACTTGGAACGCAACGCTCGTCTGGTTGCCCGACATATCGATGCGCGCCGCGCCCATCTTGAGCAGGATCGGCAGCGCTTTCTGGAAATGGCCTTGGCTCGAGCGGAACTTCGCTACCAGTCAGTCTTGGAATCGATGTCGGAAGGCATGGTCGTACACGGCGTAAGCGGCGCGATCATCGATTCCAACCCGGCCGCCGCCCACATCCTTGGCGTTTCCGAGGACCAGCTCTTTGGGCGGGTCTCTAAAGATCCCGCCTGGCGCGCCATCAAGACAAGCGGTGACGATTTCCCCGGCGACGAGCATCCCGCGATGGTGACACTGCGAACGGGGATCCCGCAGCATGGCGTGATCATGGGAGTCGAGACGCAGAAGGGCGAGCGCCGCTGGCTCAGCATCAATTCGTATCCTGTGCGCCGCCCTTCCGACGGCGCTATTCATCAGGTCGTCGCCGTCTTCCGTATCGTTGAAATGAACGCCGCAACGATTGAGAAATCCGCGAGAGCGAGCGGCTCATAAGGGCCAGTATCGGAAGTCTGTCGCCAAATTGCACAGCGGTCCTTCTCCCCCTCACGGCGTAAAATTACAGCGCGTTAGGGTGATCGCGGACTCCTTCATCCCTCGCTTTCGGGCGCGCCGGCTGACCGCCGGCGTTTTTCTTTTCATGGCGCACAAGGGGTCGGCAGGATGCCGACGCTCGCGGTGAACTTTTTTCACCCAAACAATCCGACCGGGTCGCGACCTCCCTGACACTCCGCCTCACGTTTCGCCGGGATGGTCCCGTCGTCACGAAGAGGAGAACCGAGATGCAGATCGCCCGCCCGCTACGCCATCGTCGCAGCGCCTACGCCGCCGCCGCGCGCGACCTGCATCTGTGGCTGCTCCAGGTGATGGCGTGGCTGATGGCGCGCGTGCGCCCGCCACGTTTCCTGCGGCTCGATTTTCAGCGTGACATCCGCAAGGCGCGCCGCGAGATCCGCATGCTCGTCTTCCTGAGCATGTGTTCGCGCATGACGTTCCGCGTCGACAGGCCGGTGTTTACGGTCAGGCCGCACGGCATGCGTGGTTACCGACGCCGCCGACTACGGCTGCTGCGCGCCTATATGCGCGGCATCGCACTGCGCACCGTCCGCGACATGCGCGACGCCCTGCGTGACTTCGACAAGACCGTCGGCCGCGCGATCGCGCGCCTGCCCAAGAAAGGCGGCGTGCCCGGCGCCATCGTCACGGTTCTGGCTGTGACGATCGCTTCGAGCACAAACGCGCCCGCACCTGCCTCTGTGGCTGCAGACACGTCATGACTATCGAAACCGGACCGCGCACCTCCCGGTGCGCATGGCCATGCCAAAGCCACGCGAGATTCCTCGGAATCTGGCGGCGCCTCCGTATGCGCAGCAGGAGCTGCGCGGTCCGGCCCGATAACCGCGCCTGATCCCTGACCCGTAATGCGACTGAAGCAGCGCAAAGAAAAAGGGCCCGGTCGCCCGGGCCCTCAGTCGTTCGGTGTTGCGGGGAAAGCTCACCAGGGGGTGATGCGCTCCCACAGCGAGCGGGTGTTGCGGGCCTCGCGGCGCGATTCGGAACGACGCCCTTCGGCGCGGTCCGGACGGTTGAAGAGCTGCACGCCGAAAGGCACGCGGGCCGAGACGCGGACGTCGGGGCTGTCCTTGGTCGCGCCGATCTCGACGCTGGTGGCGATCGTCGTGGAGGGCGTCATCCGGTACGACATGCCGAACTGGAAGCCGCCGATGTGGAGCGCAGGCGAGCGTTGCTGGGTGCCGCCGATCTCGGTCTTCGTCTCGGTGAGGTACTGGTGCTGGTAGCCGAGCGAGTACGAGAAGCGCTGGTTCAGGGCGAAGCCGAAGCCGAAGCCCGCACCGATGGAGTCGCCCGGGTTCACCGAACCGATGAAGGCGCCGCCGATCGAGCGGTCGAAGGATTCAGGCGGCGTGTACATGTACGAAAGGTTGCCGAAGAGAACGACCGGATCGGACGGGATCATCACCGACAGGGTCGGCGATATGCCCCAGAAGCCAGAGCCCACCGGCAGTTCTTCCGCCACGCCAAAGGCGTCACGGTGCACTTCGAAGGGCGAAAGGCCGGTGTCGGACTTCACCCGCAGGCCCGCGACGTAAACGGGTTTGCCGGGATAGGAGCGGTTGATCTGGTACCGGAGCGAGGCTTCCACGTCGCCGATGCCCGAACCGTCCAGTTCCTGGACGCTGGTGACGGTGGTGTTGCGCTGCGCGAGGGTCGTGATCCGGTCGTTGCGCTTGACGTACGGCAGGCGGAGTTCCGCTTCGAGACGTTTCGTGATGCCGTATCGGGCCGCAACGGATGTGACGATCGTGTCGCGATCGGCGTCGTTGGCCTCGATGAGCCCGACCTGAATGCCGGTAACGATTTCCACACCACGATAGACGAGGCGGTTCGACGAAGAGCGCGTGTAGTCGAAGGAAGCATCGACGGTGAGGCGGCCGGGAGGAGTCAAAACCCCCTGTCCTTCCGGCAGCGCGGCCACGATCGGCGGCGCTTCGGCGACCGGAGGCGCCTCGCCCACGGGTCGCAGGGGCGGCGCGCTGGTCACAGCGGCGTCGGCGGAGGCCGGCTGGTTAAGCAGGATCAACCCATCGCTGGCGCCCATGCCCGCCATGACGACGGGACCGAGCGGATTGGCGGGGGCGCCTGACGCGCGCATCGCTTCGAGGGTCTCGAGCGGCGCGGTGCGGAGCGCCTCGATCTCCTTCAGCTGTTCCTGGATCAGGAACGACTGCTGCTGAAGGCGCGAGCGCTGCTCATCGAGAGCCCGTTCCTGTTGCGACAGCCGGTTTTCCTGCTGCGACAGGCGGTCGGAAAGGCGTTGAAGTTCAATGGCGACGTCGGTTTGCCCGGCGGCATACGCCGGCGTTCCGCCGATCGCGGTGAAGATAGCGAGGGCCGCCGTCGCGCCGGCGATCGTGCGTCGCCAGCTAGCGGTTTTCGTCCTCTTGGTGTCATTTTGCATCTGCGCTCACCCTGCAAGAAGCCTGATCGGAGGCCGCTGTGCAGGAAGCGCGCCGCGCTAGCCTCTTACGGGAAAACCGCCGGCCTTGCTGACCATGCCCGGGGTGACCTTTCCGAGCGCAGCGCCGATGAACTTCGCCGTATCGATCGCGCCCGCGAGGTCGACTCCGGTGGAAATCCCCATTCGTTCAAAAAGGTAAACGAGATCTTCGGTCGGCACGTTGCCTGCAGCGCCCGGCGCGAACGGACAGCCGCCGACCCCGGCGAGCGATCCGTCAATAACCTTTACGCCGCATTCATAAGCGGCGAGCGCGTTCGCAAGAGCGGTGTTGCGCGTGTTGTGAAAGTGCGCGCGCAGTTGAACCTGCGGCGCAGACGCCTTCGCCTTGCCGAAGAGCTCGCGCACCTGGGACGGCACGCCCACGCCGATGGTGTCGGCGAGCGCCACCTCGAATACGCCCGCGTCAGCCGCGCGACGCACGAGGTCGTTAACCGTCTCGGCAGGTGCCTCGCCTTCGAACGGACAGCCGAACGCGACGCTGATCGTCGCCGATACTCTGATGTTTGCGCCCGTTGCGAGCGCAGTAACTTCTGTCAACGCGTCAACCAGGCCGAGCATGGGCGCGCCACTGTTGCGCATGGCGAACGCATCGGACGCAGCGAGCACGAAGTTAACTTCCCTGGCGCCCGCCTCCGCCGCCCGCTCGAAGCCGCGACGGTTGAGCGCGAGCGCGATGTAGGTGACGCCGTCATTCTTCGGCAGCCCGGCCATGACCTCGGCGGCGTCCGCCATCTGCGGCACCTTCTTGGGATTAACGAAGCTCGCGACTTCCATTCGCCTCAAGCCGGCAGCGACCGACCGCGATATGAGTTCGAGCTTCTGTTCGGTCGAGAGGTGTTCGGGCTCGTTCTGGAGTCCGTCCCGGGCGCTGACCTCGACGAGTTCCACGGCATTCATCATGGGAAGACACCTAAGGATTCGAGCCGCTTCGGGAAAGCGACGATAACCTTACCGGTTCTCGCTGTCGTCCTGCGAGGAGACATCGTCTTCCTCGATATCGCCCGGAATGGAGTAGTTGCCGGAGAGCCAGCGGTGCAGGTCGATATCGGCACAGCGTTTGGAGCAAAATGGCCGATATTTCGGATCGAGCAGCTTTCCGCAGAGCGAGCAGACCGGACCGGTGGTGGTCATCGTTCAGACAGCCTCGACATCGACGCGCTCTCGCGGCGCGCCCACTTCGGCGATGATCCGCCAGCGGGGTCCGATACGCGCCTGAAGCGCAGGACGCCAGTCGATGATGTCGCTCTCCAGCCAGGCGGCGACCTCGGGCGCGAGCCGGGCGACCACCTCCCGCCCCCGCGCCGGACGCGCCTCGCGCTCCATGGCCCGAAGCGCCCGCAACGCGACCGTCTCCGGCGTGGGGCGTCCGTCGGCGTCGAGCAAGCGTTCGTGAAGCGGTGCACGGAGCTGGCCCCGGGACAGCTCGACCACCCCGAACCGGGACATGGGCGCGATGGCGACGCCCCAGGGGTCGTCGGCTGCCGCCGCCTTCAGCGCCGCAGCGATCGCCTCGCGCACCGAGCGGTCCCGCTGGGAGACAAAGTCGATCGCGATGATGCCGCCGAGATTGCGGAGACGCAGTTCCCGCATCGCCGCCGCCGCCGCCGCGAGATTGAGTTCACGGGCGAAATGCTCAGCGTTCGACGAACCCGCTCGCGCACCGGCGTCCACATCAATGGCGACGAGCGCCGCCGTGGGCTGGATGGTGAGCATCCCGCCGCCGGGAATCGAGGCTGTCGGCGAAAGCGCCGCCTCGACGATCTCGTCGATGCGCTCGCGGACTTCAGGGGGCGCGGCGCCCGCAGCATCAAGGTCGTTGTCGCTTTCATGCCGACCCGTACAACGTGGCGCGCCTTCGCCGCCGCGCGATGCGATCTGAAGGACTGGCGCCTTGCCACGCGCCGCCTCGCGCACCACGTGGGCAGACACAGTCAGTCCTTCGGCGAGCGCTTCCCCGTTCACGCGCCCCTGCGTGTCGAGACGCACAAAGCCTTCGCCGACCCCGAGATCGACGAAGGCGCCGCGACGACGACGATCGATCGAGCGAACGCGCGCAAGGTAGGTTTCACCCCAGAGCGCACGACGCCCCGCATCGGACCAACGCGTCACATGCAGCGCAATCGGCGCACCGTCACGCACGAGCACCTGACGTGTTTCGCCGATGGCGGCGTCGGTCGAGGTTTGCAGCGCTGTCACGGCAGCGCAACACCGGCGTGCTGCAGCAGGCCTGCGGTTTCATAGAGCGGCAGGCCGACGATCGCAGAATAGGAACCGCTCATCGACAGCACGAAGCGCTCTGCCCGACCTTGTATGCCGTAGCCCCCCGCCTTGCCGCGCCACTCGCCGCTGTCGATGTAACTTTGCCGCTCTGCATCGGTCAGCCGCTTGAACCGCACACGTGTCATCACGGCGCATACGCGCACTGCGCCTCGGTGCGCGACGGAGACACCTGTGACCACGACGTGCGCGCGACCGGAGAGAAGGTCTAGGCAGTGCTGAACGTCCGCCTCCTTCTCGGCTTTCGGCAGGATGCGCCGCCCGCAGCCGACGACCGTATCTGCGGCGAGCACGACCTCATCGGGCGCGGCGGCGGCAATCGCCTTCTCACCTGCCAGGCGCATCGCTAAGGTGCGAGGAAGTTCCCCTTCACGCGGTGTCTCATCGATGTCCGTGGCGATCACGCGCGAGGGCGTGAGGCCGATCTGCTTGAGCAGTGCGAGGCGCCTGGGACTTGAGCTGGCGAGAATGAAGGACGTCACGCGGATCCTGAGAGTCCGAAACGCTTGGCAATAATGCGATCCAGCGCGCGCGGCGAAAAGAAACCGGGGAGGAAAATATCGGTCAGCCAGTTTGGCACGATGGCGTAGCGGGTCTTCGGCGCCTCTTCGGTCAACACACGCCAGACGAGTGCGCCGACCTTCTCTGCGTCGAGGCCGCCTGCCGCCTGTGCGGCGACGGCGTCCGTGAACTTTGCAAGGATGGGTGCATAGATGGAATTGGCGTAGCGCTTCTGGTCGAACGACAGCCCCTTGTCCCAGATGGCGGTCTTCACCGCGCCAGGCCCGATCACGATCACATCGACGCCGAATGGCATAAGCTCGCGTCGCAATCCTTCCGAGTAACCCTCAAGTGCGAACTTGGACGCCGCATACGCTGCGATGAACGGCACCGCGCGCTTGCCGCCGACCGAGGAGATCATCACGAAACGGCCAGGCTTTCCCTCGCCAAGCTGATTGACGCCCTCGCACCCCAGCAGCGGCGCGAACGCTGTCGTCACGTTGTGAACGCCGATAAGGTTGACCTCCATCTGCGCACGCAACTCGGCCGCACTCATGTGCAGCAGCGGTCCCGGCACCGAGCCGCCCGCGTTGTTGAGTACGCCGAGCAGACGCTTGCCGTTCTGCAGATCGGCTACCTTGCGCGCTGCAACCGCCACCGCCGCCTCGTCCGTGACATCGAAGACGACTGGAACAAGATCGTCCCCCAGAGCCGCCACGAGTCGTGCACCGTCTTCCGGCTTGCGCACACTCGCATAGACCCGCGCGCCACGTGCGACGGCGACGCGCGCGGAGGCCTCGCCGATCCCGCTGGAAGCGCCGGTGATGAGGAGGCCCGGTTTGTCCGCCATTCACGTTCTCCTTCGCGCGTTGCGCGCTTCTCTATTGCGGCGCGTCCCCGTCGCCCGCAAGGCTATCCGTGCGCCGACCGTTCGAAGCGCGTCGCGATTCGCCTTTCAAGGGCGTCACGCACAGCCCGATACTCTTCCAGCTGCTGCTCACGCGAACCCTGCGCAAGCGATGGATCCATCGTCGGCCAGTACTCGACCTCGACGGCCATGGTGCGTGTGAACTCGAGCGCACGGTGGTGCGCCTCGGGCGTCAGCGAGATGATGAGATCGAAGCTTGCATCGTCGAGATCCGCAAACGCCTTGGGACGATGCTTCTTCACGTCGGCGCCGATCTCGTCGAGCACGACGATCGTAAACGGGTCCATAGCCTCGCCCTTGCGCGCGCCGCAACTGTCGACCCACACGAGTTTGCCGAAGCGCAGCCGCATGATGGCTTCCGCCATCACCGATCGGATGACGTTGTGGCTACAGGCAAACAATACCGCCTGCGGCAAGGGACGCGGGCCTTCCATGGCGCCTCATCCCCGCACGTGGAGTGCGCAGATGAGCGTGAACAGGCGGCGCGCGGTGTCGAAGTCGACCGTCACCTTGCCAGCAAGGCGTTCGGAGAGGAGCGTCGAGCCTTCGTTGTGCAGGCCGCGACGGCCCATGTCGATTGCTTCGATCTGCGCGGGCGTCGAACTCCTGATCGCGCCGAAATAGCTGTCGCAGACGAGGAAGTAGTCGCGGATCACCTTCCGGAACGGCGCGAGCGACAGGATGAAGGTGTGCAGTTCTTCGCCCGTCTCGCGATCGACGCGGAAGATCAGGCGCTGGTCGACGATCGAGAGGAAGAGGATATACGGGCCCTCTTCCATGCCCTCGACGATGAAGCTGTTCGACTCCAGCAGATCAAATATCGCCACGCGTCGTTCGTGCTCCGCATCTGCGCTGGCGGCGGCGAGGGAGGCCTCATCGAGCCGCACGTCCGCGAGGCGGTTGCGATCAGTCATCGCCCAGCCTGAGCCGAACTGAGCGTGCGTGTGCCGGCAGGCCCTCCGCATCGGCGAGGCGCGCCGCGGCGTCGCCGATCGCTCGTACGCCGCCGAGTGATGCGCCGATGATGGTGGTGCGCTTCATGAAGGTGAGCGTGGAAAGTCCCGACGCGAAACGTGCGCGACGACCCGTCGGCAGGACGTGGTTCGGCCCGGCCACATAGTCGCCGAGCGCCTCGGGCGCATGAGCGCCGAGAAAGAGCGCGCCGGCATGGCGGATCTTGGCCGCGAGCGGCGCGGGATCGGCGAGTGCGAGCTGCACGTGCTCAGGCGCGGCCATATCGATGAGTACAGCGGCCTCATTCGTGTGCGAGAGCAGGACGATGGCGCCGAATCCATCCCAGGAGGCACGCGCAGATGCCCCCGCGCGGCCCGCCGAGAGATCATCTTCCACGGCCGCGGCAACGGCGTCAGCGAATGCAGCGTCCGCCGTGAACAACACGGATTGCGCGTCGGGGTCGTGTTCAGCCTGTGCGAGCAGATCGGCGGCGATCCAGCGGGGATCCACACTGCCGTCCGCAACGATGAACACCTCTGAAGGACCGGCGATGGAATCGACGCCCACATCGCCGAACACGAGCTTCTTCGCCGCCGCTACGTAGGCGTTTCCCGGACCGACGACGACATCGCACGCCGCGATCGGTCCTGCACCGAATGCAAGCGCTGCAATGGCCTGCGCGCCGCCGACGCGCCAGACTTCCGTGACGCCCGCAATCCTTGCCGCAGCGAGAATGGCGGGATTGTCGAGCAATCGCCCCGGCGGCGTCATCATCGCCAGACGCGACACGCCTGCCACGCGCGCCGGCACGGCGTTCATCAGCACTGCGCTCGGATAGGCCGCGCGTCCGCCCGGCGCGTAAAGGCCTGCCGCATCCACCGGCGTCCAGCGCCAACCAAGCGTCACGCCCTGGGCGTCGATGAAGGTCTCGTCACGCGGTCGCAGGCGCTCATGAAAAAGTGCGATGCGCTCGGCCGCACTTTCCAGCGCGCGCAGAACATCCGGCGCACATGCGGCGACGGCTTCGTCGATCTCAGCCGCGCTCACGCGAAGGTCGTCTTCCTTCAGATCGACGCCGTCGAAACGCTTCGCATAGTCCAGGATTGCCGCAACGCCTCGCGCGCGCACGTCGGCCAGAATTGGACGCACCGCTTCTTCTGCGCCGTCCAGCCGTGCGCCGCGCACTCGGATGAGGCTGGCATAGGCTTCCGCAAAGTCCGGCGCATCGGATGAGAGACGCAGCACCATGCGCTAGAACAGCTCGTGATCTGGACGGCGCGACGTCAGCCACGGCGCGCCAATGTCCGTCAGCGTTGCGTCGATACACTCCACCTCAAGGCGAAGGTCTCCGCCGCCGCCGAGCGAAACGACTATGGCTCCCGCAGGTTCTTCCGCGCCGGGATCAAAACGCACATCCAGAATGACGCCGGCTGCGTCGGCGACCCCGAGGCGCACGTTGCGACTTTGAACACCCAGCACCGTCTCGATGGCGAGCACCGACCGCACGCGCTCGAACGGGCCGCGTTTGCGGGCCGTTTCCCAACGGAAGCGATTGATTTGCGCTGTGAGACGCCGCGCCTTCGGATCAAAAGCGATGTCACCCATGACGAACGCAGCGTCGTGGATGGCAGCGGCGAGAACGGCGAGATCTTCCTTGTCTTCCGCGCCCAGGCGCAGGGGCGACGGCGGCATGGCTCAGGCGCTCCCGCCGTCGCGACGAATGTCGGCGCCGCATCCTGCGAGCTTTTCCTCAAGCCGCTCGAAGCCGCGATCGAGGTGATAGACGCGATTGATGATCGTCTCGCCTTCAGCCGCAAGGCCCGCGATCACGAGACTGACCGACGCGCGAAGATCGGTCGCCATGACCGGCGCGCCGTGCAGTTTCTCGACGCCGCGCACAACAGCTTCCTTGCCGCGCACCTGGATGTCGGCGCCGAGCCGCGCGAGTTCAGGAGCGTGCATGAAGCGGTTCTCGAAGATGTTCTCGCGCGCGATGGACACGCCATCGGCCAGCGCCATCAGCGCCATGAACTGCGCCTGCAGGTCGGTCGGAAAACCAGGGAACGGCTGCGTGTCGATGTCGACCGGTTGCAGTCGTCCCTTTTCGCGCCGCACGACGATGCCTTCCGGATCGGCGATGATTTCGACGCCAGCGGCGCGCAGCGCCTGAATGAGTGCGCCCAGATGCTGTGCGACAGCGCCGTCGAGTCGAACCTCGCCGCCGGCGGTTGCGGCAGCGATGGCGTAGGTCCCCGCCTCGATGCGATCGGCGACAACCGTGTGGCGCGCCTCGTTCATCGAAGTGACGCCCTGAATTATGATCGTGCTGGATCCGGCGCCCTCAACCTTTGCGCCCATCGCGTTCAGGCAATTTGCGAGATCCACGATCTCAGGCTCGCGCGCGGAGTTCTCAAGAATCGTTTCGCCGTTCGCGAGCACCGCGGCCAGCATCGTATGTTCCGTGGCGCCCACGGACACGAAGGGGAACACGATCGACGCGCCCTTCAGGCCGCGCAGCGCGGCCGCCTTCACATATCCCTGCTCGATAACGATGTCGGCGCCCATGGCCTCGAAAGCCTTGAGGTGCAGATCAACCGGTCTCGCGCCGATGGCGCAGCCGCCCGGCAGCGACACGGTAGCGTGTCCGATGCGCGCCAGCATGGGGCCGAGCACGTTGAACGAGGCGCGCATCTTCCGCACGAGATCGTAGGGCGCGATGGTCGATGTGATTTCGGCGGCGTGGAACCGCGCGGTAGCGCTGCCCTTCGGCCACTCGACCTGAACGCCCAGGCTCTCAAGTAACGATGCGGCGAACTGCGTGTCTGCCAGGCGCGGCATGCGGTCGAGCGTCAACGGTTTGTCGCTCAGGAGTGAGGCCACCATGAGCTTGAGCGCCGAGTTCTTGGCGCCCGAAATCGGGATGACGCCGCGGAGCGGGCGACCGCCCGATATGATGATGCGATCCATGGCTGCCTTTCGCGGTCTCGCGGGCTTATGCGGCGGCGCCCCTGCCGAAGCAAGGCGACCGTTAGTCGTCTTTATCCAGTGTGGGCGCGGCGGCTTTGCGGCGACGGAGGTTGGCCTTCAGCGCCTTGGCGGCGCGCGCCTCGCGCTGTTCGCGCGCGCTCTTCGGGGCAGATTTCGTGTCATCGGGCTTGTCGGCCATAGCCTTCGGGGAGAGATGTGGTGCCGTTGGGGAGGATTGAACTCCCGACCTCAGCCTTACCAAGGATGCGCTCTACCACTGAGCTACAACGGCGGAGCCGCGCTCTTAGCCATGTGCGCCATGGGATGCAAGGCCGCCGCGCGCACCCATGGCCCCCAAGGGGCTTTGCAGTTCTTGCCGGAAAGACTCAGGAACATGCCGGTCAAGACGGGAGGAATCCGGGCGGATTTGTTCCCCCTTTCAACCCGACGCGGCAAGCGAACAACACCAGGAACACACACGCTTCGGCGCCAACGATGCCTACATCAATGACTTCGCGCGACACCCGACTGGTTAGCCGTCGCGCGCCTACGGCGTGGAGCGACGGCTGGGGGCTGCCGATCTTCTCCAGCCTCTGGTCGATGGTGATCGCCATCGCCGTCGCTTGGGCGTGCCTGGAGAGCGCCGGCATCTGGGCTTGGCTGGCCGCCCATCCCGGGATAGCCAAGCCGCGCCGCCCTATCCAAAATTGACCGCTACGCGAACAGGAAGTCCCCGGCCGTGATGTTGGTCGCGGTGACACCGATGAGCAGGATCGTCTCGCCACCGGTGAGCGTCACGAGAGTGTTGCCTACCTGCTGGACGATGGTGGTGTTGGCGAAGCTCGCGCCGGCGTAGAGCGTGAGGTCGAGGCGGTCGGCGCCGTCTTCCCAGTCCGCGATGGCGTCCGTGC
>JAWXBS010000128.1:0-14117 GCA_034440275.1 Alphaproteobacteria bacterium
CGTCAGCACCAGGAACACCGGCCCCAGCAGCGACTGCGACTCCTGCAGCGTGTCGCACAGCGAGCCGAGCGCCAGGAACAGCGCCCCGTAGATCAGGTAGCCGCCAAGGAAAAAGATCACGAAGGCGCCGATCAGCGAGGGATTCAGCGCCGCCTGCGCGAGGTCGACGCCCACGCCCGCCGTGCTCGCCATGCCGAGCGCACCGCCCCCCAGCAGGCCCCAGACGCTGAACAGGGTGAAGCTCACCGCCGCCACGCCGAGGAGCTTGCCGACAAGGATCTGCAGCGGCGAGGCGCTGGTCAGCAGCGAGTCGAGGATCTTATTGGACTTCTCCTCGATCACGCCGGTGAGCAGCATGTTCGCCACCCCCATCACCGCGCTCCACAGGACGAAAGACAGCACCATGCCCACAAGGTACGGCGCCCTTTCGCGGTCAGTGACCGCCGCCCCCGGCGCGCCGCGCGGATCGTACTGTTCCAGCGTCGGCGCCAGCGCCTCGATGCGGGTCGTCTCGGCGGCGTCGAGTCCCCGCGCGGACAGCGCTTCCGCCCGCATGCGCCCCGACACCGCCCGCACCGCGCGATCGGCGGCGCTTCGATCGGTGAGGTTCGTGCTCCAGTAATCGATCGAGACCGCCTCGCCCGACCGCTTCACGAACAACGCCGCGAACAGCGGACGTTGCTCGCCTTCGACGGTGAGGGTCTTCTGCCCCGTCAGCCACGGGCCGATGTCCCTGGCCGTCGTCGCCGGCGCAGGCGCCACGACATACCTCGGCAACGCGTCAGCGGACCGCGCCGCGAACGATGCGATGATAGCTTCAGCGTCACGGACATCCTCGGCGATCACAACCAGCGCCCGCGTCGGTTCGGCGCGCCCCGCCAGCATGGGTCCCACTGCGAACAGCGCCAGCAGCAAAGGCGCCGTCAGAAGCGACAGCCAGAACCCCCAGGCCGCGACGTAGGCGAGGTACTCACGGCGCGCGATCAGATAGATTTCCCGCATGCGTCCCCGCGTAGTGAGAAACGCTTTCGCCGCCAAGTGCTCAGCGAGCGAAGCAGGAGGGTTGAGCGTGCGCGCCGCTGCCTCTATCCCCCCTCCATGTCCGCACCCTATGCCCGCCTTCTCTCGTCCATCACCGCCGTCGCGGCCGCGCCCATCGAGAAGGAAAAGACGCTCGCGCGTACGCTCGAATATCTCGACGACGCCGGGCGCATGCAGGTGGACACGCGGCGCGGACCGTTGACCTTCACGTCGCGCCGCAGCGTCGGCGCCTACAAGATGGCCAAGGCCTGGGACGACGAACCGGAAACGCTGAAGTGGGTCGACGACCACGTGAAGCCCGGCGACGTGGTGTGGGACATCGGCGCCGCCATCGGCGTGATGGCGATGTATATCGCGCTCGATCCGAAGGTGCGCGTCGTCGCGTTCGAACCGAAGGCGGCATCGTACGCGCTGCTCGTGGATCACCTGTCGATGAACGGCATGGGCGAGCGCGTGGACGCGTATTGCCTCGCGCTGTCGGATGAACGCAAGCTCGCCTCGTTCCGCGTGGACACGCGCCAGCCCGGCGGCGCCTCGAACGGACTCGACAACACGCCCAACCAGTTCGGCGCCGGCAGTGCGGCGCTCATCCAGTCGGCGCTGACGATCTCGATCGACGAATTCCAGACGCTTTACGGCGCGCCGCCGCCAACGCATCTCAAGCTCGACGTGGACGGTATTGAAGGCGTCATCCTGCGCGGCGCGGTGAAGACGTTGCCGAGCGTGAAAAGCGTGATCGTGGAAGTGGAAGGCGAAAACCTCAAGCACGTCGAGGAACGCATCGAGCATCCGCTCTTCAGCGCGGGCTTCTACGAGGACGCCAACGTGCGCGGCGCAGGCTCAAACCGCAATCGACTTTATCTACGCCGGTAGCTATTCCATATCGCCGATGACGCCCTCGCCGACAATCCGCACGAATGCATCGTGCAGCGTCGCGCGGGCCGGTTCGTAGAGCGCCAGCGGCGCATTCACCGCCGCACACGCCGCCAGCAATCGCCGCGACGCGCTGGCGTCATCGAGCGCAACGCGCCACTTGCGATGGCCGTGCGCCTCGCCGTCGTTCTCGGTGCGGAAACCGTGCGAAGCGAGCGCTGCAGCGAGATCGAATGCGCCTTCGGTTTCAATGGTCGCCATGCGCGGCACCACCGCCAGCGCCTCGCTCACCGTGCCCTCGAACGCCTTCTTGCCATTGGCGATGAGCACAATGCGATCACACAACCGTTCCGCATGCTCCATCACATGCGTGGAAAACAACACCGTACGCCCCGACGATGCGAGATCGCGCACCAGCGTCTCCACGCCGCGCTGGTTCACCGGATCGAGACCGGAGAACGGTTCGTCGAGCACCACGAGGTCGGGCTGATGCGCGATGGCGGCGGCGAGCTGGACCTTCTGCGCCATCCCCTTCGACAGCGTCTTGATCCGCTTGTTCGCATAGGCTGAGAGACCTTGCGCCTTGAGCAGCACATCGGCGCGCGCGCGCGCATCGGACGCCTTCATCCCCTTCAGCCGCGCGAGATAGGTGATGAACGCGCGCGGCGTCATGGAGCGATAGACGCCGCGCTCCTCCGGCAGATAGCCGACGCGCCGCAGGCTCTCGCGCGAGATCGACGCCCCGAACAATTCGACCTGCCCTTGGTCCGGCGTCAGGATGCCGACGACGGTGCGGATGGTGGTGGATTTGCCCGCACCATTGGGCCCGAGCACGCCGGTGATCTGGCCCTGCGGCGCAGAAAACGACACGCCGTCCACGGCGCGCTTGTCGCCGTAGAACTTCACGAGGCCATTGATGGAGAGCGCGTCAGTCATGGGCGCTCGCGATAGCCTGCTTTGTCGGGCGCCGCCAGATTGACAGACGGGTCGCGGGGACGCACTTCGACCCTTCATGGCGCAACCTCTTGTCATCGGCATTGCGGGCGGCTCAGGCTCCGGCAAGACCACGCTCGCGCGCGCACTGGCGCACGCGCTCGAGCCCTCCGTCGTCATCATCGCCGAGGACGACTACTACCGCTGCGCAACGACCTTGCCTGGCTTCGACGCCAGGACCCACGACTTTGACGGTCTCGACGCCAAGGACATGCCGCGCCTCGCAACAGACCTCCTCGCGATCAAGGCCGGTAACGCCATCGAGAAGCCACTCTACGACTACGTGACCCACACGCGACGCGCGGACACGCAATCCATCGAGCCGGCGCGCCATGTCATCGTCGAAGGCATCCTCGCCCTCGCCGACGCCGAAGTGCGCGCGGCCTACGACGTTGCGGTGTGGCTCGACACGCCGGGCGACCTGCGTCTCCTCCGCCGCGTGCGTCGTGACGTTGCGGAACGGGGCCGTTCCATCGAGTCGGTCCTGAATCAGTACGAAAACACCGTGCGCCCGGCGCACCGCCGTTACGCCGCCGCGCAGGCCGCGGCCGCAGACCTCGTGCTCGACGCCGAGGGCGTGGGGCACGACCTCGACGCCATGGTCGCCCGCGTGCTGCGGGCGCTGCCGCGCTGAGACCTTCGCCTGCCGCGCGAAAACCCGGCCCTAAAAAAGCACAGATGACGGCGCTGCATGATCCGGGCTAAGTCGCGGCGTCACAGGGGAAATTTCATGAGACTGGCAACCTTCGCGGCCCTGGGAGCACTTCTCGTCGCGACCGCCGCGTCCGCGCAGCAGGCGACGCCACGTCTGGCGATCACGATCTACAACAACGACATCGCGCTGGTTGAAGACGTCCGCACCGTGCAGGTGGGGTCGGGCCGTACGCGACTTGAATTTCCGAACGTATCGGGCCGCATCCAGCCGGAGACAGCGTCGCTGAAGGCGGATGGCGTCTCCATCGTCGAGCAGAATTTCGATTTCGATCTGCTCACGCCCGTGAAGATGATGGAAAAGGCCGTGGGCTCGCGCGTGCGCATTGTGCGCACCAATCCGGCGACCGGGCGCGAAGTCATCGAGACGGCGGAAGTGCTCTCCGCGAACCAGGGCGTCGTGCTGCGCATCGGCGACCGCATCGAAGTGCTGCGCGACGACGGCCTGCCGGTCCGCGTGCTGTTCGACCGCATCCCGGAAAATCTTCGCGCCAAGCCGACGCTCTCCGTCACCGTCGACAGCGAACGCGCCGGCGCCCGCCCCGCTTCGCTGCGCTATCTCACGAGCGGCATCGGCTGGAGCGCCGATTATGTAGGCGTATTCGACGAACGCGCCGGCACGCTCGCCATGCAGGGCTGGGTGACGCTTACGAACCGCACAGGCGCCTCGTTCGCTAACGCGCACACGCAGCTCGTCGCCGGCGCGCCGGGCGAGACGGGCCGGCGTTCCAGCGGCGTGCGTCGCGCCGGCACGGGGGGCGCATCCAGCGACCAGACCTCGTTCGCCGACTACCACATCTATTCCCTGCCCGAGCCGACGACGATCGCCGAAAACCAGACCAAGCAGGTCAGCTTCCTCGATGCGCCGAACGCGCGCGCTTCGAAGGTGTATGACGTGGAGCGCAGCGGCTTCGGCACCGAGCGTTTCGCCGGCGGCGCGGCCGTGCGTCTGAACTTGCGCAACGCCCAGGACGTGGGCCTCGGTGCGGCGCTCCCGGAAGGCACCGTGCGCCTCTACACGAAGGACTCCACCGGCCGCGTGCAGTTCATCGGCGAGGACAGTATCGGCCACACGTCGGAAGGTTCCGACATCCAGCTCGACGTCGGCACGGCTTTCGACGTGACCTCACAGTCGACCATCGTGAAGCGTGAAAACCCGGTCGAGGGCGTCACGGTCACGGAGATGGCCTACGTCTTCCGCAATGCGCGCGCCGAAGCGGTGACGATCAACTTCGAACAGGGCGGCCTCAACGGCGATCACGATCTGCAGCGGCCGAGCCTGGAAGCCCGCAAAGTCGACGCCACGACCTACGCATGGGCGGTGCCAGTGCCCGCCCGGGGCGAAACACGCCTCACCTTCACCGTCCGTGAAGGCAAGCGCCGCGAAACGCCGCCGCCGCGCTGATGCGTTTCTTCGGCGCCTCCTTCGCGACGCTTCTGGCGTTCGCTTCGCCTGCCCCAATGCAACAAGCCGGGGCGCAGGAAACGCCGCGCGAGGTGCACGCGAGCGCGCCGAAGGCCGTGTCCGTGACAGTCTATCGCGACGACCTCGCGTTGATCACCGAGACGCGCGACGTCGATCTGCCCGGCGGGCCGGTGAAGATCGTCTTCGACGGCGTTCTGGACCGCATCATCCCGCAGTCGGCCATCGTGCGCGGTTTCGAGGGCGCGGAGGCGGAGCGCAACTTCGACTTCGACGGCCTGAACGGGCGCTCGCTGTTGCTGCGCTCCATCGGCCAGAACGTCACGATCCGGCGCACGCAGCCGGGCTCGGGCGCGGTGGTCGAGGAAACGGCGATGATCCAGGCGGCCGGCGACGGCATCGCGCTGCGCTACGGCGATCGTTGGGAAGCGCTCGGCTGCTCGGGCGTGCCGGAGCAGGTGATCTTTGCGCGCATTCCCGAAGGCTTGCGCGCGCGGCCGGCGCTGTCGACGGTGCTCACCGAGGCGCCGAGCGGCAAGCGCGAGGTCACGGTTTCGTACCTAGCAACTGGGCTCGAGTGGCAGACCGACTACGTGGTCACGGTGAACGAAGCCTCGACCCGCGCGGACCTCGTCGCTTGGATCACACTCACCAACGGCGGCGAGGAAGGCTTTGCCGACGCCACCGTCGGCGTCGTGGCGGGCGATCTTTCGCGCACTTTCTCCGATGTCGCGCGCGCGAATTTCGACCGCATGGCCCAGCGCGCCTGCTGGTCGATGGACACCACCACGGATTTTCCGCCCGACAACCGCGCCATGTTTGCAGGTTCCCCCCCGCCACCAGCGCCGCCACCACCACCGATGATGGCCGCGCCGGTCATGGAAATGATGGCGAAGGACGACAATATCGTCGTTACAGGTTCACGCATCCCGGCGCGTGAGGAACTCGGCGACTACCAGCTCTATCGTCTCGCCGAGCGCACCGGCGTATCGGCGAACCAGACCAAGCAGGTCATGTTCCTGGCGCGCGACGGCGTCGAACTGAACCGCATCCTGCGTCATGAAATCCGGCAGGTTGAAGAGAGCGACGCGGAAGCGGGGCCGACGAGGATCCTCTTCCGCACGAAGAACGAGGAGGCCAAAGGCCTCGGCGAACCGCTCCCGCGCGGGACCGCGCGCGTCTTCGCGCCGGAAGGCGATCTCGGCGTGCTCTACGCCGGTGAAAGCAGCACGCGCGACACCGCAGTCGGCCTCGACTGGGAACTCGAAACCGGTGAAAGCAGCGATGTCTCGGCGCAACAAACGATCACCCGCACGACAGTGCGGTCGTTGTCCGGAGATCGTGAGCAGGTGACGTCGGACGTATCGGTCGAACTTTCGAATGCATCGAATACCGAGCAGACCGTCGAACTCGTGCAACGCGTCCTCGGCGCATCTCAACGCGTGTCAAACGCCACCGCCCCGTGGATCACGAAAGACGGCGCGCCGACTTTCGTCGTGAAGGTCCCGCCCAACAGCCGCACGACGATCACCTATCGCGTGCGCTACATTCACTCCTAGCCGAGCGCGTCGAACCGAGCGCTTGCGCCTTTCCAATCGAGCAGGTTCTCGATCGCCTGCTTCAGGTACTTCGGTCGCTCGTTCTGCACGTCCAGATAATAAGCGTGCTCCCACACATCCAGCGTGATCAGCGGCACGTGCCCATCCAGGATCGGTGTGCCGGCGTCATGGTTATCCACGACTTCAAGTTTCGCACCCGTCCACACGAGCGAAATCCAGCCGCTGGCGAAGTGTTTCTCACCCTTCTCTGCAAGCAATTTGCTCAGCGAAGCGAGATCGCCGAAATCATCGGTGATGCGCGCCGCGAGTCCGCCGACCGGCCTGGTCGCGCCCGGCGCAAGACTTTCCCAGTAGCGCTCATGATTGAACGCCTGCGCGGCGTTGTTGAAAACCTGCTTGCCGTCGGGATCACCGGCGGACTGACGAATGATCTCCGCGTGATCAAGATCGGCGTACTTCGTGCCTTCGATCAGCTTGTTGGCCTTTTCCACATACGCCTTGTGATGAGCCCCGTAGTGCCTGGCGATGGTGGCGGCGGAGATGAAGGGCTGAAGCGCATCCTGCGCCCACGGCAACGGCGGCAGTTCGATGGGCATGGCGCACTCCTTTGGATGAGACAACCGATAAGGACGCGGCGCGGGAGCCCATGTTCCGTCATTCCTCCGGCGTGCGCACCTCGACGCCTGCGGCGCGCAGTCGGGTCACCACCCCGTCGCGCGCCAGTAGGCTGCGCATGCCCACCACGATCACCGACACGCCCGGCTGGCGCAGCGCTTCTGTCATCATGGCTGTGGTGTCATTGAGCGCGCGTCGCGTGGCTGAAACCATTGTAGGCATGGCGCCGAGGCAGTGATCGAAGCCGCGCTCTGCGGCCAGCGCGCGACCAATGTCGCCGCGCGCCCACCCCTGCGCCGCACCACGTGCGCCTGCCTGTCCAGCCTCCACCAGGCGCACCGCATCTTCGAGACAGACCAGCTGCGCCGCCTCGTCCAGCGCCACGAACTCGCGCAGAACCGGGTTCATGTCGTACTCCAAGCCCGCCTTCACACGCACACGTGCACGACGCGCAGAACGCTTGAGAGTGTCGAACGGTTCATCGGCCTGCATGTCGAGGCCGTCGTAGAAGTCCGTCGAGAGCAGCATCGCCGCCATGCCCGGTCGCCAACGCTCGTAGCGGCTTGCGGGCTTACCCGCCGCCGTGCGTGCCGCCACGAAGCGCGCACGCAACTCAGGCGACAGACGTTCTTCCAGCGGACCTTCGCCGCGCATCGCATTCTGGTTACCGAGAAAGAACGTGACCGCGCGGATCGTCGATATCTTGCCGGTCACGGGCGTCAGCAACGTGTTCGCCTCTTCCAGGCGGAGCTGCAAAGGCCGGGTGTCCCACGCGACACCCTTCGGCAACGCTGCGGGAGCGCCGAGGATCCACACAGTAGAATCCGCGTCGGTCGCCTTCCACCACGCGGGGCCCGGCACACGCGCCTGCACCACAAGTTCTTCGGCAATCACGGCCTCGGGATCGCCGGCTGCGTCCTGCGCGCCGGCAACGGGCGCGAGGGAGAGGAGGAGGACAGCGGCAAGAAGACATTTCAGACCCATGGCGTTGCATGCCCCGCGACGCAGCTGGCTGTCCAGCATGACAAATTTTCAATCCACCACCCGGAACCAGTCAGGGTTGTGCCGCGTAGTATCATTCAATCAGGCCGGGCCGCTGTCCCCCCATCCCCCCCAACCTGGTCTGATTGTATGGGCCGGATTCGCAAGGATCCGGCCCATTCTCTTTGTTTGCAGTTCGCCCAACACAAGTAAAAACCCCGACGCATCCGGCGCCGGGGTTTCTTCGTCTCGAATTTCGTTGCTAGCGGCGATCCGTCAGTGCGCCGGCCACTTCACGGACAAGGTGCGGCTGCCGTGAGGCGACAACGCCGGCGAGCACGGTGAGTCCCAGCGACACCAGGGGACGTTCCCGGAACGCAGCGGCGACAAGTTCCAGCGGTGCGACTGCGGTGAGGGGAGAATCAACGCTTTGCACGACCTCGACCTGGGCAGATTTTTCTTCTGCTTTCCCCGCCGAATGCCAAGCGAACAGCGCCACCGACACAGCCGCGATCGCTGAAACCACGCCCGCCGCAGCAGGCGCGCCGATGAGCGGTTCGGTGAACGCAAACAGAGCAAATCCCGCCGCCCAAACCGCGAGCGCCGCCGCCGCCGCGAAAGCGGCGACGGCGACGAATGCGAACGTCGTGCGGCGCATCAGCCGCGGCGCGAAAGCAACAGGCCGAGGAGCACGCCGGCGCCGAGCGCGGTCGCGGCGGTTGTGACCGGGCGTTCATGCATCTGCTTGGTCACAAAGGCCTGCGCCTTGTCAGCGCCTTCACCCGCAGCGTCGAGCGCATGGTTCAGGCGATCCTTGGACTGCGAAAACACATGGCGCGCCTTTTCGCCGCCGCTGGCGACGACGTCGTCGATCGTGGCCTTGATGGCGTCAGTCGTCTTGCGGGCGCCGTTAGCGACTTCGTTGTTGCGGTCGGTCATGCTCATGAGTTCGAACTCCTCCAGAAAATCCCGCATCGGATCAAGCGCCGTGCGTACCCGCGAACAACGTGACGCCTATTGTCGGGTTCCCCAATTCGTCTGCGACCCAATGGAAAATGGCGGAGACGTTTCCGCCTCCGCCATTTGCTTCACTGGATCGGTGCGACAGGTTCACGCCGCCGCACGCGGACGATGAAAGAAGAGCGCCTGCGCGATGGTGGCCTTGAGGGCGACGCGATCAAACGGCTTGGTGACGAGGTATGTCGGCTCAAGGCTTTCGCCTGTCAGCAGACGTTCCGGAAAGGCTGTCACGAAAACGACGGGCACGTCGAAAAGTTTCAGAATGTCGCTGACCGCATCGGTGCCCAGACTGTCGTCGGCGAGCTGGATATCGGCGAGTACGAGACCCGGACGACGACGCTTGGCTTCCACCAGCGCCTCCTCGCGCGTGCGGGCGATGGCGAGAACGCGGTGGCCGAGTTCTTCGGTGAGATCGGCGATGTCCATGGCGATGATCGCCTCGTCCTCTATGACGAGAACGTCAGTGGCGAGATCACGTTCAATCTCGGCCTGCGCCTCTTCGGCGTACCTCTCGGCTTCCGCGCCGCTCACACCGAGTATCTGTCCGACCTGCGGAAACGTGAAGCCCTCGACGACCGAGAGCAGCAGCGCCTGACGCGGCACGGGACTGAGGCCGCGCAGGCGTTCCTCGGGCGTTTCCGCCATGGCCGACCCTTCGCCACGATCCAGACCGATCGCAGCGCCAGTCACCTGTTGATAGAGACGGTAGAGACCGACCCGGGGCCCAAGCTCAGGATCAATCTGCGAGCCGCCGCTGACCAGCGCCTCCAGGGCGGTCCGGACATAAGCATCCCCCTTCGCCTGTGACCCGGTCAGGGCGCGCGAATATCGGCGCAGATACGGCAGATGGGCTGCAATCGTCGACCGGTCGGCCATTTTCCCTCACTACGCTGTCCTAGGAACCCTAGCGGAACTCAAACGCGGGAAGAAATAATGGGTTCCAATCTCCGGGAACCTTTTTCAGATTTGCGCGTCCATCCCCACGTTTCTAGACATCAAAGGGGTGGACGTGTGACCACATCGCCGGAACCACGCATGGCAAACAGCAAGGATGGCCCGGTCGAGCCCGGAGCGCCAGCGAGTGGCGCGAGCGCGCCGGAGGAAGGCCGTCGATCCCCCACCTCGATGACGCCGGCGGAGCGCGAGGAAGCACTGGTGCGTCAGCGGGCGCTGGGCAGGCAGCTCAAGCCGCTCTGGGATGATGTGACTAAGGAGCCGCTGCCGGACGATTTCCTGAGCCTCCTCAACGACATGGCTCCGGACGACGACGGAACGGCAGGTGCGCGATGAGCATCGCTCCCCACATTGCCGCCGACGCGCCTGAAAAGCCGCGCCTCTCGGACGCCGATTTCAAGAAGGAGCTCGAGGCCCTCATTCCCCAGATCCGGGCGTTCGCACGCTTCCTCTGCCAGAGCGACCGCGCCCGCGCGGATGATCTGGCGCAGGAGGGTCTCCTGCGCGCCTGGCAGGCGCGGGCAAGCTTTACGCCCGGCACCCAGATGCGCGCCTGGATTTTCGTCATCACGCGGAACCTCTTCTATTCCGAGCGGCGCCGCGCCTGGCGGTCCGTCGCCTATGACGAGACGGCGGCCGAGCGGACCCTTAAGACGGAAGCCGTCCAGGGCGACCAGATGGATCTCGACGACGTGCGCCGCGCGCTGGCGACGTTGCCGGATGACCAGCGCGAAGCGTTGATCCTTGTGTCGGCCGGCGGTCTTTCCTACGAGGAAGCCGCGACAGTCTGCGGTTGTGCGGTAGGCACCATCAAGAGTCGCGTGAACCGGGGTCGAAAGGCCCTTCTGGCGAAGCTTGAAAGCACCGGCATGCCCGCGCGCGATCTGCCGGCTGACCATGCGCTGGCGACTTTGGTGGCCGATGCAAAGCGTGTTGCGACGGATCGGTGACGCATTCCGGACAGTCGGGTTCCGGGGGCGTATTCTGGCAGTGATGATTGCGGCGGGGGCGCCGGGCGTCGTGTTCGGCGCCATGGAAGCCAATCGCTCTTTCAGCGCGGCCGTCGAGCAGCGAACGGCGGCTGCGGAAGCGGTCGGCGATCGCTTGTCCAGCCGGCTCGACGAAGTCATCGCGGGCGGCGCGCAGGTCCTGTCGACGCTTGCGCGGCTCACGCCGGTGAGCGTGGGCGGGCCGCAATGCGCCGCGATCATGCAAGCGGCTGTGGACGGCGCTGAGCGCTACGCGACGGCCGGTCGCGCAGCATCTGACGGCCGTCTCGTTTGCGCGTCAGGCGTGGAAGGCGCGACGACGTTTGCGGGCGCGCGCTGGTTCGAAGACCTTTCCCGCGGCGCGACTGTGTCGGTCTCTGCACTGCAACGCGAGCCGCGCGAAGGCGAAAGTGTCCTTCTCATCGGCGCCCCTATCCGCAATGGCTCCGACTTCGGAGGCGCGGTCTATCTCTCCTTGCGCCGCGACTGGCTCGCGACCGCGCTGCGGCAGGAGATCGGGTCCACCGTCCGCGGCGTCGCCGTCTTCGACCAAAAAGGCGCGCTGATCGCATCCGTTTCCGCAGATGGGCCTGACCTCCTGGCCAATCTCAACGGCGGCCCCCCGGAAGACGCCATTGAATCCTGGGTCGGCGGCGGCGCGCTGCGCGTCGTTGTGCTTCCCATTCAGGGTCGCGTCATTCTCGGCCTGCGGGCATTGCTTACGGTTGCTGCACCCTTGCTGGCCGTCGCTCTCACCGCACTCGTCGTGTGGGGGGCGCTGCAAGTGTGGGTTTTGAACTGGTTCCAGCGCCTGCACGCACGCGTCGAATCCGATGCGCGGTCCCCTGCGACGACGCTGGAAGGCGCGCCGCAGGAGTTCCGCGCGCTCGGCGACGCCTTCGATCGCGCCATGCAGTCCGCCCGAGAACGACAGGCCGATCTCCAGCAAGCGGCGGAGGACAACAAGGCGCTCACGCGCGATCTGCACCATCACGTCAAAAACAACCTGCAGGTGCTCATCAGCTTGCTGAGCCGCCAGCAGAAGCGCGCGGCGAACGATCTTGCACGCCGTGCCGTCGCTGAAAGCCGCTGTCGCACGCTCGCGATTGCGCTTGTCCACCGTTTCATCGACCCGCCGGAGCATCTCGGCGTCATCGATCTGGACGCCTATCTAGCGGAACTGGCGCGTCAGGCGCACGCCACCCTCTTCAACAACGGTCGTCGCGCCCGCCTATTGATGGAGATCGATCCGGCGGTCTCCCCGGTTACCCGCGCGTCCACGGCCGGTCTCATGCTCACCGAAATCCTGATCGCCGGCGCCGCGACTGACGCCAACGACATTTCCATCCATATCCGATGGAGCGAGCTGGAAGGCGGCGCATCGGAACTCGCGATATCCATGGATGTCGACGGCCAGCCCGTGGACGCGCACCCCGATTCCGATCTCGTGCGCCAAATCGCACGTCAGGCCGGCGCCGATCCTGTGATCGGCCCTGGCGCGCGGCTCCTTGCGCGGTTCGAGCCGCCGCAGCCGGAAACGGAAACCCGCAAGGCGGCGACATCGTGAGCTGAACAGCCACGCGAACGGACGCTTTCCGACGCAGCAGGAACGGAACACCCTCGCATGACTCGCGTTTTACGATCGGGTCGGGAAGCGGTCCCTGCTGACGGAGTTTGACCAATGAACAAGATCACCCTGCTCGCGGCGGCAGCCTTTGTGGGCGTAGCGGCCTGCTCGCCGCCTGCCGAACAGACCACCACCACCGACACGACGACCATAACCGAACCCAGCGCGACGACCACGCCGATGCTGACGCCGGCACAGGCGGCCGAACAGACGAATACCTTCTCCGTAGCGGTCGCCAACAGCGACATGCTTGAGATCGAAACCAGCAAGGTGGCTCAGACCAAATCGCGCAATGCCGACGTGAAGGCCTTCGCGGCAATGCTGGTGCGTGATCACACCGCCACCAGCGCGGAACTGAAGACCTGGGCGACCACCAGCGGCGTCGCGCTCCCTGCGGTGGCCGATGACGGCACCAAGCTACTGATCGACAACATCCGCAACGCCGACGCGACGGGCTTCGATGACAAGTACCTCGACACCGTGATCGACGGACACGAAGCGGCCATCTCCAAGTTCGAGGCTTATGCGCGCGACGGTCAGGACTCCGCGCTCCGCACGTGGGCGACCTCCACGCTTCCGAAGCTTCGCGCGCACCTTGAGCAAGCGAACACCATTCGCGCAGCGGTGAACCGGACCTGATCAGCGCCCGTACAGACGAGGCATCGAAGGCGGCGGCGCATGATGCGCCGCCGTTTTCGTATGGGCTGGAGCGTTCATCATGTGGACCGCAAGACCCGTCATCGCCGCCCTGGCAGCGCTTTGTCTTCTCGCGGATCCGGCTTCTGCAGCGGCGCCGCAGCCCGCGAAGGCCGTCGATCTGGGCAGCTATTCTGGGCGCTGGTACGAGATTGCGCGCATACCCAACAAGCTGCAGCGGGACTGTCTGGCGCCGACCGTTGATTACAGCCTCGACGCCAACCGTGTTCGCGCGGTGCAGCGGTGTTCCGCCGCGAGCGGACGGACCAAGGTCTATCGCTCCAGCGGGCGCATTCTCGATCCCGGCGTCAACGCACGCACGCGACTCACCTTTGCGGGCTTCTGGTCTCAGGAGTACTGGATCATCGACCACGCCACGGACTGGGCGCTGGTCGGCGACCCGTCCGGTCGCTACCTCTGGCTCATGTCACGTCGCGCGACGCTGCCGGCGGGGTCACGCGACGCAGCTCTCTCGCGCATGCGCGCGCTCGGGTACGACACCGGACGGCTCGAGTTTGCGGGCGCGGGTCGTTGAACGACGTCGACGCTTTCATTTCGGGTTGTCGATATTGAGGGTCGTCAAAGACCAGTTCCCGGAACGTCTTCCAGGAATGGTGGGCGCGACAGGGATTGAA
>JAWXBS010000129.1:0-4211 GCA_034440275.1 Alphaproteobacteria bacterium
ATCTCCAACAGCAGATCGAGCGATCCCCTGGAAAGGGAAACGCCGCGTATCTCCTCGATCTCGGCGCGGGTCACGGGCTGGTGATAGGCGATGACCGCGAGTGTCTCCATCGCGGCCTTCGGCAGGCGTTTGGGCTCGGCGCGGGTTTCCGAGAAGAGGTGCGCGAGATCCGGCGATGACTGGAAGCGCCAGCTCCCGCCCGCTTCCACAAGCTGCACCCCGCGCCCGACATAGGCCCGCTTCAACCCCATCAGCACCGCGGCGACGTCCGTCCCTGGCGGCATACGCTCCGCCAGTTCCGCCGCCGTCATAGCCTCCCCGCCCGCAAACAGGAGCGCTGCGGCGACGAGCGCGGCCTCGTGCAGCGGGCCGATCTCGGCGGGCGTCGCATCGTTGGCGCCGGCGGGCGGCGTGAACGCGTCTTCTACGCGCATGATCGGATCGGCGACCGGCTGCCCTGAAGGTTTATGGGGCTGGCTCATGGTGCGGCCTTCTCGCGGCGCTTGAGATAGAGCGGCGCGTTCTGGTCGGCCTGGCGGGCTTCGAGCTTCTGGTCGCGCACGAGTTCGAGCGCGGCGCCGAAGAGGCTTGCGACGTAGGACTGCGGCTCTGGCGCATCGGGCCCCCGGTCGCGGCGCGGCTGCAGTGCGCCGATGGGCCGCCAGTCGTCGAGATTCGCAAGCATTTCTTCGAGACGATGGCGCGCGGCCTCCAGCGTATAGACGCGGCGCGGCACGATGCGGTGATCGACGCGAATGCGGCGCGTGCGACTGGACGTGTAAGCCGACAGCATGTCGTGCAGGCTCGCGGTCCATTGCAGTTCGCGCGTGATCGCGATGGGCTGCGGCGATCCGTTGAGGAAGACATCGCGGTCGAGCTGCGCCAGCGCGCCGAGTTTCGCCGCCGCCGCTTTCGCTTCGGCGAGCCGCTGCAGTTTCAGCGAGAGATGTGCAGCGATGGCTTCGGGATCAGGTTCGTCGACGGGACGTTCAGGCTTCGGCAGCAGCAGGCGCGACTTCAGCAGCGTCAGCCATGCCGCCATGACGAGATATTCCGCCGCGAGATCGATCCGCGCGCGCACGTCCTCGATGAAGGCGAGATACTGGTCCACCAGCGGCGCCAGCGCGATCTGCGCCAGATCCACCTTCTGCTGGCGTGCGAGATCGAGCAGGACGTGCAGCGGTCCCTCGTACCCCGCAAGGTCGAGCACGAGCGTTTCGCCCGCTTCCGCCTCGTCCGCGGCTTCGAAGGTGACAGTTTCGTCGCTCACTCGTCCGTTCCGGCGTCCGCTGCGGGACTACTTGCCGACGACGAGGCACTCCTGGCCCAGCGCTTTCACCTGGCCGCAGAACTGCGCCGCGTCCGCCCGACTGGCGAAATACCCGGCGCGGACCCGGAAGTATATGCCCCGTTCCCCAAGGTCAGCCTGCTGGATGTCCTTGCGCGCGTTCTGGAAAAGCGCCGGCGACCGCCGCGAGAAGCGGGTCCAGGCGGCGTCCGCAGCGTCCGCGGACTTCAGCGAGGCGATCTGGGCGACGAACGGTCCTGCCGCCGCAAGGACCGGCGCGCCGGTGGCAGGCGCGGGCGGCGCTAATCTAGCGACGATGGGTTCCTCCGCAACGGGACGGCTCTTGGCCGGGGCGCGCGCGACCGGGGCCTGCCCCACCAGGGCCTGATCGATCTCGGCGGTGACCGGCTCGTCCTCGACGCCGCCTTCATAGGCCGACTTGAAATCGGTGCTCTGCGCCGGAATCACCGGCGCATCCGTGTTTTCCGACGCGCCGCCCGTGAAGGTCCAGACGACGTAGGAAACCGTCGCCAGCACGATGAGCGCGATCAGAAAGGTCGGGTATTTGGTGCGGCCCATATCGACCTCTTTGCGGGCGGGCGCCGGGCGACGGGCGCGCTCGCGCACGAACGGCGGCGGCGCGTCGTCATCGCGATAGCCGCCGTCATAACCGTCCACGGGCGCATAAACCCGCCGCTGCGCATGAGCCATCACGGCCTCCGATCCAGACCGAATCAGATGCGCCGCAGGTCGTTAGGATTGGGTTTATGCGCTCAACGGAGCTTGGCGATGCCGAGTCCATCCAGCTTCGCGCGGTCCTTGATGGATTCCTCGCTGCGGGTCAGCGCCTTGGAGATGGCTTTCAGCGACATGCCCTTCTTGGCCAGCGTGTGCAGCTTGTTCACTTCGTCGGCGGTCCACGGCTGCCGGTGGCGTTCAAATCGTTCGGCCATGTTTTCCTCACGCCCAGCGTTCGAGATTGAAGAGGCGCCGGTGCTCCTCGACGGCGTAGGCGTCCGTCATGCCGGCGATGTAGTCGCAGACCACCCGCGCCGTCTCCGGCGTCCCTGATTTCCCGGCGCGATCGCGCCATTTGTCGGGCAGGGTTTCGGGTTCTTCGAGGAAGAGCGTAAACAGCTCTTTCAGGATGCGCTTGGCCTGACTGCGCATGCGCGCGACCTTGTAGTGGCGATACATCTTGGCCATCAGGAAGCGCTTCAGCGTCGCCTCGTGTTCGGCCATTTCCGGCGAAAAGGCGATGATCGGCTGGCCGAGCGCGCGCACTTCCTCTGCGCTCTGCGGCTTCAGCTTTTCCGCGCGGCGCTGCGTTTCAGCGACCAGATCGAGAATGCGCGCGCCGATGAGACGACGCACGGCCTCCCCCGCCCAGCGCGTCTGTTCGATGTCGGGGAATTCGGCCCGCACCTTCTGGAATACCGCGCCGACGAACGGCAGCTCATAGAGTTCCTCGATCTCGAACAGCCCTGCGCGCAGGCCGTCGTCGATGTCGTGGTTGTTGTAGGCGATGTCATCAGCCAGCGCGGCCACCTGCCCCTCCGGGCCTGACCAGCCGTCGAGTTCAAGATCGTGCGTGGCCGCATACTCGCGGATGGCGAGCGGCAACTCAGCAAGCTTGCGCTTGGCCGTGATCAGTGGGCCGTTGTGCTTGACCACGCCCTCGAGCGTTTCCCACGTCAGGTTCAACCCGTCCCAGCGCGGATAGCGCGCTTCGAGTTTCGTCAACACGCGCAGCGTCTGGGCGTTGTGATCGAAGCCCTCGAACGGCTTCATGCATTCGTCGAGTTCGTCTTCCCCGGAATGGCCAAACGGCGGGTGGCCGAGATCGTGGGCGAGCGCGATGGTCTCGGCGAGGTCCTCGTCCAGCCCGAGCGTGCGCGCCACGGAGCGCGCGATCTGCGCCACTTCAAGGGAGTGCGTCAGCCGGGTGCGGAAGTGATCGCCCTCGTGGGCGATGAAGACCTGGGTCTTCTGTTTCAGCCGGCGGAAGGCCGAGGCATGGATGATCCGGTCGCGGTCCCGCTGGAACGGACTGCGCGAGGGGCTCTCCTCCTCGGGGAACAGCCGGCCGCGCGAGCGGGTCGGGTCCGTCGCCCAGACGGCCCGCGGCGTCGCCCACCACGCCGTACCCGCCTTATCGGACCCTTTACCGCTCACCCGCTTCTCCTTGCGCTCGGGAGGCTCCATATAGGGATTCCAATGGCAAACCTCACCCCGGATCTCACCCTCTCCGCCACGGCCGCCGCCCGCATCAAGGCGATCGCGGACGGCGGCGGGCTGCGCGTGGCCGTCGAAGGCGGCGGCTGCTCGGGGTTTTCCTACGAAATCGACATCACGCCCGCCCCGGAAGCCGACGACATCATCGTCGAGCGCGACGGCGCGCGCCTGTTCGTGGACCCCGTCTCCATCGCCTTCCTGAAAGGCTCGGAAGTGGACTGGGTCGAGGAAATCGTCGGGTCGAGTTTCAAGGTGCGCAACCCGAACGCGAAGTCGAGCTGCGGCTGCGGCGTGAGCTTTTCGGTCTGACTTGACCTTCCCCTCCGGTGGCGCGCTACCACAACCGCAAACCGGAGGCCCGCTCATGGACGTCGACACCGCAATCAGGACCCGCATTTCCACGCGCGTGTTCAAGCCTGATCCGCTGCCGGAAGCGCTGGTGCGCGACATTCTCGATCTGGCGCGGTGGGCGCCGTCGGGCGGCAATGTGCAGCCCTGGAAGGTGATCGCGGTGAGCGGCGCTGAACGCCAGGCCGTGATCGATCTCGCGCAGGCGACGCTGGCCGCCAATCCGCGCGGCGAAGAAGGCGACCGGCCAATCTATCCCGCCGATCTCTGGGAGCCCCACCGTTCGTGGCGCTTCAAGGTGGGCGAGGACATGTACGCGCTGCTCGGCATTCCGCGCGAG
>JAWXBS010000130.1:0-14879 GCA_034440275.1 Alphaproteobacteria bacterium
ACTCATCGACTTCCCTCGCTCTTTCCGGCGCCCCGTTCCCGCTCCCGCGTGTAGCGGAGAACCCGGCATACCGTCGACCCCGTCTCGCCCGGCCGGGCGCCCTGCACAACGCCGAGCACCAGCTCGCGCCCCTCGGTCAGCTCCGGTTCGTACCAGACGATCCATTGCGCGGGCGTGGGTCCGCAAAGACCCTGATCCTGCGCGACTGTGTAGAGGGTGGGTCGCGCCCCGGCGCGCAATTCCATCACTTCGCCGAGGGTCCGCTCGCCAACCTTGAGTCCGGGGTCGATTTCGCCGGTGAGGTGCGTCATCGCGGCTATGCCCTTGGCGGCGACAAGCCCGCGTGACGGGCCGGCGGAGTCGATGCCCGGCTCTACCACGAGCAGACCCGTGGCGCTGGCCGTCTCTGCGGATGCGGGCGTGTAGAGCCACTCCTGCGAGAGGACGCCGCCGCCATCCACCGTCTCCGCCGCAGGCGCGGTCTCACGCCGCCCGCAAGCCGAGAGCGCAAGTCCCACCGCCGCGATCAGAGCGAGCGCTGCACCGATTCGAGCAGGTAGCATTCGATGACGTCGCCCTGCTTGATGTCCTGGAAGTTTTCCAGGCCGACACCGCATTCCTGACCGTTCTGCACTTCGTTCACGTCGTCCTTGAAGCGGCGGAGCGTGTTCAGCTTGCCGCCCTCGTGGATGACGACGTTCTCGCGGACGAGACGCACGCGCGCGCCCTTCTGCAGCTTGCCGTCCGTGATGCGGCAACCCGCGACACGACCGATGCGCGCGATCTGGAAGATCTCCAGCACCTGCGCGTTGCCGAGGAACGTTTCGCGAATTTCCGGCGCGAGCATGCCCGACATGACGGCTTTGATGTCGTCGATGACGTTGTAGATGATCGCGTAGTAACGGATCTCGACGCCTTCGCGTTCGGCGAGGTCACGCGCTTCCTTGGAGGCGCGGACGTTGAAGCCGATGATCGGGGCGCCCGACGCCTTGGCGAGCGTGATGTCGGCTTCGCTGATCGCGCCGACCGTCGCCTGCAGCACGCGGGCGCGCACTTCGTCGGTGTTCATCTTCTCGAGCGACGAGGAGATGGCTTCCGCAGAGCCCTGCACGTCCGCCTTGATGATGATCGGCAGTTCGCTGGCGCCGCTTTCCTTCTTGGCCATGAGCTGCTCGAAGGAAGCGCGCGACGTCGGGGCGAACTTTTCACGGCGGCGACGCTGGCGGAATTCCGCCACTTCGCGCGCACGCGCTTCGTTCTCGACGACCTGCATCGTGTCGCCCGGCTCGGGCACGCCTTCGAGACCCATGATTTCCACGGGCGTCGCGGGACCGGCTTCGCTCAGCGCCTGACCGCGTTCGTTGGAGAGCGCGCGCACGCGCCCCCAGGCGCCGCCGGCCACGACGATATCGCCGCGCTTCAGCGTGCCGTTGCTGACGAGCACGGTCGCGACCGTGCCGCGACCGCGATCCAGGCGGGATTCGATGACCGCCGCTTCGGCGGGACGGTTCGGGTTGGCCTTTAGTTCAAGCACTTCGGCCTGCAGCGCGATGGCTTCGACGAGCTGGTCGAGGCCTGTCTTCTTCGTCGCCGAGACATTCACGACCTGCACGTCCCCGCCGTTCACTTCGGTGACGATGTCGTATTGCAGCAGCTCGTTGATGACGCGGCCCGGATCGGCCTCGTGCTTGTCGATCTTGTTGACCGCCACGATGATCGGCACGCCTGCCGCCTTCGCGTGATTGATGGCCTCGATGGTCTGCGGCATGACGCCGTCATCGGCCGCCACAACCAGCACGACGATGTCGGTGACCTGCGCGCCGCGCGAGCGCATCGACGAGAACGCCGCGTGTCCGGGCGTGTCGAGGAAGGTGACGCGCTGGCCGTCCTTCAGGCGCACCTGATAGGCGCCGATGTGCTGGGTGATGCCGCCCGCTTCGCCGGCGACGACGTCCGTCTGGCGGAGCGCATCGAGCAGCGAGGTCTTGCCGTGGTCGACGTGGCCCATGACGGTCACGACCGGCGCACGCGGCTGCAGGTCTTCCGGATTGTCCACGGCGCCGGAGAGACCCTCTTCGACGTCCGATTCCGACACGCGGCGGACGGTGTGGCCGTACTCTTCCGCGACAATCTGGGCGGTGTCGGCGTCGAGCACGCTCGCGAGCGTCACCGGCGTCCCCTGACGGAACATGAACTTGATGATGTCGGCGGCGCGCATGGCCATACGCGCGGCGAGATCCTGAACCGTGATCGATTCCGGGATGACGACGTCGCGCGTGACGCGTTGCTGTTCGCCGGGCGCTTCGCGGCGCTGCTTTTCCTTCTCGCGCGCACGGCGCACGGAGGTCAGCGAGCGACCCTTCTCGTCATCGCCTTCCGCGAGACGCTCGACCATGTCGAGCGTGAGCTTCATGCGTTGCTTGGGGCCGGGTTCGCCGCCCTTGGGCGCCTTCGGCGCCTTGGGTGCGGGTGCGGGCGGCGCATCGCGCATCGGGCGCGCAGCGGCCGGACGCGCGGTGGCGGCGCCCGATCCATTGGACGTGGCGGGACGCGCGGGCGAGAGCGTGCCTTCGCGACGCGCCGGCATCGGCGCGACATCGCCGATGCGCGGATTGGCGAGACGCTCCGCGCGCACGGCGGCTTCCGCGGCGGCGGCGGCCGCAGCGGCTTCGGCGACAATGCGCTCTTCGTTTTCACGGACGAGGCGTTCGGCCTCTTCCGCGTCAGCGAGATTCTTGGTCGCAGCACGTTCCTGAGCGTCCAGCAGCGCGCGATGTTGCGCGTCGGCCGCCTTGGATTGCTCGGCGCGCGTCTCGTCGAGTTCGCGCTTGGCCTTCAACGCATTTTCGCGCGCGGCCATTTCAGCAGCGGACAAACCACCCTGGCGGGCGGCGGGCGTCTTGGGCGCTTCCGATGCGGGCTTTGCTGCTGCGGGCGCGGGCCGTGCGGGCGGCGGGGTGAGCCCGCCCTGCAGCGGACGCGGCGCCACGGGCGCGGCGCCCTGTCCCGGACGGGTGACAACCCGGGTCTGCTTCACCTCGACGGCGACCTGCTTGGTGCGTCCGTGCGGGAAGCTCTGACGAACCGCGCCTCCGCTGGTGGTGCGGGTCAGCGTCAGGGGCTTACGCCCGCCGGGCTCGTCCGGCTTGCCGTCTTTGCGTTCCGTCGTATCGGTCATGCGCTCGCTTCGGTCCGTACTTCAAACAAATGCCAAATGCGGCGCCGGGGACGGGCTTCCACCCGCCACCGCGCCGTCCCGCCCATCGCCGTCTCAGAAAGACGGGGGGGGCCAGGATGCGGGTATGATGGCGCGGAACCCAGCCAGTCGGGCGATCTCGATCGACCAGCGGTGCGCCATGCTCTCCGTGAGCAAGACAGCGTGTACCACATGATCGCGCCCCAGCGCCAACCCCATTTCCGTCGAGGTGAAGGCGCCGGTGATCGGCGGCTCGGTTCCCCAGAGGCCGAAAATCAGCCGCTGCAGCTTCAATCGTCCGTCATCTGCGCCGTCCGACGCCTCGATGAGGCCGAACGGCTGACGCTTGCGTATCGCCCCTTCGGCCTGCGCGACGCCCAGCGCCAAAGCGCCCGCGCGCTTCGCCAGTCCAAGAAATTCCAGACACCGGCGCTCCAAGAGCGCCTGTGTCTGATCGGCCAGATCAGATGGGGGCTTGATCGCGCCCTTCAAGCCGCGCGCGAAGCCGTTCTTCTTCACCGCAAGATCGATCGACGCGCGATCCGCTCGCACCCACACGCCCCGCCCCGGCAGCTTCGCCGCGACATCAGGCACGAGCGCGCCGTCCGGCCCGCGCACGAACCGCACGAGCAGGCTCTCCGGCAAATTTTCACCGGTGGCCACGCACGTGCGTTCGCGTTCCTTGGGGGGTGCGGTCGGCGCTTCGCTCAGCGGAACACGCTCTCCACGGTTTCACTGCCCTCTTCGGTCGCTTCTTCCACCACCTCTTCTTCAGGCGGCGCTTCGATCCAGCCGGCGGCGACGCGCGCGCCGAGGATGAGACTGTCGGCGTCTTCCTGCGAGAGCTGCAGCGAGTCGAGGACGCCGGGGTATCGGATGCGTTCGCCGTTCTTCGTCTCGAACCAGCCGCGCAGATCGTCGGCGACGAGGCCGGCGAAATCCTCGAGAGTCTTCACGTCGCCTTTGCCGAGCAGGATCGCCATTTGCGGCGTCACGCCCGGCGCCATGAAGAGATCGTCCTGCACGCCAAGTTCACGGCGCTCCGCATCCATCTTTTCGGCGAGATCCTCGAGCCACGAACGGGCGCGCGACTGCAGTTCTTCCGCCAGTTCTTCAGAGAAACCCTCAAGGTTCGCGAGATCGCCCGTGTCGATGTAGGCGATGTCCTCGACGGTCACGAAGCCTTCGGTCGCGAGGAGCTGCGCCATCATCTCGTCGGCGTCGAGCGCTTCCATGAACAGCGCGGTGCGCACGGCGAATTCCTTCTGACGGCGCTCCGATTCCTCGGCTTCCGTCATGATATCGATCTGCCAGCCCGTGAGCTGCGACGCGAGACGCACGTTCTGGCCGCGACGTCCGATGGCGAGCGAGAGCTGCGCTTCGCCGACGACGACTTCCACCCGGCCGTTCTCGGGATCGAGCACGACCTTGGAGACTTCCGCCGGCTGCAACGCGTTGACGATGAACGTCGCGGGGTCCGAGGACCACGGAATGATATCGATCTTCTCGCCCTGCATTTCGCCGACCACCGCCTGCACGCGCGCGCCGCGCATGCCGACGCAGGCGCCGACGGGATCGATGGAATGGTCGTGGCTCATCACGGCGATCTTGGCGCGGGACCCCGGATCGCGGGCGCCGGACTTGATCTCGATGATGCCTTCGTAAACTTCCGGCACCTCCTGCGCGAAGAGCTTCGCCATGAACTCAGGACGCGCGCGCGACAGGAAGATCTGAGGGCCCTTGGCTTCGCGGCGCACGTCGTAGATCAGCGCGCGGGTGCGGTCGCCCTGGTGGAGGTTTTCGCGCGGGATCGCTTCGGCGCGGCGGATGATGCCCTCGGCCTGGCCGAGATCGATGACGATGTTGCCGTATTCGACGCGCTTGACGACGCCGTTCACGATCTCGCCGACGCGATCCTTATAGAGCTCGTGCTGGTTGTCGCGCTCGGCTTCACGGACCTCGTGGTTGATGACCTGCTTGGCGGTCTGCGCAGCGACGCGGCCGAATTCCATCGGCGGCAGGATGTCCTCGTAGGTCTTGCCCACGAAGGCGTCGGGGTCGCGCTTCAGCGCATCCTTCAGTTCTTCATCGGTGGACGGGTTGAACGGGCGGCCCTGCGCTTCGAGCACCTCGTCGTCGACGACGGTCATCACGCGCTTCAGCGTCATTTCGCCGGTCTTGGTGTCGATCTCGGCGCGGATGTCGTGCTCGGCGCCGTAGCGCGAGCGTGCGGCCTTCTGCAGTGCGTGGCTCATCGCCTCGATGACGAGGGTCTTGTCGATGCCCTTCTCGCGGGCGACCGCTTCGGCGATCTGCAGGATTTCGGCGCGGTTTGCGCTGATGCCGGTGCTCATAATTCTTCTTCCTCACCATTGTTCTTCGCCTGCGCATCGGCCGCTTCAGCGGACTTGGCGCGGCGCAGATCTTCCTCGATCAACTTGTCGGTCAGCACGAGGCGGCCCTCGCTGACCCACGCGAACGGGAACGTGGCGTCAGCGCCGTCCACCGTCATCGTCACCTGATCGCCGGACACGCCGACGATGATCCCGCGATAGCGCCGACGACCGTCGACGCCCGCAGAAAGTTCAATCTTGGCCTCGTGGCCGACAAACCGTGTGAAATCCTCAAGCCGCACCAGCGGGCGGTCGATGCCGGGCGAGGACACTTCGAGATCATAAAAGCCCTTGATCGGGTCCTCGGCTTCCAGCACCGGCGAGATCGCGCGCGAGAGCTTGGAGCAGTCGTCGATGTTCATCGTACCGTCGGAGAGGCGCTCGGCCATGATCTGCAGCCGCTTGCGCTTCAGCCCCGACAGCCGGACGCGCACCAGCGCATAGCCGACATCCGCCGCCGCCGGCTCCAGCAGCGCGATGACCTTCTCTTCGAGGGGGTTCGAAGCCCGCACGTATGCTCCAGAATGTGAAAAGCGGCGGCCCCTCCCGGGACCGCCGCCGCGCCCTCATCGAGGGCAATCAGCGATGTTCTTGAGCGCCATATAGCGATCTCGTCACGGCTTGTCATCAGGACTCGCGCGCAGAAACCGCAGCCACACCGGCGCGCAGTCGCCGAGCTTCTTCTCCTCGTACCGGGTCGCGACGTGGCCGGGCCACGCGCTGCGCCAGTCGGCGGCGCATTCGGCTGTCCATTGGAAGTGCGGGTCGCGGACGAAGTGTTCGAGGGCGGTGGCGGCGTAGTTCGCCCAGTCGGTGGCGAAGCGCACCTCCCCGCCCGGTTTCACCACGCGGGCGAGCGCGGCGACGAAATCGGGCCGCACCAGCCGGCGCTTGTGGTGACGCGCCTTCGGCCAGGGGTCGGGGAACAGGATGTCGACACGGTCGAGAGCGGCGTCCGGCAGAGCGGCCAACACGTCGCGCGCGTCGCCCATGTGCAGACGCACATTGGACAGACCCGCCTCGTCGATATGGCGCAGACAGGAGCCGACGCCGTTGAGAAACGGCTCGACGCCGATGAAGCCGTGATCAGGATGCGCGGCCGCCTGCGCAGCGAGGTGCTCGCCACCGCCGAAGCCGATCTCGAGCACGAAGGCCCGCGCCGTCGGGAACAGCGCGCGCGGATCGAGCGGCGTCGAGAGGTCCACCGCCAGCGTCGGCAGCAGCGTCTCGACGAGCTGTTCCTGACGCGGCTTCAGCGCGCGCGCCTTGATGCGGCCGTAGGTACGGAGCGGCGGATGCGACATGGACGAAGCGGTCAGCCCGCGAGCTTGGCCAGCATCTGGCCCATCAGGCGGTGCAGCATGTTGATGGCCTTCAGCGGGCGCACCATGACCTTGAAGTGGGTGATCTTGCCGGCGTCGTCGAAGGTGATGATGTCGACGCCGTTGATGGCGATGCCTTCGATCTCGTTGGCGAATTCCAGCACCACGCCATTGGCGCTGCGCCACTCGCCCACATAGCGGAAGCCCGGACCGCCCAGCACCTTCTCGGCGCTCGCGAGATATTTGAAGGTGATGTCCCTGCCCCGCTGCGGCGTGTGCACGACGGGGCTCTCGAATACCGCGTCCGGGTGCAGCATCTCCCACAGGGCGCCGGCGTCATGGGTGACCATGTAGTCCTTCCAGCGGGCGAGTGCGACGTCGATCATGGGGGCCTCCGTGCGGGTCGATAGACCGCGCGCGGCAAGGCCGGTCAAGCGAGCGCGAGATAGGCCGCCACGCCACCGATCGCGATGAACCCTGCGGCGACGCCGATGATGAGGTGCATGACGCACATCACGATCTTGGGGCTGAAGCCCGTGGAGCTGATTTCGGCGTCATCGGCGTTGCAGGTGTGCGTCTGATGGATCACCGGGCTGCTCCTTGGTTCTGAAGAGGAGTTCGCTCCGGGGCGGTCGGCGGTTACGCCACGGCGCCTTGCGAGCGGGCCAACGCCGGGGTTCAGTCGCCACAACAACAGGAGGAAACGCCATGTCGCTCGCAGGACGCGTCGCACTCGTCACCGGCGCCAGCCGCGGCATCGGCCGCGCCATCGCGCTCGCGCTCGCCGAAGACGGCGCAGACGTCGCCGTGAACTATCGGCGCGAGGCGGAGGAGGCGGAAAAGGTCGCCGCTGAAATCCGCGCGATGGGTCGCCGTGCGTTCACCGTGGGCGCCTCCGTCGACGACTACGACGCCTGCGTCACCATGGCGAAGCTGGTGGAAGATGCTCTCGAGCCGGTCTCGATCCTCGTCAACAATGCCGGCATCGCGAGCCGCGGACAGAGCGTCGCCGACACCGATCCCGCCGAGATGCAGCGCGTGATGGGCGTGCATGCGCTCGGGCCCTTCTATGCCTCCAAGGCGATCCTGCCGCAGATGCGGACGCAGCCGCGCGGCGACATCATCGTGATCTCGTCCATCGCCACACTGCATCACGCCGCGCGCGGCGCGCCGTACAACATGGGCAAGGCGGCGGGGGAAGCACTCGCCCTGACGCTCGCCAAGGAAGAGCGCGAGAACGGCATCTTTGTGAACATCGTGGCGCCGCCGCTCACCGATACCGACATGGGACAACGCCTTGCGAAGGCGCGCGGCACGGCGGCGATCCACGATCTCGACAAGACGGCGCCGTTCGGCCACGTCTGCGCGCCGGAGGAAATCGCGGCGGTGGTGCGGTTTCTGGTGTCGCCGCAGAATACCTATGTCAGCGGGGAAAAGATCAGCGTGCACGGTGGCGGCTGATCACCGCTAACGCTGGCACTCCGGACAATAGAACGTCGACCGTCCGCCCTGCACGATACGCGCGATCGGCGCGGCGCATGTGGGGCACGGTTCGCCCTCGCGGCCATACACTTTGAAGCGGTGCTGGAAATAGCCGAGCGCGCCGTCGACGGTCGCGTAGTCCCGCAACGTGGAGCCGCCGGCCTCGATGGCCTCGTTGAGCACGTCGCGCACGGTTGCCGTCAGCAGTTCCAGACGTCCCGCCGCGATGCGGCCCGCCGCGCGCTTCGGCGAGATGTTCGAGCGAAACAGCGCTTCGCACACATAGATATTGCCGAGGCCAGCGACGATGCGCTGGTCGAGCAGCGTCGCTTTCACGTTCTGCTTTTTGCCGGCGAAGGCGCCAGCCAGATGTTCCGCGTGAAACGCGTTGCCCAAGGGCTCGGGACCGAGGCCGGCGAAATACGCGTGCGCTTCGAGGTCCTCGGTGGGAATGAGCGTCATGTACCCGAAGCGGCGCGGGTCGTTGTATTCGATGCGATCGCCGCGATCGGTTTCGAACACGACATGCGTGTGCGCGGGATCGGGCGCATCGGCGTAGTAGAACTCGCCCGGCCGCACCGCTCCCTTCTTCGCAAGGATGGTGAAGCGCCCCGACATGCCGAGATGCGCTACGAGGCTCTCGCCCGTATCGAGCGGCGCCACGAGATACTTCGCACGGCGATCGAGACGCAGAACCTTCGCCCCTTCGAGCCGCTCCACGAACCGCTCCGGCAGCGCAAAGCGCAAATCCGGCCGACGCGCTTCCGCGCGCTTCAGGCGACGGCCCTCGAGCACGGGCGCAAGGCCGCGACGGACGGTTTCAACTTCGGGAAGCTCAGGCACGCGCGGCGGACTCGCCTGTCTGGAGAATGGCGCGCAAATGCGTTTCCAATTTCAACATCGTCGCGCACTTCGACACATTCGTCGCCGCCAGCCCTATTCTAGCACATCGGCCGCCACACACACATGCCTCATGGCCCCGCCCCGGCTGCGCGGCTAATGTCGCGCCCATGTCCGCCAAAGAACAACCCACCGCCGAGGACCTCGCCTCGTTCGGCTACGAAGACGTCCCCGCGGCCGAGAAGGCTGGCAAGGTCAAGGACGTCTTCGACCGCGTCGCCAGTCGTTACGACCTGATGAACGACCTCATGTCCGTGGGCATGCACCGGCTGTGGAAGGACGCTGCGGTCGCGCGGCTCAACCCCCGTCCGGGCGAAGTGATCCTCGACGTGGCGGGCGGCACCGGCGACATCGCCCGGCGGATCCAGAAGCGCGTGGAGGCGATCCGGCGCCGGCGCGGTGGGGAACTCGCCGATATCCATGTCTGCGACATCAACGAGGAAATGCTCGAGGCCGGCCGCCGCCGGGGGGAGGAAGGCTTCACCTGGAAGCAGGCCGACGCCGAGCAGATGCCCTTCCCGGACGGCTTCGCGGACGCCTACGTCATCAGTTTCGGAATTCGCAACGTCACCGACATCCCCAAGGCGCTCAAGGAGGCGCGGCGCGTCCTGAAGCCCGGCGGGCGGTTCCTGTGCCTGGAATTCTCCCGGATGGCGATTGGAGGCGTGGCCGAGGCCTATGACGCCTATTCCTTCCACGTCATCCCGCGGATCGGGAAATTCGTGGCCAAGGACGAGGCCTCCTACCGGTATCTCGTGGAATCCATTCGGCGTTTTCCGGATCAGGAAACCTTTTCGGGCATGATTCAGGACGCGGGATTCGCCCGTGTCGGCTACCGGAACTTCGCCGGCGGGGCGACGGCGCTGCATTGGGGCTTTGTGGTCTGAAGCATGTTTGACTGGATCGGGCATACCTGGAGGCTCTTGCGGGTGGCGGTGACGCTGCTGCGCTACGACGCCCTGCTGCCCGCCGAATACCAGAGCCGCATGCCGTGGTGGGCGCAGGGCCTCTCCAAGGTGCTGCGCATCTTTGCGCGCCCGAAGCGCGGCCAGTCCCCCGGCGAACGGCTCGGCGACGCGCTTGAGCGTCTGGGCCCTGCCTACGTCAAACTCGGCCAATTCCTTGCGACCCGTCCCGATTTCATCGGCGTGACGGCGGCGCAGGATCTCGCGCGCCTGAAAGATCGCATGGCGCCCTTCTCCCGCGAGAAGGCGCTCGACACGATCAACGCGGAATTCGGCAAGACCGTCGATCTGTTCGGCGAGAACTTCTCCGACGCCATGGCCGCGGCCTCCATCGCGCAGGTCCACCAGGCGCGGCCGGAACGTCTGCATACGGTCGCAGTGAAAATCCTGCGCCCGCGCATCGAAAAGAAGATGGCGAAGGAAATGGGCGCACTGCACTTCGGTGCGCGTCTCATCGAGACCTTCATCCCCGCATCGCGCCGGCTGGAGCCGGTGCAGTTCATGGAAACCGTCAGCACCGCGCTGGAGCGCGAGCTCGATTTGCGGCTCGAAGCGGGCGCGGCGGCCGAGTTCAAGGAAGTCGCCGAAAAAGACGGATTTCTCAGCGTTCCGGAGATCGACTGGTCGCGTTCCGGCAAACGCGTGATGACGCTCGACTGGATCGAAGGCACGCCGCTGACGGACAAGCGCGCGCTCGCGGCGGCAGGCGCCGACCTGCCCGGGCTCGCGATTTCCGTGACGCGCGGCTTCCTCGCGGCGGCGCTCGACCACGGCTTTTTCCACGCCGACATGCATGAGGGAAACCTCATCTACGGCAAGGACGGCAAGCTCTGGATCGTCGACTTCGGCATCATGGGCCGCATCGGCCACAAGGAACGCCGCTATCTCGCGGAAATCCTCTATGGCTTCCTGCGTCGCGACTACAAGCGCGTGGCCGAAGTGCACCAGGAAGCGGGCTATGTGCCCGACCGCTTCACCGTCGAGGAGTTCGCGCAAGCGCTGCGCGCCATCGGCGAACCGATCTTCGGCAAGACCGCCGACGAAGTCTCGATGTCGAAGCTGCTGCTGCAACTGTTCGACATCACGCACATGTTCGGCATGCGCCTGCGGCCTGAACTGGTGCTGCTGCAGAAGACCATGGTGCAGGTGGAAGGCGTGTCACGCACGCTCGATCCTCGCCACGACATGTGGGCCGCCGCGCGCCCCATCGTGGAGCGCTGGGTGCGCCGCGAACTGGGCGCCGAATCCACCGCCCGTCGCGCCATCGACGAAGCGGGCGCGGGTTTCGGCGCGCTGCGCCGCCTGCCGCAGACGCTGGCGGCGCTTGAGGGCGCGGCGAATTCCATCCGCGACAACGCCAATCCCTCGCCCGAGAGCATCCCCTTCCAGTGGCGCCATTTCTGGGTGGGCGCGGTGGCCGGCGTGCTGGCGATGCTGATGCTGATGGTGTCCAACGGCCCGCGTCCGCCGGAGCCGGTGCGCCCCGCGCAGGCGGAAGCGAAGACCGTGACGAAAACCGTCACGAAGTAGCGCTCTTGCGGCGGCGGCTTCCGATTCCGCATTGGACAGGCGTGCGGTCGGCGTCCTAGGCACGAAGCATGACGACTATCGCCGATCTCGGGGCCAGCGGCGTCTACGGACGCCACTTGCTGCCCCGCCTCGCTCTGCGCGGCCACAGTGTGCGCGCGCTCGTGCGCTCGCCCGATACCGCGCATCACGCGCGCGCCAGCGGCGTCGATGTGCGCGCCGCAGATATTTTCGATGAGGCTTCGCTCGCTGCGGGCCTCGAAGGCTGTGATGTCGCGCTCAATCTTGCAACGGCGTTGCGCGATGATGGCGCCGGCTCCGACTACGCCCGCAACGACGCCGTACGGCGCGAAGGCGTGCCGCGTTTTCTTGCGGCGTGCGCGAAAGCGGGCGTGCCGCGCGTCATCCAGCAGAGCATCTCGATGGTGCATACCGCCGGCGCCGAATGGGCGGATGAAGACACGCCCACAACACCCACAGGCAATCCCGTCGCTGACGCCGCCAACGACGCCGCGCGCGACATGGAAGCCGCCGTCATGGCTTCACCGCTGAACTGGCTGATCCTGCGCGGCGGCCTGTTCTACGGGCCTGGCACGGGCTTCGACGATGCGTGGTTCGCGCTGGCGCGGGCGGGCAAACTGCGCCTGCCAGGCGACGGCTCCGGCTATGTCTCGCTGGTCCACATCGCCGACATGGCCGCCGCGACCGTGAAGGCCGTCGAGTCCGATGCGTCGCGTCAGGCGCTGATCGTCTCCGATGGCGCGCCCTCTACGTGGGCGGACGTCTTCGGCTTCGTGGCCGCCAGCATCGGCGCCCCGCCCCCGGCCGCGGGTGGGCGGCTGGGTTTCGGCTCCTGGCGCGTGCGCAACGACCGCGCGCGGGCGGCGCTGGGCTGGGCGCCGGTCTATGGCGACTACCGGGCGGGTCTGACGCACTGAAATTTCCGCCGCGCCCATGGCTTTCGGCCCATCGGGCGGTTATATGTCCAACATGGACAAAAAGAACGCCCCGCCCGCCGACGACGCCCCCGAATGGCAGGTCGCGGAGGCCAAGAACCGGTTCTCCGAACTGATGACCAAGGCGCTGACCGAGGGCCCGCAGCGGGTGCGGCGGCGCAAGGAGACGGTGGTGGTCATGGCGGAGGGGGCCGAAACCGCTTCCCTCGCGCCCGAAGCCTTTCCGCTCCACGCCCTTGATCTCGCCACCGAACGCCGGGTGCTGCTCGTGATCGGCGGCGGCATCGCGGCGTACAAATCCCTCGAACTCATCCGACTGCTGGCCAAGTCCGGCATTCGCACACGGGCGATCCTGACCAACGCCGCATCGCACTTCGTCACGCCGCTCTCGGTCGGCTCGTTGAGCGAGGACAAGGTCTATCGCGAACTCTTCGATCTCACCGACGAAGCGGAGATGGGCCACATCCAGCTCTCGCGCAGCGCCGATCTCGTGGTCGTCGCGCCCGCCACCGCCGACCTGATGGCGAAAGCCGCCAACGGTCTCGCCAACGATCTCGCCTCCACCACGCTGCTCGCTACCGACAAGCCCGTGCTGATGGCCCCGGCGATGAATGTGCGCATGTGGCTGCACGCAGCGACGCAGCGAAACCTCAAGCAGCTGAAGGCCGACGGCGTCAGCTTCGTCGGTCCCGACGAAGGCGCCATGGCGTGCGGCGAGTTCGGCCCCGGCCGCATGGCGGAGCCGCAGGCGATCCACGATGCGATCCTGAGCTTCTACGCGCAGCGCAAAGCGGGTCGGCCGCTCGCGGGGAAAAAGGTGCTCGTCACCGCAGGGCCGACGTTCGAGCAGATCGATCCCGTGCGCTTCATCTCCAACCGCTCCTCCGGAAAACAGGGCTTCGCCATCGCCGAAGCGCTCGCGCAGCTCGGCGCAGAAGTGCGTCTCGTGTCAGGTCCCGTGGCGCTCGCTGATCCCATCGGCGTCGACACGGTGCGTGTGGAAAGCGCCGCGCAAATGCTCGCGGCCTGCGAGGCGGCGCTGCCGGCGGATGCAGCCGTGTGCGTGGCGGCAGTCGCGGACTGGCGCCCGCAATCGACGTCCTCGAAGAAGATCAAGAAAGGCGCGGATGGTCCGCCGCCGATCGCGCTGACCGAGAACCCCGATATTCTGGCCGTCTTGTCGAAGCTGAAGACGGGTCGCCCGCGCCTCGTCGTCGGCTTCGCGGCGGAGACCAACGACGTGGAAGTCCACGCCAAGCAGAAGCTCGCGAAGAAGGGCTGCGACTGGATCGTCGCCAACGACGTCAGCGGCGATGTCATGGGCGGCGACGCCAACCAGGTGGCCATCATCCGCGCCGACGGCGTCACGCGCTGGCCGCAAATGGCGAAGACGGCGGTGGCTGGGAAGCTGGCGAGCGAGATCGCTGAAGCGTTGGCCTAGCGCCCACGGGCTCCATCGGATAACGCACCGCCCATGTCTTCTCCCTCGATATTCGACCGCCTCGCGCACGCGTTCGGTAAATCCGCCCGCCGGGCCCGCTATCGCGCGCTGAAGGCGAACCTCGCGAACACTGACAAGCAGAAGGTCTTCGAGGAGATCTACGAGCACAATCTGTGGAGCGATGTGGAGAGCCGTTCGGGCGCGGGCTCGACGATGGCCTACACGGCGAGCATCCGCGCTTCTCTGGAAAAGCTGCTGGCGGCGCGCAACATCGGCGTCTTCCTCGACGCGCCGTGCGGCGACTTCCACTGGATGAAGGCGGTGAAGACGCCGCCGGGCATGCGCTATGTAGGCGGCGACATCGTGCCGGCGCTGGTCGCGGCGACGAAGGCGAAGCACGGCGATGAAACGCACGCATTCATCCAGCTCGACATCACGCAAGGCCCGCTGCCGAAGGCCGACCTATGGATGTGCCGCGACTGCTTCTTCCACCTCTCCTACGCCGACATCGCGCGCGCGCTGCAGCAGTTCGCCAAGGCCGACATTCCGTACCTGCTGGTGACCAGCCACATCGATCCGAAGGACGGCAAGTTCGCCAACCGCGACATCAACACCGGCGACGCCCGCCCGATCGACCTTCTCGCCGCGCCGTTCGCCTTCCCCGACCCGGTCGAGCGTTTCGACGACTGGGTGCCGC
>JAWXBS010000131.1:0-10335 GCA_034440275.1 Alphaproteobacteria bacterium
ACGCCGTATGGCTCCCCCGCCACACCTTGCACTCGTCCTGCCGCCCCGCCGACACGCCGCATTGCCCGGCGGAGAGACTCTGATACTGACCGCTCCGGGTACTGATCACTGCGGCGCGGAGGCCCCACACCATGAAGCTCATGTGCGGGAATGCGAACCAGCCGCTCGCGGCGGCCATCTGCAACTATCTCGACGCCCCGCTGACCAGGGCCGACGTGAAGCGGTTCAAGGACGGTGAGATCTTCGCGGTCATCGAGGAGAACGTCCGCGGCCAGGACGTCTTCGTCATCCAGTCGACGTCCGCGCCCGCCAACGACAACCTGATGGAACTCCTGATCTGCATGGATGCGCTGGTGCGCGCGTCCGCCAAGCGGATCACGGCGGTGCTCCCCTATTTCGGCTACGCGCGGCAGGACCGGAAGGTCGGCGGCCGCACGCCGATCTCGGCCAAGCTCGTCGCCAACCTGATCACCACCGCCGGCGCCGACCGGGTGCTCTCGATGGAACTCCACGCCGGCCAGATCCAGGGCTTCTTCGACATCCCGACCGACAACCTCTTCTGCACGCCGGTCATGGAGAAGGACATCCGCGAGACCTTCGGAGCCGCGTCGAAGGAACTGATGATCGTGTCGCCGGACGTCGGCGGCGTGGTGCGCGCCCGCGCGCTGGCCAACCGCTTCGGCGCCGACCTCGCCATCGTCGACAAACGCCGCGTGCGCGCCGGCGAGAGCGAAGTGATGAACATCATCGGCGACGTGAAGGGTCGTCGCTGCATCCTGTTCGACGACATCGTCGACAGCGCGGGCACGCTTTGCAACGCGGCCACGGCGTTGCGCGAACATGGCGCGGTCAGCGTTTCCGCTTACGTGGCGCACGGCGTGTTGTCGAACGGCGCGGCGGGCCGGGTGGACAAGTCCGAACTTGACGAACTCGTGGTGACGGACTCCATCCTGCACTCCGAAGCAGTGCAGAAATCGAAGAAGATCCGCACCATCTCCGTCGCCCCCCTCATGGGCGAAGCGATCCGCCGCATCGCCAACGAAGAGAGCGTGTCGAAGCTGTTCGACTGAGCGCTACGGCGGCGGCGGTGTCGCCGCAGGAGGCGCGTTCACCGGCAGATGCTGCGCGAGGAAGGTCTCGATCTCCCTCAGGTAGGCGATCAGGTTTTCCTTTTCCCACAAGAACGGCGAGTGGCCTTCGTCCTTGTACTCGACAAGTTTGACGCTGCGCCCCGCTTCCGTGCGCGCCCGCTTCATCATGCGCGCCTGCTGCACGGGCACGATGCCATCATCGTCGCCGTGCAGCAGCAGCACAGGCGCACGCGCTGCTGCGGCCTGTCGGCGCGGCGATGCGGCCTCGAGCGCGGCGCGGTCCGTCGACGGATCGCCGATCGCCTTCACCCAATAGGCATACGCCATCGAACCGCGTCCTTCGTCGAAGCGCTCGCTCTCGAGCATTTCCGGCAAATCCGACACGCCCGCGATCGCGATCACGCACTTGTAGAGGTCCGGCGTCAGCGTCGCGCCCGCGAGCTCGGCGTATCCGCCATACGATCCGCCCATGATGCACACACGCGCACGGTCTGCGGCGCCGGTATCGACGAGATGCTTCAGGCCGTCAGTGACGTCGTCCTGCATCCGCCTGCCCCACTGGCGGTAGCCCGCCTCCGTGAACGCGCGCCCGAATCCGGAACCGCCGCGAAAATTCGGACGGAACACCTGATAGCCGCGCGATGCGAGAAACTGCACTTCGCGATCGAAGCCGGAACTGTCGCGCGCTTCCGGCCCGCCGTGCGGCAGCACGATCAGCGGACGGATGGCTTCTCCCGGCGCCACGCCGTTGGTGAGATAGCCCCAGAGATCGACGCCGTCGCGACTCTTGTAGGCGACCACTTTCGTCGGCGCGAACACCACGCCGACGAGCGCGTTGGAAACTGCAGCAAGGGGATCAATGCGCGCAGCGGTGCGATCGTAGATGAGGTACGCGCCCGGCTCGTCGTGCGCCTCGACGTACAACAGCCATATCTTCTGGTCGTCCGAGAGGTCCAGCAGATTGATGTTCGGGTGGTGTCCTAGTTGCGGTCCTCCGCTTTGAACCAGCGGCCCCCGGCGCCTTGGACCGGGCTTCCCGTCCACGCGGTCCGCTCAACCATCTCCTCGATTGACCACAGGCGGCTGGAAACCCCCGCCGCCATGGCCGGGGTAATCTTGAGGGTCTTGTGGATGCGGCAGAAGTTGTAATGGCAGAAGTGGAGCGCCACCGCCGCCTGCAGGTTTTCCAGCTTCTTGGAAAACCCGTTGGTCAGGCGCGTAAACCGACGCATCGACATGCGCATGGTCAAGTTCTGGCGCTCAACGTGGCTCGTGGTGATGTCGGCGGACGCGGGCCGACCCACAAGCACCGTCTTCGCCGTCGAGACGACGCGCGGCGGAGAGTAGCGTCCGGGTTCAACAGGTTCAGCCTCGTAGGCTTTGACGATCTGGGCATAGTCCACGTCGATCCCGAACGCTTCTTCGACGGCGGTCACATAGGAGTTGAGCCCGTCCGTCGAAAGCTGGACGCGGTTGGAAAGACGGCTCGCGAGGTCCTTCATGAAGATGGTCGCGTTCGTCGTCGTGCGCTTGCCCACGAGGTAAACCGGGACCAGCTTCGTATCGGCGTCCAGCGCCACGAAGGTCCATTGATCGCCAACGCGGGCGCGGTCGTCTTCGCGCGTTACTCGGGACTGCTTCTTTCCTACGTACGCCCAAATTTCGTCGGCCTGCAGCTTTTTACAGGTCAGCTCGCGCATCTCTTCGTCCATGATCTTGGCGCAGACAGCACCGACGCGAAGCGCCAGCCGCATGATCGTATCGCGGTGCGTGTCGGTCATGCGCTCCATGGAGCGGATCGAATTGCCTTCAACCAGACCGGCGATGATCTGGGATTGCTTGGCGAGGGAGAGGCGGCTCATGGGTTGTTCCGTTCTGCTGTTGTATGCAATGTAGTTGACACGCCTCGCGCTGTCAATGAGAGTGCATACATGGATTTCAAAAAAGCGACCGACGTCCTTTGCGACGGCGTCACACATCAGGAATTGGCCGAAGCATTGGGGGTGTCCCTCGCGAGCGTTCGGCAGGCGCGTCTAGGAAAGGACGCGAAGGCTCACCGCGCTCCGCCGGCAGGGTGGGAGCGTGCCGCGCTCAAGCTCGCCGAGGCTCGCGCCAAGGCGATTCAGAAGCTCATCGACCAGTTGAGGGATGTTGGATGAAAAGCTGCCCGCTTGTCGTCATCGAATGGGAAGACAGCATCCGCCCCGCGTCGTCGTGGACGTTCCTGGCTGACTACGCCGCAACGCCGCCGCCGAGGATCTCGTCGGTCGGGTGGCTCATCGACGACGGCGCCGACATGAAGGCGCTAGCGCCCAATGTCGGCGGGGACGAAAACAGCGCGCAGGCCTGCGGGATAATCCGCATTCCTACGCGCTGCATCGTCTCAGTTCGGAGACTGAAGGAGCCCGCTAGGGCTTCTTCTTCTGGCCCCTCTCCTCGTCTTGCGAGAGCGCCGAGCCGTACACACGGGCGCGCTCCGAAGCGGTGAGGTTGTCCTTGCTGAGGCCGCGAGCGGCGAGCGTGGACACGGGCGGTTTGGTCGTCTTCTTCGCCATTTGGCGATCCTTTCCTAATATCCGTTCTTGACGGATTCATCGAGAGTCGATATGTGAAAGAGATCGGCGGCGACGAACGATGCGGTTACGCTATTCCGCACCGCTCGCCTGACCCGCTAACGTTTTAACGTGCGAGTTTTGCGCACTGAGCAACACCTGCCTTTCCGGTTACGCCCGGGTCGAGGGGGCTGGTTAGCGGTCGCGAACCGCCGTTTATGGGCCGCAGGCGCTGATACGCCTGCGGCCCAATCTCTATGTGGCATCGTTGGAATGCTCGATCGCAACGCGACCCGAAGCGTGGCGCTGGTCCTCTGGCACGAAATACCAGTCTTGATGACCCTCGCGTCTCATTCCGCCTTCTTGAGAAAGGCGATACAACGACATCCCGAATGTTTTTGAGTGAACTTGCCGCCCCGTTGCGTCCTCGTACGCGCGCTTCAGTTGCGAGGCGCGCACGGGGTTTGGAAACGCGATCCGAGCCCGGTCGAGTATAAACTCCTTCACGGTCTGGGATTTGGGGTTCTCGGACGAGGCCATCTCCGCGACGGCGTCGAATTCCCTTTGTAATGCTGGAGGCATCGTCGGCGCCTTCGCCAATTCTGAAGCCAAGTCGAAGCCGAACAGATCCGCCGTCGAGTAGCAGCGGTTCGCCATTTGCTGGAGATGGGTCTGTCGTTGGTTCAGTGCGTCCACCTCGTGGTAGAGCGAATCCAACCGCAACTGATTGTGAGCGTGCTCGTTGGCGATGTCCCGAAACAGCTGGATCGTTCGGCGGACGACCGCCTCTGTGTCCTCGTCCATGTGATTCGCCCTTGATCATGCCTCCAGATACCATCTTGATACGGTGCCCGTCTACAGGGGGTGGAGTCCAGAACAAACAACGCACGCCGTAACTGTGTAAGGTTTCGTTAACTGATTCCCATTGGAACGGGTGGAAGGAGAGGAAATGGAGGTTTCTGCGGATCAGCTGAAGGCGGCTATTGAGGGCATGCACGGCGGCGAGGCCATGCTCGTCCAGACCGTGCCCGTCCATGAGACCTTCGGCGCTGACACGGTCTGGGAGGGTCTTGTCCACGTCTTCGACCTGTCCGGGCATCCTAAGGCGACGCGTGCCTATGCGTGGTCCTCGCCTATCGAGGGAAGCGAGCGGCGGAAGTTCTATGCGGTGCTGCATGTCCCGCCTGTTGTGTCGCCAGTGGACGCCGTGAGAGCGTCCATTGTGGCGGATCACAGGGGGAAGGCATGAAGGAAGCGGACAAGAAGCGCGATGCTCCAGCGCCCCACCATCCTCCGTTGCTGCTGCAAATAATTGGTGTGCTTATCGCGCTGTTTGGGTATCCGACGTTTATGTATTGGCAGGCCAAAGCAAAGGCCCAGCACGCGCACGAGATATGCGACAACGACCGCGCAGAGGCCGCGCGCGGAGGGCCGCCGGTTCCCAGCGGATGCAATCCCTAACGGACCGCACTTAGGACACTACCGATGTTCGCAGCGTGGTTGAGAAATCCGTCGATGGCGGCAAGGTGGCGACCGAGCGCGCGATCCTTGCCGATGCATTCATAGCGCTGCACGTCGGCGCATGCCGCGAGAAGCTCCCCGGTGATCTGGTCGATGAGCGCACCGTCGATGTCGGCGCGCGGGTGTTCGATGAGGGGCGCGCCGTATTCGCCGGTGACGGCATTGTAGGCGTAGAGCGCATTGAGATCACGGCCAGCGGGGCGCGCGGAGACGTATACCTGGCCCACGCCCGGCGCGGCGTTGTACGGTTCGAATTCATCGGCGTTGATTGCGGCGGCGCGTTTTTCCTCGAAGAACTGGATCCATTCCCGCGTGCCAGGCGTGCGCCGGAACATGCGGTAGCCGGAGTTGCGATACATCTCGTCGCGCCGCAGGATCGGCGTGCCGTGGAGATCGAGCGCCCAATAGGTCGTATTCCAGTTGCCGACTTCAACCCGCTGCACGCGGCCCGTGTTGACGTTGGCCTTCCAGAGCGCGAGCCCGATATCCGCGTAGGCGGCGAGCAGCACATGCTCTGGATCATGCGGCAGGCGACTAACGAGCTTTGTCGCTGCGTAGGAAACGGCGAGGCGGCTGGTCTGGTTTTCGAACATGGTGACGGTCGCGCCACCCGTACGCGGCGAGGACAGCACGCGAGATATCCAAGGCGAGTCGTCTTCGCGGCGCACCAGCTTGAACCTGGCGCCGATGAGGAGGCGCTCGTCGTTCTTCCAGCCCACCCATGCGAGCCCGACGCCCTCCGCCTCGACCGCCCTTTGAACCGTGCTCCATCGACCGGTTTGCCGATCGAAAACCACGAGCATCTGAGCGTCTTCAAGATGCTTGATGCCCGCAATGTAGCGGCCGGAGGGTGACAGCGACGCGCTGGTGAAGTTCGGGCCCGCGGCGAACTGCTCGACGGTCGGCCGGGCCGGTGCGACGGCGGCGGCCGGCGCCGATGGAGCCGCCGGACTCTGTCCTGCAGCGCCGCTTGCGCACAGGACCGATAGCGCAAGCGCCGCAATGCACTTTTTCAGCATATCCCATCCCCCGCCACGCCCCTGCCTAGCACGCCGAAAATCGCGCAATCAATCTCAGGTCCGCAGGCATTGACGGGACGTCGTGTTCCGCGACAGTTCGGATCACGGGAGCGCCCGGGGCGCACAAGGGGAGCTCATGCGCGGCGCGCGGTCTGTCATTCCGGTGCTTCTTCTCGTGACCCTTGCCCTCGCGGCCTGCGGCGGCGACGCGAAGCCGCGCGAGAAGGAACACGAGCGCTTCCCCACCTCCGAGGATTTCTCCACCGACATCATGAGGCGTGTCGCACTCACAGCCGCCGGCGAGACGCCGTGGCGGTTGTCGGCGTTGGAGACGCCGCGCGCGGCGCCGGCGTCGTGGCGCATCGTGGTGGTCACCGGTACGCCGTCGTGGTCGGAGTTCTGGGCGCCGACGCTGGCGAAGATCGGGCCGGACCGGGAGATGATCGTCGCCGACCGACCGGGCTTCGCGGCAAGTGATCCGCGCGGCGCGGTGACGCGCATCGAAGCGCAGGCGCAAGCGCTCGAGGCCATGCTCGGCGACACTCCAGATCAGAAAGTCATTCTCGTCGGCCAGAGCTACGGCGGACCGATCGCTGCGGTGCTGGCCGCGCGCCGGCCCGACAAGGTGAAGGCGCTGGTGCTGATGAGCGCTTTTTTCGGCGAACGCGGCCCGACGATCCGGCGCCTCTCGGCGCTCGGCAGTCTCGTGCGTCCGGCCTTGCCGCGCGACATGAAAAATGCGCTCGCGGAGATCGACAACCAGACGCCGCAACTGCCGCAGGCCCGCGCGGCGCTCGCTGAACTCAAGATTCCCGTCATTGTGCTGCACGGTGACGACGACGATTTCATTCCCCTCGCCGCAGCCCAGCGTCTCGCCGCAGCAGCGGGCCCGCGCGGCGAATTCATCGCAGCGCCCGGCGGCGATCACTTTCTCAATGCGTGCTGCGTCGACGCCGTCCTGGCGGCGGTAGAGCGTGGCGTCACGGCAGCGGAGCAACGATCATGAGTTTCCTCACGCGACGTCCCTCGCTCGATGTACTGTCGACGAAGGAAGAAGGCGACGAACGTCTGCGGCGAACGCTCTCGTGGCCGCACCTGATGGCGCTGGGCGTCGGCGCCATCATCGGCACGGGCATCTACACGCTCATCGGCGTCGGCGCGGGGCTGGCGGGACCGGGCGTGATGCTGTCGTTCCTGCTTGCGGGCGTCGTCTGCGTGTTCGCAGCGCTTGCGTATGCGGAGCTGGCGTCGATGATGCCGGCGGCAGGAAGCGCCTACACCTACAGCTACGCCGCGCTCGGAGAGTTCGTGGCGTGGCTCGTCGGTTTCAGCCTGCTGCTTGAATACTCCGTCGTGTGCAGCGCGGTCGCGGTGGGCTGGTCGGGCTACGCCACGGGCTTTCTCGAAGGCATAGGCGTCACCCTGCCGGAAGCCTTCACGAAAGGCCCGCACGCAGGCGGCGTGTTCAACCTGCCGGCAGTGTTCATCATTGCGGTGGTTGCGGGCCTGCTCGCGCTCGGCACGCGCGAAAGCGCGGCGATCAACGCGTTCCTCGTGGTCGTGAAGCTCGCGGCGCTCGCGCTGTTCGTGGCGATTGCGCTGCCGGCCTTCAACGCCGCCAACTTCGAGCCTTTCTCGCCGTTCGGGTTTTCCGGCACCAAGATCGTCGACGGCGAGATCGTGAAGATCGGCATACTGCCGGCGGCCTCGATCATCTTCTTTGCGTTCTACGGTTTCGATGCGGTGTCCACCGCCGCCGAAGAAGCCAAGCGTCCCGAACGCGATCTCGCGCTCGGCATCATCGGCTCCATGGTGATCTGCACGGCCATCTACATGATCGTGGCGGCATCCGCACTCGGCGCCATGCCCTTCGGCGATCTCGCGGCGAGCAAGGAGCCGCTGGCGCAGGTGGTGCGCGATCTCGGCCAGGACACGGCTGCAGCCGCCATCGCGGGCGCGGCTGTCATCGCCCTGCCGACGGTGATCCTCGCCTTCATGTACGGCCAGAGCCGCATCTTTTTCGTCATGGCGCGCGACGGCCTGCTGCCGCAGAGTCTCGCGAAGGTGAACAAGCGCACCGGCTCGCCGCTGACCATGACCTTCGCGACGGCCATTTTCGTCGGCGCCATCGCGGGCTTCTTCCCGCTCGATGAGGTTGCCGCGCTCGCCAACGCGGGCACGCTTGCGGCCTTCATCGCCGTCGGCGCGAGCCTCATGGTCCTGCGTCTGCGCGAGCCTGCCCGCGCGCGACCGTTCAAGACGCCGCTCTGGTTCATTGTCGGCCCGCTCGCCATCCTCGGCTGCGGGTATCTCTTCTACACCCTGCCCGCAAAGACCCAGCTCTACTTCCTCTACGCCCACGCGATCGGCCTCGTGCTCTATTTCGCGTGGGGTTTCCGGAAGAGCCGGCTGGCATAAGAGACGGAGGAACGTCCATGGCCATCACCCCGCTCTCGCGCATCATCGCGTTCTGGGCAGCCCAGCAGCCCGATCGCGTCGCCATTGATCACCTCGGCGACACGGTGACGTGGGCGGCGTTCGAGGCGCGCACCAATCGTCTCGCGCGCGCCTACGAAAAGCTTGGCGTGAAACAGGACGACTTCGTCACCATCGCCCTGCCGAACGGCATCGAGTTCATCGAGGCGTGCTTCGCCACGTGGAAACTCGGCGCCACACCGCAACCCATTTCCGCAAAACTACCGAAACTTGAGCGTGACCAGATCGTCGAACTCGGCGCGCCCTCGCTCGTGATCGGGTGCGCTCCGGGCGAATACGCGCCGACGCCGTGCGTACCCGAGAACTTCACGCCCGATGCATCGCTCGCCGACTCCGAACTCCCGGAGCGCATGGCGTCATCGATCAAGGCGATGACGTCGGGCGGATCGACGGGACGGCCGAAACTCATCGTCTCGAAAAATCCCGCCGCGTGGGATCCGGAAGTCGCGTATCTGGAGATCCAGACGCAGGGCGTGATGCTCATCCCCGGGCCGCTCTATCACAACGGTCCGTTCCTCTGGTGCATGATCGCGCTGTTCAAGGGCTGCACCGTCGGTCTCACCACGCGCTTCGATGCGGAGGAAACGCTGCATCACATCGACCGGCTGAAGGTCGACACGGTTTACATGGTGCCGACGATGATGCGCCGCATCTGGGCGCTGCCGGAGGAAACGCGCGCGAAGTACGACGTCTCGAGTCTGAAGGCGCTCTGGCATCTCGCGGCGCCGTGCCCGGCGTGGCTGAAGGAGTGCTTTATCGAGTGGCTCGGGCCCGAGGTGATCTGGGAATTGTACGGCGGCACCGAAGGTCAGGGCTCCACGACGATTCAGGGCACGGACTGGCTCACGCACAAGGGTTCGGTCGGAAAGCCTGTCGCCACATGTGAAATGAAGATCGTCGGCGAGGAGGGACAGACATTGCCGGCCGGCGAGATCGGGGAAGTGTTCCTGCGTCCGCTCGAAGGCCCCGGCACGAGCTACCGTTACATCGGCGCCGAAGCGAAGGCGATCGAGGGCGGCTGGGAAAGTCTCGGCGACATGGGATGGATGGACGCCGAAGGCTATCTCTATCTCACCGATCGCCTCTCCGACATGATCCTCTCCGGCGGCGCCAACATCTATCCGGCGGAAGTGGAAGCCGCGCTCGATGCGTTTCCCGGCGTGCGATCGTCGGCCGTCATCGGCCTGCCCGACGACGATCTCGGCAACAAGCTGCACGCCATCATCGACCGCCCCGAAGGCCCGGCCGACGCGAACGCGCTGCAGGCCCACCTCGCTGACCGTCTCGTGCGCTATAAAGTCCCGCGCAGCTTCGAATACGTGTCCGAGCCGCTGCGCGACGATGCGGGCAAGGTGCGGCGCAAGGATCTGCGCACGGCGCGGGTGAAAACCTGAGGCGCCATGCAGTTCACAAAGCGCCTGCGCGCGCCGGTCATGAATGGCGACGTGACCTGCAGCGTGCGCATCTGGTTGCGCCCGCAGGTGAAGGTCGGCGGCCGTTACCGGCTTGGCCCGGGCTTCATCGAGGTCACGGCCCTGCGCCAGATCGACCTTGCCGACGTCACGCCGGCGCTGGCGCGGCGCTCCGGCTTCCTCGGCGTCGTCGATCTGCTGAAGACCGCAAGGCACGGCGCGGGAGAGACCGTCTATCTTGTGG
>JAWXBS010000132.1:0-15249 GCA_034440275.1 Alphaproteobacteria bacterium
CCCCCGCCACCAGCGTCAGCACCAGCGCCAGCGCGATCGGCAGCGCCAGCCAGCGCGGCATCTTCGGCACGTGGTCGTCGAGCCAGCGCGTCAGGCCGTCGATGGCGAACCACAGGATCATGGCCAGCGCGAACTGGGTAAGCCAGTCGCGGAAGAAATAGAGGCCTGCGGCGATGACGCCGGTGGCGATGACCCAGAGAGCGGATTTGGCGCTTCGATCCATGGCGCGGTGATGCACCGGATCGCCGGCGGATGCATCCGGGTTCGCTGGACGGGTGCTCCGCCGCGCGCCGTTGGCCCGCCGCGCGCGGATCATGCTAAGCGGGCCGCACTGATTTGGAGCACCTCATGGCGGACAAGACCTTTCTGATCGGCAAGAGTCCGGAAGGCCCGGTCGAACTCACGCTGAAGCGCGCCAACCGCCACGGCCTGATCGCCGGCGCCACCGGCACCGGAAAGACCGTCACGCTGCAGACAATGGCCGAAGCCTTCTCACACGCGGGCGTCGCGGTTTTCGCCGCCGACGTGAAGGGCGACCTCTCGGGCATCGCGCAGCCGTCGGACATGCACGAGCGCTGGGTGAAGCGCGCAGCCGAAGTCGGCGTCGAGAACTACACCGCCATCGCCGCACCCGTGGTTTTCTGGGACATCTACGGTCGCGACGGCCACCCGGTGCGCACGACGGTGAGCGAGATGGGCCCGCTGCTGCTGGCGCGCATTCTGGATCTTTCCGAAGCGCAGGACGGCGCGCTGACCATCGCCTTCCGCATCGCCGACGAGAAAGGGCTGTTGCTGCTCGACCTGAAGGACCTGCGCGCGGTCTTCAATCACATCGCGGAAAACGCCGACGAGATCGGCCGCAAGTACGGCCTCGTCTCGCCACAGACGATCGCCGCCATGCAGCGCAAGCTGCTGCAGCTCGAAATGGACGGCGCCGACAACTTCTTCGGCGAGCCCGCCCTCGAACTCGCCGACATGATCCGCACCACCGCCGACGGCAAAGGCGTGGTGAACCTGCTGATGGCCGACAAGCTGATACAGTCGCCGCGCCTCTACGCGACGTTCCTGCTGTGGCTGATGAGCGAACTCTGGGAAGAGCTTCCCGAAGCGGGCGATCTCGACAAGCCGAAGATGGTCTTCTTCTTCGACGAGGCGCACCTCCTGTTCAACGACGCGCCGAAAGCGCTGCTCGACCGCATCGAGCAGGTGGCGCGTCTCATCCGCTCCAAAGGCGTCGGCATCTATTTCATCACCCAGTCGCCGACCGACATTCCCGACGCCGTGCTCGCGCAGCTCGGCAACCGCGTGCAGCATGCATTGCGCGCCTACACGCCCGCCGACCAGAAGGCCGTGCGCGCGGCCGCGCAATCCTTCCGCGCCAATCCGGGCGTCGATGTGCAGAAGGAAATCCAGGAACTGGGCGTGGGCGAAGCGCTCGTTTCCACGCTCGACGAGAAAGGCGCGCCCACCCCGGTGCAACGCACGATGATCCGCCCGCCGCATTCACGCGTGGGGCCGTGCACCTCTGACGAACGCGCCAAGATCCTCCTCGCGAGCGACATGGCAGTGAAATACAAGGACTCCGTGGATCGCGAGAGCGCCTACGAAATCCTGTCCGGCCGCGCCGCCGAGAGCGCTGCGCAAGCCGAGGCCGAAGCCCAGAAGACGCAGGAAGAAAAAGCCGCCGCAACGAAGCTCAAGGAGCAGGCCAAGCTCGACGCCGCGCGGCAGAAGGAAGTCGACGCCGCCGAGAAAGCGCGCCTCAAGGCGGAAGCAGCGCTCGAACGCGAACGCGGAAAAAGCCGCGGCCGCGCGCCTGCGCGCCGCACGTCGCGCAGTGCGGTCAGCCGCACAGCCGAACGCGTGGGCGGCAATGTGCTGTCCACGATTGGCCGCGAACTTGTCCGTGGTATCTTTGGCAACATGAAGAGACGGCGATAACCAGCGAGGGCATCGCGATGCGACGGCGGCTGTTTGTGGGCGGCATGATTGCGCTGGCGCTGTCGGCGAGCGTCTCGGCCTGCGTCTCGACGCAGAAGCCCGACGAGCCCGGCGACGCGTGCGCCATATTCGAACAGCATGAAGCGTGGTGGAAAGCGGTGAAGCGCGCAGAGCGCCGCTGGGGCGCGCCGCCCGCCTTGCTGCTCGCGATCATCCGGCAGGAAAGCGGCTTCGATCACAACGCCCGCCCGCCGCGCGGCAAATTCCTGTTCTTCTTCCCCGGTCGTCGCGCTTCGAGCGCGCACGGCTACGCGCAGGCGCTCGACGGTACATGGGAGGTCTACAAGCGCGAAGCCGGAGACGACGGGGCAGACCGCGATGAATTCCGCGACGCTGCCGATTTCGTTGCCTGGTACGCCAATCGCTCGCGCCGCGATCTCGGCATTCCCTTCTCCGACGCGCGCGGACACTATCTCGCCTACCACGAAGGCGCGGGCGGCTATCGACGCGGAAGTTATCAGGGCAAAAACGGCGTGATCGCCGCCGCCAATCGCGTGCAGGCGTTCGCGAGCGCGTATCAGGGCCAGCTCAATCGCTGCGAAGGCCAGCTGAACCGCTGGTGGTGGCCGTTCTGAAGCACGGAGCGCGGGCCACCTCGCCCGCGTACGCTTTCAACAGTCGGCATGGGCGGGCTCGCCCATGCTCCGTTTGTCTTCCGCACATATCCCCAGCGCCTTCAGCATGTCGCCACGCTCCGGACCCAGCGGCGGCGAATAAAACGGCGCCTTCTGGCCCTTCGAACGCGCCCACATCGCGAAGATGCGGGCCATGACGTCGGCGCGGCCCAACCACGCCGTCGGCAGTTCCTGCATGTGGAACGGCTTCATCAGCGCACGCAGGACATGCACGTCGCCGCGTGACGCGGGGCCGATGGCGTCGTCGATGAAGCTCCTGGTGATGCGGCTGCGCACGCTGGGCTGCGCCGTCGTGCTGGAACGCTCCCGCTCGGCGCGTCGGATCGCAGCGCGGTCCTGGCGCACCATCGCGTCGAAGAAAGGCCTGATCTCGGTTCGGGTGCGCGCATCCAGCGCGAGCAGCCGCGCCGCGGGATCGCGTGATCCGTCAAAGATTTCTCCGAGCAGGAAAGCCTGCACCGCGCCCGTTGTGCAGCCGCGACCGTACAAGGGGTTTGTGCGGATCGCCGCATCGCCGATGGCGTACCAGGAGCCGACGACGGGCCGCTTCTCCTTCACGAAGCTGCGCCACACGTTCTTGAGCGCCCCCATCGCGAACACCTTGCTCACCGGCTCCGCGCGCGCCGGATCGGTCCAGCGCGCCACGCCGGGCAGCATGGCGCAGACACGATCGAACACCTCGGGCGATTGCAGCGCCACACGCAGGTCCGTCTCGATTTCCGGGCACGCCAGCGTGATCGAGAAATGACGGTTGTCCGCCGCGAACACGCCGTACTTGATGTAGCCGAGATCGCCCGCGCCCTGCGCGATGCCGCGATCGGGTTCGGTCTGCCCCTCGCGCAAACGATAGTGGCGCGTGAAATAGAGAATGCCGGCGGGACTTTCTTCTTCCGCGATTTCGGCGCCCGCCGCGCGCAGCCAGTCGGTCCCTTGCGTCGTGCGACCGCTCGCATCGACGAAGCTGTCGGCGAACCACACGATCTCTTCGCCGTCCTTGATCCCTCGCACGCCGGTGACGTTGACGACGCCGTCGGTCGTCGTGGTCTTGAGACCGTTGACGAATGCCTCGGTGATGAAATCGACGCCCGGCAGCGAAGCGACGTGCCGCCGCATGATGAGTTCAAGCGTGGAACGCCGGCTGAACAGGAACGAAAGCGCCTCGTCCCCCGGTGCATAGACATAGCCCTCGCGCAACGCGAACGGCAGCGCATCGCCGAACTTCACTTCCCGCGCGCCGGCGGCGACGAGCTTGTCCCAGAGCACTGGATACTTGTCGCGCAACGTCGCCACGAGACGACCGATGAACACATGGCTGTGGCGCAGCTGTGTGACCCCGCGCCGCGACCAGTCGTGAAAAGCCGCATCGGGGTCAAGATCGGGCGGCGGCGGGTCGCGATCGAGCACCGTCACGCGCCGCCCCTCGCGGGCCAGCGCCATGACCGCGCACAGGCCCGCCACGCCCGCGCCGACAATCACGATCCGTTCGGTCATCCTTGCCCCGTCCCCTCGTCACTCGTCATGGCGTCGCGACCGTGACCTGCGTTACTGTGGGTTCCGTAGCGGCGCGCAAGAAGCGCCGCACGCAGCGGGGATCCTCATGGACGCGACCACCCACAAATTTCGCGCCTTCCTCAGCTACAGCCGCAAAGATGAAGCGAGCGTTCGCAAGCTTCATCGACGGCTGGAAGCCTTCCGCATTCCCAAAGCGCTTCGCCGCGACGGTCAAGCAGGGCTCGGGCGAATGTTTCGGGACAAGGACGAACTGGCCGCCGCGTCGGGCCTCGGCGACGAACTCAACCAGAAAATCGCCCAGTCGGATCGCCTCATCGTCTGCTGCAGTCCAGCGGCCGCCGGCTCGGAATGGGTCGACAAGGAAGTCGCTGCGTTCATCGCCGCGCGCGGCGCCGACGACGTGCTCGCGGTCATCCTCGACGGCGAGCCGCACGCGGTGTTCCCGCCTTCCCTGCGCGGACGCGAACCGCTTGCGGCGGATTTCCGCAAGTCCGCCGACGGCGAGGAACTTGGCTTTCTCAAACTGGTGGCGGGCCTCCTGCGCGTGGACCTCGGCGAACTGCGCGACCGCGCCGCCGCCGCCGAACGCGCGCGCGTGCGCAACCGCACAATTCTCGCGGGCGTGTTCGCCGTGCTCGCCGTCTTCGCGACGGCAAGCGCGGTCTACGCCGTGCAACAGCGCAATCACGCCGAAGCCATGGCGCGCGAAGCGATCGACATCGGCGCGGGGCTCGTCGCGCAGACCGAGGAACTGTCGCGAAAGTTCGGCATGCCAAGCTCCGCGATCGAGGAATTGCTGCGCTTTGCCGATACGCGATTCGAACGCCTCTTCGCTGAAGGCGTCAAAAGCGAAGACCTCGATTACCAACGCGCGGGCATGGTCGTGCAATTCGCCGATTTCTATGGCCGCGTCGGCGACACCGCGCGCCAGAAGGCAAGCGCCGAGCGCGCGCTGGCGATGTTCGACCGTTTCCCGAAGGAGGCGACGCGGACCGTCGACTACGTCCGCGCCACCGCCGCCGTTGGCGACGCGCAGTTCAACACCGGCGACACCGAAGCCGCCGCCGAGTCCTACGAATTCGCCATCAAGTCGGCGCGTATCATGATGGCCGATATTCCCGATGGCGTATGGCCTCGGGTACTGCTCGGCGGATCGCTGCAACGGCTGGGTGAAATCCGCATGAAGCAGGGCCGCGCGGCGGAGGCCGCAGCACTGTTCAAGGAATCGATCCCGCCGCTGCAGCACCTCTCGGACGCCGCACCAGAGGATGAACTGCGCGCCACCAATCTGCTCGCCGCGCTCGACTGGTACGGCGGCGCGCAGAATGCGTCCGGCGATCGCGCAGGCGCAATCACCACCCTGCGGGAGACCATCACGCGTGGCCGCGCCTGGGTGAAGGCGCGGCCCGAAAGTCTCGCGGCGCGCTCGACGCTCGGCAACTCGCTGATGAAGCTGGGCCAGACGCTGTTCGACAATGGCGATCCTCGCGCCGCGCGCGCGCCGCTGGAGGAAAGCGTCGCCATTGCACGCACGCTCGCGGCTTCCGATCCGCGCAATGCGCGCTTCCGCAAGGATCTGGCGCTGCGGCTGATGCTCACCGCGAACGTGCTCGTGAAACTCGGCGAAAGCGGCGAACCGCTGATGAGCGACGCCATCACGGCCGGACGCGCGCTCGTCGCCGAGGACCCGGCAAACGTCGATCAACGGCGCACGCTCGCCCTCATGCTCGCCACGCGCGCCGAGCGATATGCGAAACAGAACGCCCATGCCCGCGCCCTCGCCGCATGGCGTGAGACGACGGCGTTGCGGCGGGGCCTGAAGAGCGCCGACGTCGGCTCGATCAAGGATCTCGCATGGTCCCTCGAGGGTGAAGGCGACGCGCATGCGAAGCTGCGCGATGCGCCCGCCGCCGCGCGCGCCTACGGCGAAGCCGCGACGCTGCGCCGCCAGACATTGGCGACCGCGCCACAGGACGCTGCGGCGAAGAAGGCGCTGGCGGACACACTTTTCGCGCTGGGCCTGACGAAGAAATTCGCCGACGATGCGCCGGGCGCGACGGCGGCGCTCAAGGAGTCGGCGCAGTTGCGTACCGCCCTCTCGCGCGCGACTCCCCGTGACGACGCCCTCGCCTTCAGCGCGGTGGATTCATGGCAACAGCTCGCGGTGCTGCAGGCCGCAGTCGATGCGAACGCAACGGTGACAAGCCTCGAACAGGCGGCTGCGCTGCTGCGACCGCTCGTCGCGCGAAAACCGGACGATGCGCGCTACGCGGCTTCCCTGAAGAAGACCGAAGACATGCTTGCTTCCATAGCTGCATGGCGCGCCAGTCAGGCAGCGGCAACGCCGAATTGACGACGCCGGTGAGAGCGCATACCAGACGCGCGCTCCTTGGGGAGTAGCCGCCCTCGCAGCTCATGAGGGGCGCGCGTCAACATACTTGGTTCCCTCTCGTTTTTGGGGCGGGATCATGGCGCGCGCATCGGGACCTGTCCCGAATTGGCGAGACCACGGAACGGGACGCCGGCTTTGCCGGCGGCGTCCGGTTCCGTCGTGTCCGCCGGCCTGGAAACTGTCCCATGGAAGCCTTCACCGTCTCCGCCCTCCTCGTCGCCATCGCCGAAATCGGCGACAAGACGCAATTGCTCGCGATCGTGCTCGCCGCGCGCTACCGCAAGCCCTGGCCGATCATAACCGGCATTTTGGTCGCAACGCTCGCCAATCATGGCCTCGCCGCGACGGCGGGCTATCTCGTGGCGGGTCTTCTCGACGGGCAGGCGTTCCGCATCGCGGTCGCGATCGGCTTCATCGTGATGGCAGGCTGGGCGCTGATCCCCGACAAGGAAGAAGAAGTCCCCGCCGCCGCGAGTTCGGTCGGCGTCTTCTTCGCAACGCTCGTGGCGTTCTTCCTCGTGGAGATCGGGGACAAGACGCAGATCGCCACAACCGCGCTCGCCGCGCGCTTTCACGACATCGCCTTCGTCACCGCAGGCACGACGCTCGGCATGATGCTCGCCAACATCCCGGCCGTCTTTCTCGGTGAGCGCGTGACGCAGATCGTGCCGCTGAAATATGTGCGCATCGGCGCCGCGCTGGTGTTTCTGGCGCTGGGGGTTTGGGCGCTGGTCGAAGCGTTGCGCTAACGCACGCCTGCACTCAGCAGATCGTGCATATGCACGACGCCAACCGGCTTCTCGTTTTCCACCGCGAAGAGCGCCGTGATGCGCATGTCCGTCATCAGCACGATCGCATCCGCAAGCGGCGCGTCGGGCGCGATCGTCTTCGGTGACGGCGTCATCAGCGCTTCGGCCGTTTTGGAGAAAGCCGCCGCATCGAGACGCCGCCGCAAGTCGCCGTCCGTGACCACGCCGATCAGCACCCCGCCCTTCACCACGCCGACGCAGCCGATGCCGCCTTCGCTCATCGCCTTCAGCACGTCGGGCGTCGGCGTGGATGGCTCGACGAGCGGCAGGCCGGGCGCCGTGCGCATCACGTCGCGCACGCGTTTCAGCAGCGCGCCGAGCTTGCCGCCCGGATGGATCGCGCCGAAGTGGTCGGCGGTGAATCCCTTGGCCTCGAGCATGGCGATGGCGAGCGCGTCGCCCATGGCGATGCTCATGGTCGTCGACGTCGTCGGCGCCGGCGCATCGACGCTCGCTTCGCCGCATTCGGGCAGGATCAGCGCGACGTCGGCGGCCTTCGCCAGCGTCGACTCCGGCTTGAACGTGATCGCCACGAGCGGGATCTTCAGACGGTGGCAGTGAAAGAGGAGATCGTTCAGCTCGCTCGTCTCGCCGGAGCGCGACAGCGCCAGCACGCAATCGTCCTCGGTGATCATGCCGAGATCGCCGTGGCTTGCCTCGGCCGGGTGGACGAACGTCGCCGGGCGGCCGGTGGACGCCATGGTCGCGGCGATCTTGCGGGCGATATGGCCGCTCTTGCCCATGCCGGTGATGATCGCGCGGCCCTTCGCGGCGTCGAGCAGCGCCACGGCCTTCGCGAACGGCGCGCCGAGCGGGCCGTCGATGGCGCGGGCCAGGGCGTGGAGGGCTTCGGCCTCGGCCTCGATCACGCGCTTGGCGGAGGCGCGGGCGGCGGTGTCTGTTGTCATGCCCGCGTCTTAGCCTCGCTCGCCCTTTAACCAAACCCCACCGGGCCCCAGAAAAGGCTGGAGACTTGCATGTCCGCCGCCATTGGGCATTGAGAAGCGGCATGGCTGACGGTTCGGGCAGGACTTCCTTCGACGCGGACGCGATCGTGATCGGCGCGGGGGCCGTGGGTCTCGCCTGCGCGGCGACCCTGTCGCGCCACGGCCTCTACACGCTCGTCCTCGAAGCTACGGGCCTGATCGGTTCCGGCACATCCTCGCGCAACAGCGAAGTGGTCCACGCCGGCATTTACTATCCCACCGGCAGCCTCAGGCACCGCATGTGCGTGGCGGGCCGGCGCCTGCTTTACCCCTACATGGCCGCGCGCGGCGTGCGGCACTGGAAGGCCGAGAAGCTCATCGTCGCGACGAGCGCCGCCGAGACGAAGAAGATCGAAGCACTGCAGGCGACGGCCAAGGCCAACGAGGTCGAGGGCTGCTGGCTGATGGACGGCAAGGATGCCATCGCGCTCGAGCCGAACCTCAACTGCACCGCCGCGCTCATGTCGTCAGAGACCGGCATCATGGACAGCCACGGCGTCATGATCGCCTACCAAGGCGAGCTTGAGGACAACGGCGGCACGGTCGTCTTCGAAACCCCCGTCGAAAAAATCGCCGCACTCCCCGGCGGCGGCTTCGAAGTTTGGACCGGCGGCGCGGAGCCCACGCGCATCCGCACGCGCTACCTCATCAACAGCGCCGGCCTCTACGCGCACCGCGTGGCCGCGAATTTCGACGGCTACGATGCGCAGCACACGCCGCCCTTCGTCATCGCCAAGGGCAATTACTACGGCTGCGGCGGCAAACCCGCCTTCAAGCGCCTCATCTACCCCGCGCCGGTGGACGGCGGCCTCGGCGTGCACCTCACACTCGATCTCAATGGCCGCATGCGCTTCGGGCCCGACGTCGAATGGCTCGACTTCAACGACCCAGATAAAATCGACTACACCGTCGACATCCGCCGCGCCGACAGCTTCTACGCGGCGATCCGCACCTACTGGCCCGCGCTGCCCGACGGCGCGCTGACGCCCGACTATTCCGGCGTGCGTCCGAAGCTCTCCGGCCCCGGTCAACCGGCGGCGGACTTCCGCATCGACGGGCCGGAGCTCCACGGCCTAGACGGTCTCATCCATCTCTTCGGCATCGAAAGCCCCGGCCTCACCTCTTCTCTTGCGATCGCTGCGGAATGCTGCGCGCGTCTCGGCGTGAAGGTGGCGGCGTAATGGCGGGCGAGACGATCCTCGTCCTCGGCGGCGCCGGCTACATCGGTTCGCACACCTGCCTCGCGCTCTCGCAGGCGGGCTGCAAGGTCGTCGTCTATGACAGCCTGCTGCACGGCCACCGCCAGTTCGCGAAATTCGGCCCGTTTGAAGAAGGCGACATCCGCGACACGCAGCGTCTTTCCGGCGTCATCGCGCAGCACAAGCCCGCCGCCATCATCCACTTCGCCGCGCTGATCGAAGCGGGCGTCAGCGTGCGCGACCCGGCCCTCTTCTACGACGTGAATGTCGGCGGCGTGCTCTCGCTGCTGAACGCGGCGCGCGCGAACGGCATGCCGCCGATCGTCTTTTCCTCCACCTGCGCCACCTACGGCCTGCCGCAGACGCCCGCGCTCGACGAGACGCATCCGCAGTGGCCGATCAATCCCTATGGCTGGACGAAGTTCTGCGCCGAACGGATGTTCGCCGACTTCCGCAGCGCCTACGGCCAGCGCTCCACGTGGCTCCGCTATTTCAACGCTGCGGGCGCAGCGCCCGAGCACGGCCTCGGCGAGCACCATGATCCGGAAACGCACGTCATCCCGCTCGCCATGTTCTCGCTGCTGGGCAAGCGCGACAGCTTCACCATGTTCGGCGAGGACTACGACACGCGCGACGGCAGCTGCGTGCGCGACTACATCCACGTCCTCGATCTCGCCGACGCCCATCTGCGCGCCACGCGCCAGTTGATCGACGGCGCAAGCGGCGACGCCTACAATCTCGGCACTGGAGAGGGCGCCACGGTGAAGGAAATCGTGTCCGCCGTGGAGCGCGCGTCCAACCGCAAAATTCCCTTGATCAAGGCCGAGCGTCGCGCGGGCGACCCCTCCGCGCTCGTCGCGAATTCCGCCAAAGCCGCCCGCGATCTCGGCTGGACGCCGAAACGCAAACTCGACGAGATCGTTGCGGGCGCATGGGCCTGGCACGCGCGGGAAGAGGCGAAGGTGTTCGGGTAGAGACGGCTGCGCCGACGCTAGTCGTCGTGTTCGCCGCTTTCGCCGCCGCCGGCTTCCTGTTCGGTGAGCGCCGCAGCTTTCGAGGCGACATCGAACGGCCCCCAAACATACACGAGCGCGCCCAGTCCCAGCGCTGCGCCCAAGACCATGCCCCATACCCCGTTGGGGCCGCCTTCGGAGAATGACTTCGCGCCGCCGAAGAGTGTGATCCCGAAGATGTTGTACTTGATGATGATCGTGAAGAGCACCATGGCGACAGCGTGGGCGATCGCCAACACCATGATGGCTGTGCCTGCCGCCTCATGCGCCTCCAGAAGCGGCGAGTCCTCGCCCTGCCCGATACCGCCGAGGGCGAGCCCCACAGCGACTGGAACAAGGGCCAGAAATATAAAGCCTCCAATGCGCGCGACCTGCATCAGAAGCGGCGCAAATCCGCGGAGCCCCTTGGAGGCGTCCGGCATCTTCAGGCGCCAGGCGTCTTTCACATAGGGGCGCACGTCTCCGAGCAGTCGCCATCCAAGTCGCAGCAACACCACCGCCAACGCCGCCGTGCCCGCCATGATGTGCACCAATCCTGCGCCGTGCTCGGGCTTCGGCGCCACCAGCGCGATGACCACGGCGAGTGCGAGGCCCCAGTGAAACGCGCGCTTGCCCAGCGCCCAGTTGGCGGCAGTTGCGTTGCTCATTTTCAGAGTTCCACTTTACGGATACTGTATAACACGCGCCGGAGACCAAGCTCGTGGAGGGTGTTTGGCGTTGATCCAGATCAAGCGGCATGCGTGACGCAATGCCGCCTCAAGATGTCCGGCGGCGGCGACGGCGCGGTCGTGAAGAAAATTGTCGTCGCCGCAGAGCGCGCGTCGAACCGCAAGATCCCGCTCATCAAGGCCGACCGCCGCGCGGGCGATCCTTCAGCGCTCGTCGCCAACTCCGCGAAAGCCGCCCGCGATCTCGGCTGGACGCCGAAGCGCAAACTCGACGAGATCGTCGCGGGCGCGTGGGCGTGGCACGCGCGGGAAGAGGATGAGTTTTTTGGTTAAGAGGCGCGTCTGTTACTCGCCGAAAGTGAACATTCGTGGGCGCGGCGAGACAGTGAGCTGCGCAGATTGCAAGTGATTGCTGGCTTTGCGAATGATCAAAGAACCAAGAGATTGTGCTCCCTAATATCGAAATCATGAGCGAATCCGATTTGCCATCCCTCGCCGCCGTCGCCGTCATGCTGCTGGTGGGCGGGTATGTCTTGCTCGACAGCTTTGCCCTGGGCGCGGGTACACTTTGCATGTACCGGACGGATCGCGTTGATCGCGACGCGATCCTGCAGGCTACGGCTGCAACTCGTTATAATAGCGAATGGTGGCTCATCGCGGCAGCGGTGGTGATGTACTTTGCCTTCCCATTTCCCTTCAGGATATTGGCGGAAGGATTAGCCGTTCCCATTGTGGTGGTATTGGTGGCGCTCGCCACACGAAAGATGGCGGCGACACTTCGGAAATCAGCGGACGACGCCACTGAACGCCGCTGGTCACAGATTTTCGCAATCGCATTTCTGGTCGCCACGCTGGCGCAAGGCCTTTCATTAGGTGGATACTTGCGAGGCTTTTCAGTGGCTGGCGGCGAGCTGGTCGGGGGAGTGTTCAGCTGGGTTTCATTCTTCTCGCTTCTTGTGGCCGTCGCCCTCGCAATTGGATACGGCATGCTCGGAGCAGCATGGCTCAGCTGGAAAGGCGCCACCAGAGTGGCCGAGCGCAGCCGCACTCTTCTTCGCGCGCTTTCGATTGCCTCAGCTTGCGCAATGGCCGCGATCAGCGTCGCCACACTGTTGCTCCATCCCATCGTGACTGCACGCTGGGGCGTCTCCCTCGATGGCGTCGACTGGGAGTACTTCTTGCCTCTTTCCCCCCTTCCTGCCGCCGCTTTGGTGGGCCTTCTAATTTCCTTCCTGTTCGCGAGAAAGGTTGGTTCGCCTTGGCCATTCCTTGGCGGACTGGCGGCCCTCTTGGCCGGGTACGCGGGCCTCGCGGCAAGCGTCTGGCCGTTGGTGGTTCCTTACGGGTATTCAGCGGCGCAATCAGTTGGCGACATCAATGATTTGCGGGTCTGCTTACTTTGGACGGCCGCCTCAATTCCTTGCCTCATCATCCTCACTGCGTTCACGTTTAAGAGATGGCCGGCGCGCAGCGCGCGGACAATGAGCAGCGCTGTTTAACGGACCAACTCCTGGCCTTTGGGAGTCGGCGTCCGCAATCGCATAGCGCGATTGCGGCAGAACGGCCGATTCGATCCAAACCGGATGGCAAACGCGCCGACAGATGGAGGGGGCGTCGGGCGGGATGAGGTTATGTGTCGGTGCCGCGCTCAATCCTGCGGCTCGCCCCCTCATCCGTCAGCTTCGCTGCTCCCTTCTCTCCCTCTTGGGGGCGAAGGGAAAACCGAATCCTTTTTCGTACAGAAACTTCGAAGCCCGGATGTCGCACGGCGTAGGTCCGGGGCCCATTCGCGCCAACCTCTGGAAAATGGATTCCGGACTTCGCCTGCGGCGAATCCGGGAGCGCGTGTGCGCGAGAATAATTTCCCACACGCGGCGTTGTGTGGTAATCTTCTTCCAGTCCCCCATCGCCGCGCAGAAATCCCGGAACGCGGACACGCACGCCCCTCTCCCGTAGATGCACGCACCGTCGAACATGACGTTTGAAACGTCATGAATCGTCATGTTCCGGCAGGAACCGTCATGTCTGGAGGGTTTTTTCTCGCGACGCCGGACTGACGTTTCAACCGACGTCCGAAACGCCCTGCCCCAGCCGGCTGTCGAGCAGCGCGAAGACGCGGTGACGGACGATGTCGTCGCTCGTCGCGCGCACGACGCGTTCGAGCTCGGTGATGTCCTGCGCGGTGATCGCGTAGTCGTCGGACGCCGGGCGGATGCGCGAGACGCCGTCGATGGCGGCGGGTTCGATCTCTTCGAAATCGTCGTAGAGTTCTTCGTCGAGCTTTTCGCCTTCGCGCAGGCCCGTGACCTTCACGGGCGTCATCGTGCGCGCGCTTTCGATCATGCGGCGCGCGATATCCATGATGCGGACGGGCTCACCCATGTCGAGCAGGTAGGTCGCGCTCTCCACTTCGCCCTTCGCGAGGACGAGCAGGATGAGCTGCACCGCCTCTTCCACCGTCATGAAGTAGCGGCGCATGTCGGGGTGGGTGATCGTGATCGGGCCGCCCGCCGCGATCTGGCGCGCAAACAGCGGCGCGACCGAGCCCTTGGAGCCGAGCACATTGCCGAAGCGCACCGAAAGCGCGCGCATGTTCGATGTCGCGCTGACATTGCGGAGATAGAGTTCGGCCAGACGTTTCGACGCGCCCATCACGCTGCCGGGCGCGGCGGCCTTGTCGGAGGAGATGAGCAGGAAGTGTTCCACGCCGGCTTTCGCGGCGGCTTCCACCGCATTGCGCACGCCGACGAGATTGGTGAGCACGCTTTCGGCGGGATGGCGCTCGCCCATGTGGACGTGCTTCAGCGCGGCGGCGTGGATGACGACGTCGGGGCGCGTGCGTTCGAACGCGGCGGCGAGACGCTGGCCATCGCGCACGTCGCAGAGAATGTCGACGATCTGGGTGCGCGTTTCGCCGAGCGCCTCGTGAAGATCGATCAGCGCGTGGTCGGAATGGTCGAGTGCGACGAGCTTGCGGCAGCCCATGGTCGCCAGCTCCCGGCACAATTCGGAGCCGATGCTGCCGCCTGCGCCCGTCACGAGCACGGTGCGGCCACGGACAAAATCACGCGCCGGACGCATGTCCGGGGAACGCGGTTCCCGCCCCAGGAGCCGTGCAACCTCACTCGGTTGCATCTCGGCCGGTCCCCGCGCCTGCATGCGAATCCTCGCTACTTCCCCTGCCCGTCCCATAGCGGCTGGCGCCTCGTGTGGCGAGCCGTTTGTCAGGTCGAACTCTCCTACCAACGGATGGTGACAGTGAAAACCGTCGCGGCGGAATGGCGTGCAGTCGCCAAAACCGCTAGAGCGGCGTCGATGACCGACCTCCCCAGCCACAAGAACGTCCATGACGTGCCAGGCCTCGGCGAGCGGCGCACCAAGGCGCTCAAGATCGCCGGGGCGACCGACTGGTGGTTCTACCCCCTGCTGCTTGTCTTTGCCGCGGCCCTCGTCACGGTCAGTCTGGGTGCGGATGCCTTCAATCGTGATGGCGCGCCCCAGAAAGGCGCCCGCGAGGCCGGGGCCTACATCTATGGCCCCGCGGCGCTGGCCGGCGGCATCGACCTGGCGAACGGCCATCTGCGCCATGTGGTGCGCGAACTCGGCGTCAGCCCCCGCGCCGTGCGGGTGGGCGTGGAGCCCGGTCGCGGACAGCCGACGCCGGACGCTGTCGGCGCGCTGCTGCAGATCGATCCGGCGGACGCGGCGGCATTCGCGGGAAAACCCGTGCGCGTGGAAATCACCTTCCGCCGCATCAGCGTGACAACGGCACAAGGGCTCGCCACGAGCCTGCAGAATGGAGGGCCGGCCTTCTGGTCCGGCGGGCCGATCCCGGCGGAGAACGGCGTCATGGCCTTCGATCTGCCGGCGCTTGCGGGCGGGCCGCCCAAGGGGCTCGGCATCTGGGTGATCAGCGACAAGTCCGACTACAACTATGGCGTGGAAATCACGCGGGTCATGATGAAGCCGGTCGGCTGACTCTAAGGCGACGTGGTCGACCGCAGATCGGCGCTGGGCGCAGGCGCGGGTTGAGC
>JAWXBS010000133.1:0-7039 GCA_034440275.1 Alphaproteobacteria bacterium
AAATGGCGATTGCGGAGACGCGTTGTGCGTCGCAACATTTCTCTTAGGACACCCCATCCGCCAGCGGCGTAATGTGCAGTCCAACTGTTCCTCTGACTGCGATTCAAAGGCGTTGACAGGTACCCGACCGGCGGACAATTCAGACTGGCGCGCCGCCACCTCGTACACACCGGGCGCGCGGACTGGGGGATCATTCGCCGTGGCGCCCGTCTACAAACGCTATCGCGCCTTCATAAGCTACAGCCAGAAGGACACGAAGCAGGCGCAGGCGCTACATCGCGCCTTGGAGAACTATCGGGTGCCGCTCGGCATCGCCCCCGACGCGATCAAGTCAAAGCGCCGTCTGCTGGGAAAGTTCTTCCGCGATGCCGAAGACATGAGCGCGGCGTCCGACATCAGTGCGACGGTGCGCGGCGCGATCGAAGATTCCGAGAGTCTCGTTGTTGTCTGTTCGCCGCGATCGGCTGGCTCGCGGTGGGTGGACACAGAGGTACAGCACTTCCGCCGGATCGGGCGGGGTGATCGCATCTTCGCGGTCATCGTCGATGGCGTACCCAACTCGGGTGATCCCGAGACCGAGTGCTTTCCACCTTCCCTGCGGCTTGATGCCGGCCCCGATCTTCATCCCGACGAAATGCCCGTGGAGCCGGTGGGCATTGATCTCCGCCAGGACGGCATGGAGCGCGTGTGCGCGCGCATAGCGTCAGGCCTTCTCGGCGTGCCCTTCGATCAGCTGGGGCAGCGGCGGCGGCGCGAGGCGATTCGCCAGTGGTGGGTCCGCGGCGCCATCGCCGCCGGGCTAGTGCTCGCGGCGGGTCTTGTGGTGATGGGCGTGCAGAGCCGTGGTGAACGGCAGGTTGCTCAGGCGCGCAGCGATGCCTTGGCGAACCTCGCCAAGGAAGCCAACGACAATCAGCGCTTCGAGGAGGCACAGCGTTACGCCTTGGCGGGTATGCGCGGTCGCGACGCGCTCTTCGCCGGGTTTACACCCAGGCATGCACGCGCGGAACTGATGCGCGCGCTGGCGAGCGGCCAAGCCGAAGCGGTCATCAACACGCACGGAGGGCCGGTGCTGGGCGTTGCCGTTTCATCCGATGGCACGCGCATCTTGTCCTGGTCTGACGATGGCGTCGCCAAACTGTGGGATCGGCGCACCCTCGAACTTCGCCACGAGCTAAGGGGCCACGTGGCCTACATCTGGGACGGTGCATTCAGCGCCGATGGTCGAAGGGTCGCGACCGCTTCTGCCGACAACTCCGCGCAGCTCTGGGACGCCGAGACCGGTCGCCGGGTTGCGACACTCGTGGAAGGCAAGCTGCTGGCGCTAGCCGGCTTCAGCGGCGACGGTCGCTTTCTCGCAACCGCCACCGACGAAGGCGTCGTCCACCTTTGGAATCCTAGCGACGGCAAGCGCATCCGCGATCTCGTCGGCCCGTCGGCTTCTCTCAACGGCGCAGCCTTCAGCCCGGATTCAAGCCGACTGGCTGCGGTAGGTGAAGATGGCGCGGTGCGCTTGTGGTCGCTCGACCGCACAGGTCCCCCTGTTGTTGTCCGCCGCGGAAACGACCCCCTCAGCCTACTTGCTTTCAGTGACAACAGCACCGTGCTCGCTACGGCGTCGGATAGCGGAACAGTACGCGCACTCGACGGTAAGACGGGTCAAGTCCGCGCCTCCATGTATGGCTTGAACGGAGCCATCACCGCGCTGGATGTGAGCCCGGACGGTCGCTTCGTCGCTGCTGGCGATGCAGGTGGAGAGGGGTTGATATGGGCGTTGGCGCGACCGCGGGAGGCGGCGCCGCTCATCGGCCACACCGACCTGATCCGGAACTTAGCGTTCAGTCCCGATGGCGCAACCATCCTGACGACCTCCCATGACGAGAGCGCGATGCTGTGGGATGGCGCGAGCGGTGGCGAAATTGCGGTTTTGAAGAGTCATCGCGCGCCGCTCGAGGGCGGCGTCTTCACGCCTGACGGCGCGCAGGTTCTCACCGCCACCGCCGATCGCAGCGTGCGGTTATGGCGGGTCGCTTCGCCTACTCTTCGGACGGTGATTGCTGGGCATCCAGACGCTGTAAATTTCGCCGCCTTTGATCCAGCAGGGCGTCGCGTCCTATCCGAGTCGGATGCGGGCCGTGCAATCGTCAGCGACGCGACGTCTGGCGCAGAAGTATTTCGCGTCGGTGATCAGAACAGCCGCGTGTCCGCCGCGGTCTTCAACGACGATGGATCTCGCTTGGTGACTTCAGGTCCTGAGGGTCACTGGCGCGTGCTCGACGCCGCGAGCGGAGGGGTGCTTGGGGATTTCATCGACGAGAGCAGGAGGATTTCGGCCCTGCTCTTTCGGCCCGGAACAAGAGAAGTGCTGATCGCCGGGGGAGGTGGCGTCACGCGATTGATGCGAACTTCCGATGGTGCGCCTGTTCGGGCGTTCGAAGGGCACGACATAGCACTCGCGCGTGCGGTATTTTCGTCCGACGGAGCGCGCCTCGCGACCGCATCGCGCAGGCACGTCGCGTCGCCTTGGGACATTCGCATCTGGGACGCGGCAACCGGCGTCATGATTGCGCACCTTGACGATGCAAACAGCGAAAGCGCATTGGCGTTCAGTCCGGACGGTTCGCGCCTTCTGACCGCCAGCATCTTCGAAGCCAGGATATGGGACGTGCGTTCGGCCAAGGTCATCGCCACCTTGGCGGGTCATGACGGAAACATACTTGCGGCAACCCTTAGTCCGGACGGAACCCGGGTGGCGACAGCGAGCGAGGACAAGACGGCGCGGATATGGGACGCATCGAACGGGCGCCCCCTCGTCGCCCTGGTCGGCAACGTCGCGATGATTGTCGGTGTGCAATTCAGCCCCGACGGAAGTCGTGTGTTGACCGCCTCCTACGGTGGGTCCGCGCGTGTATGGGATGCCGCGACCGGGCGGGAGATGATGCAGGTTCAGGAGCCCGCGTATGCGCCGCTTCGACAGGCGGCCTTCAGTCCCGATGGACGCAGCATAGTCACCGCATCAGAAGGTGCTGCCGCAAGGATCTGGGATGTCGGGATAACATTGCTCGCCGACGCACAACTGGTCGCACGCGCATGCGAGAGTGGATCGACCAGGACCTTGGCCCGATTTCCGGCGCTCGAGCTTGAACGGGCAAGAAGCGTGCATCCGCGCACACCGTCCGACGCCTGCCAGCGCTGACTCTGTCGTTCGGCCACTGCCTGGTGACGACTGAACATTGTCGCATGGCCGTCAATGCGTTAGCCGTCCTTGATCCACTCGCGCCGGAGCACCGCCATGACCGATATTCCTGCAGACAACCTCACCATGCTAACCCTCGTGAAGGAGGGCGGCGAACTCGAGATTTCGCTTGCGCGGCGGCCCGTGCCGGAGCCGCGCGACCACGAGGTTCTGGTCAAGGTGCTTGCGGCTCCGATCAACCCTTCCGATCTCGGCCTTCTGGTGGGTGCTGCGGATGTACGCACCGCGCGCGCTTCGCAACGCGATGGACTCCCGGTGATCACCGCAGACGTTCCCGCTGCTGGCATGCGCGCCATGGCGGGCCGCATCGGTGAAGCCATGCCCATCGGCAACGAAGGATGCGGCGTGGTGGTGAAGGCGGGCGCTTCGCCCGAGGCGCAGGCGTTGATGGGCAAGACCGTCGCACTGCTCGGCGGCGCCATGTACGCGCAGTATCGTTGCCTGCCTGCGTCCGCATGCATGGAGCTGCCGGCGGGCACGGAGCCTGCCGATGGCGCATCGTGCTTCGTGAACCCGCTGACGTCTCTTGCCTTCACCGAAGTGATGCGCATGGAGGGGCATTCTGCGCTCGTACATACGGCTGCGGCCTCCAATCTCGGCCAGATGCTCGTGAAGATCTGCGCGAAGGACGGCATTCCGCTCGTCAACATCGTGCGCAGCGAAGAGCAGGTCGCGCTGCTCAAGGGCATAGGCGCGACGCATGTTCTGAATTCCGCTTCGGAATCCTTCGTCGATGATCTCACGGCCGCGCTTGTGGAAACCGGCGCCACGCTCGGCTTCGATGCGATCGGCGGTGGGAAACTCGCGAGCCAGATGCTTGCCGCGATGGAAAGCGCCGCCGTGAAGCGCATGACGACATATTCGCGCTATGGCTCCGATACCTTCAAGCAGGTCTACATCTACGGCGGTCTCGATCTCGCGCCGACCATGCTGACGCGCAGTTTCGGCCTTTCATGGGCGCTTTCAGGCTTTCTGCTGACCCCATTCATGGCGAAGGCCGGTCCAGAAGTCGTCGGGCGAATGCGCAAGCGCGTGGTCGACGAACTGACGACGACATTCAAGAGCCACTACAGCCACCAGGTGTCGCTCACGGAGGCGCTCGATCCAGCGGTGTTGGCCGCCTACAACGCCAAGCGCACGGGCGAGAAATATCTCATCTGTCCGGCGCGCTGACGCCATGTTGGTGAACGTGAATAAACCCTGAAACCTAACGGGCCTTCAATCGCATACCGTTAGTCTCCGGCATCGAACACGTTCGCCCGCGCAGCGGGCATGATGGCCGGAGCATGCATGTCGATCGTCGTCAGGTCTCTCGTCCTCGCCGCTGCGGAGGCCACTTTGATGGCGGGCGGCGCGCAGGCATGGGAGCGGGCGCCTGCGCCCGTCGAGTTCGCCACCCAGGCGGAGCGCCCCGTCGCCGCGCGCGTGCAGCTGGCGTCGAGCGCCCCCGTACGCCGCGCGGTGGCGACGTCTCTCGAGGCGTCCGAAATGCTCTACGGTTACGGTCGTGACGTTCGCGCGCATGCCCGGCCCCCTCTCGACCTGCGCGGCACGCTGCGGGCAGGGGCCTCCTCCGACCTTCTCGCGGACGACGCCTTCGACGATGTTCCGGCCGCCACACCACAGGATGTCGCCTCGGAAGCGGTCGAAGTCGCCGCCCCGGCAGTAGCCCCGGCAGCCGCACCGGCTGTTGAGCATCCCGCCGCAGTCGCCGCTGCTGAGGAGGCACCCACGCCCGCGCGTCCGTCCGGCGCCTACTTCATCCAGGTCGGCGCGTTCGCCGACCCCTCCAACGCCGAGCGGGTCCGGACCGCCCTTCTGGATGTCGGTTCCGTCGTGGTGGATGTGCGGGAAGGGCCCTCCGTGACCCTCCACCGTGTCCGCCTCGGCCAATGGGCCTCCCGCGCGGAGGCGGAACTCGCCCGTGACGTGGTCGCCGAGCGCGGGTTCGCCGGCGCCGTGGTCGCCTCGGCGCGTTGATCGTGACTGCAGGCGTCGTTGACGCCTTGAGCCCCCGAGGCTTCTATCCGGTTCGTACGCCGTAGGGGCGAATCACTCGGAGAATCCGGATGGGCGTCACCCGCCTCCTCTCGCTGGCGGTCCTTGGGCTTTGCTTGATGGCGCCCGGCGCCGCTACGGCGCGCGCACAGGTGAGCGCGTCGCCGTCGACGTTGGCCGGTGACCCTATCTCGAGCAACGCTCAGCACATCGCGATCCTCGATCACGGTACGGGCCAACTCCTCTATTGCCGCGACTGCGACGTGGCCATGCCACCCGCCTCCATGAGCAAGCTCATGACGATGCTGATCGTTGCCGATCAGCTTCGCGCAAAGAAGATTACACTCAATACTCAACTGCCCGTCAGCGAGAACGCATGGCGCTACGGCGCTCAGTCCGACGGTTCCCACATGTTCCTCGACATCAATTCGCGCGTGCGCGTCGAGGATCTCGTCAAGGGCGTGGTGATCGTCTCCGCCAACGACGCCTGCATTGCGCTTGCCGAGGGCATAGCGGGCTCTGAAGCCGCCTTTGTCGATCTGATGAACCAGCGTGCGCGCGCGCTAGGGTTGACGAGCGCGCAGTTTCGCAACGTCACGGGTCTGCCGGACCCCGATCACGTCATCAGCTCACGTGACCTCGCACGGCTCGCAAGCATCATCATTCGCGACTATCCCGAGCTCTATCGTCACTACGCGGAGCCGTCGTTCACCTACAACGGCAAGACCCAGGAGAACCGCAACCCGCTGCTCGGACGCGTCGAAGGCGCTGATGGCGTGAAGACGGGTCACACGTCCATCTCCGGCTACGGTCTAATCGGCTCGGCGCAACTCAACGGCCAACGCAGAATAGTCGTCTTCAACGGGTTGCCGAGCATGGCGGCGCGCTCCGTGGAAGGCCAACGTCTCATGCGCGCCGCGCTCTTCGACTTCAACGTCACGTCGCTCTTCGCCAAGGATGCGGTCGTCGGTCAGGCCGATGTCTGGCTCGGGTCGCGCGCGCAGGTGCCGCTGGTGGCGAGCGAGGCCATCTCCATCGCCGCGCACCGCTCCGTTCGCGCCGGCATGTCGGCGCATATTGTCTATGAGGGACCCCTGCAGGCGCCGATCAAGAAGGGCGCAATCGTCGCCAAACTCGTGGTTGAAGGCCCGGGCGTGCGACATGAGTTCCCGTTGGCTGCAGGCTCCAAGATCGGGCGCGCGAATCCGTTCGCCAAAGCTGCGTTCGGCTTGCAACAAATGTTTGGCGGCGGCTGAGCATGACGGTCGGGCGTTTCATCACGCTCGAAGGCGGTGAAGGCGTTGGTAAATCGACGCTCGCTGCGGGGCTGCAGGCTGCCTTGGAAGCTGCGGGCATCGTCGTTGTGCGCACGCGCGAGCCTGGCGGTTCACCCGGTGCAGACGATATCCGGCGGCTCATCGTCACCGGCGCCGAGGAACGCTGGAGCGGGCTCACAGAAACCTTGCTGCTGATCGCAGCGCGAAACGACCATCTGGAGCGCACAATCCGGCCCGCGCTGGCGCGTGGCTGTTGGGTGATCTGCGATCGGTACGCGGATTCAACCTACGCCTACCAGGTGGCGGCGCGCGGAATTGCGCCGGAGACGCTTGAAGCACTGCATTCCATCATCGGTGCGCCGCAGCCCGACCTGACACTTGTACTCGATCTTGCGCCAGCGATCGGACTTGCGCGCGCGCGCAGTCGCATGATTGGCGAAGCGCGTTACGAGAGTTTCGATGAAACGTTTCATGCGCAGGTCCGTCAGGCATTTCTGGACATAGCCGC
>JAWXBS010000134.1:0-48919 GCA_034440275.1 Alphaproteobacteria bacterium
GCCGAAGCGACCGCCGCCCACGGATCGCCGCGACTACTACGAAGACATGGTCGCGGTCTGGGAAGACGCGCGCTTCGAGATCGACGCCGCCGTGCGGCGCTTGTGGGATACGTCATGAGCGTGCGCGCAACCTGTTCGGTATCCACCGCGAAGCGAGCGCTTCCGCGGATGATGACGCATGCGAGGAAGAAGATAAGGACCGCCGGCGCCTCGCCGGCACAGTGGATCGCCCTGAGAGCTAGGATGCCGGCGAGGGCGCCGGCGGTCCTCGCCTTTGATGGCGTCGCTTACGCCGCCTTCGCCACGAACACCGTGCCTGCCGAATACCCCGCGCCGAAGGAACAGATCAGTCCCCGATCGCCGGTCTGCATGTCGGCGGAATGCTTGTGGAAGGCGATGATGGAGCCCGCGCTCGAGGTGTTGGCGTATTCGTCGAGGACGGTGGGGCTTTCCTCGCGGGTGGCCTCGCGGCCGAGGACGCGTTCGGAAATCAGGCGGTTCATCACGGCATTGGCCTGGTGCAGCCAGAGGCGGCGCAAGTCGCCTGACTGCAGGTTCAGTTCCGCCATGTGGCTGAGGATCATGTCGGCGACCATCGGCACCACTTCCTTGAAAACCTTGCGGCCTTCCTGGACGAAGAGCTTGTCGGGCTGGCCTTCGCCGCTCGGCGCAGCGCGGTTGAGGAAGCCGAAATTGTTGCGGATGTTGTTGGAGAATTTCGTCTTCAGCTTCGTACCGAGGATCGCCCACGATCCGGCGGGCGCGATGTCGGCGCGCTCGACGAGGATGGCGGTGGCCACGTCGCCGAAAATGAAGTGGCTGTCGCGGTCGCGCCAGTTGAGATGGCCGGAACAGATCTCGGGGTTCACCACGAGCACGCTGCGGGCATGGCCCGCGCGCACGAAGTCCGCCGCCGTCTGGATGCCGAACGTCGCGGACGAACACGCCACGTTGATGTCGAAGCCGTATCCTTCGACCCCGAGCGCATTCTGGATTTCCACCGCCATCGCGGGATACGCGCGCTGCATGTTCGACGCCGCGCAGATCACCGCGTCCACGTCGCGCACGTCGCGGCCCGCGCGCGTCAGCGCTTCCTGCGCTGCGGCCACGCCGATCTCGGCCATCACCGAGATTTCTTCGTTCGGCCGTTCGGGAATCCGCGGCGCCATGATCGCGGGATCGAGCACGCCCGCCTTGTCCATGACGTACCGCGCCTTGATGCCTGACGCCTTCTCGATGAACTCCGTCGACGAGGGCGACAAGGCCGCGACCTTGCCCTCGGCGATGTCGCCGGCATGCTCAGCGTTGAAACGCGCGACATACGCGTTGAAGGCCGCGACGAGTTCGTCGTTGGTGATGGACTGCGCGGGCGTGAACAGCCCGGTCGCGGAGATGGCTACGGCGGTCAAGGGATCGTCCTTACGGAACAGGATGCACAGGCGCTGACGCTAGTCCGCGTCCGGCCCGTCGTCGACTGCGGCGACCAGCGCCTGTTACTTCTTGGTCTTCGACGCGGCCTTCGTGGCGGCTTCGGCCACGCGCTGGGCGGCCTTGATGCAGTCGGCGTCGTAGGGCGGGTCGGTCTCGCGCTTGTTGCGGATCTCGCAGGTGTAGGGGTCCACGTACCGGCCGCCGACCGAGCCGCCGACGCCCGGCTTCACGCAGGCGGTCAGGGCAAGGCTTACGGCGGCAAGAAGGATGAGGGCGCGCATCGGGTCAGCTCCTTGGCCTCCCGACCGGGCGATGGCGGGAGCGTTCCTAGATCGGGGCGTAACCTTCGCCGCCGGGCCGCGCCAGTCAAGCCGTCAGCGCTTCCGCTGGCCGAGCTTCGCGCAGTGGGCGTGGCGACCGCAGCCGACCTCGTGGTCGTTGACCACGCCCACCGCCTGCATGAAGGCGTAGGTGATCACCGGCCCGCAGAACTTGAAGCCGCGGCGCTTCAGATCCTTGGCGATGGCTTCGGAAACGGGCGTGGCCGTCGGCGCTTCGCGGAAGGACTTCCACTTGTTCTGGACCGGACGGCCGTCGACGAAATTCCAGAGATAGTCGGAGAAGTCCTCGCCGCGTTCGCGCATGTCGAGCCAGACCCTGGCGCCGCCGATGGCCGCTTCGATTTTCGCGCGCGAGCGGATGATGCCGGGATCGCCGAGCAGCTTCTCGATCCGCTTCTCGCTGTAGCGGGCGACCTTCGCGGGATCGAAGTCGTCAAACGCGGCGCGCATCGTCTCGCGCTTTCGGAGGATGGTGATCCAGGCGAGGCCCGCCTGAAAGCCGTCGAGCACGAGCTTTTCCCAGAGCGCGCGGGAATCGTATTCCGGCACGCCCCACTCTTCATCGTGATAGGCGCAGTAAAGCGGATCGGTGGCCGTCGCCCACGGACAGCGATCCTTCAAAGCACCGCGCCTTTAGTCGCGCGCGGGCCGAAGAAGAACCAGATGATGAAGCCGATGTACGGCACATACAGCACGAACACGCACCAAAGCGCTTTCCAAAGTGGCGTCGTGCGTTCGCTCTGGACGATGTTGAACACCGACCACAGACCCAGCACGAGCGCGACGAGGAAGCCGAAGCCGATACCGCCCCAGTTTTGTCCGAACATGTCAGTCGTCTCCGTGTTCAGGCATGATGAGCCAGGCGGGTGGATCGAGGCGGACGGTAATGCCGCCTGCGGTGAGGGCGATGTTTTTGTCCGCTGCTTCGACGGCGCGATCAAGCCGCAGCAGGGCGATGGCGCGGCCTTCAACCCCGGAGCGCACCGAACCGATCTGAGCGGGGCCTGCCGCGATCCCGGTCCCGAACGCGGGCGCCGGTCCTTCGAAGGCGATGCGGCAGAACTTCCGCCGCGTGGTGGCGCGGCGCTTCATGCGGCTGACGTTCTCCTGGCCGATGAAGCAGCCCTTCTGGAAGTCGACGCCGTTGAACTCCTCGAACAAGGCTTCGAGCGCGAAGACTTCCTCCGACGCTGCGTCGACCGAAAGGTCCGGGACGCCGGCGGCGATAAGGAGGGCTGCATAGTCGGCAATGGGATCGGGATTTGCGGGCGCCGTTGTCTCCAGGACCCGCGCGCCGATGGAGCCGTCCGGACGGCGGGGGTCGGCGGTCAGGCCGGACTGCGCGTCCGTATGGACGAGGACGTGGAAGCGTTCGGAAACATCGGCGAGTTCGATCTTGCGGCGCAGGCGGTAGAGGGCGAGCCGTCGCAGAAGGTCCTCGCCCCGGCTGCGGTCCACATCGAGAAGCAGCGCCCCGTCCTCGGCCCGGAAAGCGATGAAGTCGGCGATCACCTTGCCCTGGGGCGACAGCAGTCCGGCATAGACGGGCGCCTCGGGCGTCGCCCGGGAGACGTCGTTGGTCACGAGCGCGTCGAGGAAACCACCGGCGTCTTCGCCTGCGACGCGAAGAACCGACCGTGCGGGAGCGTAGAGGGCCATGGCGCCAAGATGGGCGCCCAACCCGGCTTGGCAAGCGCGGCGGGCGCCCCTTTATGGCGGCCCATGGCGCGCCTCCTGTTCATCACCTCCAACCGCATCGGCGACGCCGTCCTTTCGACGGCCGCGCTGGAGCACGCCACGGCGGCCATGCCCGGCGCGTCGGTGGTGATCGCGTGCGGACCGCTGCCGGCGACCCTGTTCCGCGCGACGCCGGGGCTGGAGCGCATCGAGGTGTTCCACAAGCGCCCCGGCCGCTGGCGCGCGCTGTGGGGCGAACTGCGGAAGGGCGCGCCCTACGATCTCGCGATCGATCTGCGCGGCTCGCTCGTCACCTACGGCCTGAATGCGCGCAAGCGGATCGTGCACAGCAAATCGAAACTGCTGCGCCACAAGCTCGCCGAACTCGCCGCGCTCATGCGCGTGGATGCACTCCCGGCGCCGAAGCTTCACATCGATGCACAGGCCCGCGCGGCTTCAAGCGCAGTGCTGGAGAGCACGGATGGCGCGGTGCTCGCGCTCGGACCGGGCGCGAACTTCATCGGCAAGCGGTGGCCGCCGGAACGCTTTGCGGAACTCGCACACCGTCTCGTCGGCGCGGATGGTCCGCTCAAGGGTTTGCCGGTGCTGCTGCTGGGCGCGCCGGAGGACAAGGCGATCTGCGAGACCATCGCCGCTACGCTGCAGGCACAGGGCATTGTGGTCGTGAACGCGGCAGGCGGTCTCGACCTGCTGGCGGCGGCGGCGGCGCTCGAACGCGCGGCGCTTTTCGTGGGCAACGACTCCGGGCTCATGCACATCGCCGCCACGGTCGGCGCGCCGACGCTCGGCCTCTTCGGACCTTCCGACGAGCGGGTGTACGGTCCGCGTGGTCCGCGGTCGCAGGCGTTGCGCGGGCCAAAGAGTTTCGAGGAAACGATTTCCATCGGCTATATGCCGCTCATCGAGCATTCTCTGATGGAAGACGTCACAGTGGAAGCGGTGGAGACCGTCGCGCGCGACCTGATGCGCAAGGGAGGCCTCGCATGAGCGCATTCGATCTCATAGTCCGTGGCGGCGTGATCGTGAATCACGCCGGGCGCGGCGAAGGCGATGTCGGTGTGCGCGCCGGCAAGATCGCCGCCATCGGCGATCTGCGCACCGCATCGGCGGGTCAGGTGATCGACGCGAAGGGGCTCCACGTGTTGCCCGGCGTCATCGACACCCAGGTCCACTTCCGCGAGCCGGGCAAGGAGTACAAGGAAGACCTTGAGACAGGATCGCGCGCGGCGGCTCTCGGCGGCGTCGTCGCCGTCTTCGAGATGCCGAACACCGATCCCTCGACCACGACGCTGGCTGCGCTCGAAGACAAGCTCAAGCGTGCGAAGGGCCGCATGCACGTCGATCACGCGTTCTACGCGGGCGGCGCCACCGACAACGTCGCCGATCTCGTCGAGATGGAGCGCGCCCCCGGCTGCTGCGGCGTGAAGATCTTCATGGGCGCGTCCACGGGCTCGCTGCTGGTGCAGTCGGACGAGGACGTGACGCGCATTCTTGCGGCGGTGAAGCGGCGCGTCGCGTTCCACTCGGAAGACGAGTACCGCATGCGCGAACGCGCCGGCCTCGTGCGGCCGGGAGACTGGACCAGCCATCCGGAAGTGCGCGACGCGGAGAGCGCGCTGATGTGCACGCGTCGCCTGCTCGCCATCGCCACGCGCCTGCGCAAGCGCATCCATGTGCTGCACGTCTCCACCGCCGACGAACTGCCGCTGCTCGCGCAGCACCGTGACGTGGCGACGGTGGAAGTGCTGCCGAACCATCTCACGCTCGCGGCGCCCGAAGCGTACGAACGTCTGAAGGGCAAGGCGCAGCAGAACCCGCCGATCCGCGACGCACATCATCGCGCTGCATTGTGGGAAGCGGTGCGGTCGGGCCTCATCGACGTGCTCGGCTCCGATCACGCGCCGCACACCTCGGAGGAAAAGGCCAAACCTTATCCGCAATCGCCGTCGGGCACGCCGGGCGTGCAGACGCTGGTGCCGGTGATGCTCACGCACGTCGCCGAAGGGCGGCTCACGCTCGAACGCTTCGTTGATCTCACCAGCACGTCGCCGCAGCGCGTGTTCCAGCTCGCGGGCAAAGGCCGCCTCGCGCTCGGCTATGACGCCGATCTCACGCTCGTCGATCTCGCAGCGCGGCGCGTCATCACCGATGGCGAACAGGCCTCGAAAGCGCGCTGGACGCCGTTCGCCGGGATGACCGCGAAGGGCTGGCCGATGGCCACGATCACGCGCGGCAGCATAGTCATGCGTGATGGCGAGATCACGACGCCCAGCGTGGGCGAGCCGATCCGCTTCCTCGAAACGCTCTAGGCCGCGAGCCGCGCCCGATAGACGACAGCGTCGCTCTCGCTGAAGCAGCAGAAGACGATGCGTTCGACGTTCGCGAAGCGCGCGACGGCCTCGGTTGTCGCACTGATCGCGATGTCGGCCGCGCGCGTGATGGGCCAGCCATAGGCGCCGGCGCCGATGGCGGGAAACGCGATGGACTTGAGCCGCAGCTCCGCCGCCGCTTCCACGCAAGAGCGATAGCACTGCGCGAGCAGCGCGATCTTTTCGCGCTCTGGTCGGCCCGTCGGCCAGACGGGCGCGACGGTGTGGATCACCCACGGGCTCGGCAGCGCGAAACCCGGGGTTGCGAGCGCCGCGCCTTCGGCCAGTCCGCCGCTACGGTCCAGCAGGCGATCGAGTTCCGGCCCCGCCGCCGCGCGAATGGCCCCGTCCGCGCCGCCGCCGGGCGCGAGGCGGGCGTTGGCGGGGTTCACGATCGCGTCGAGCGCCAGCGTCTCGATGCGGCCGACGAGGACATCGAAGGCGGTCATGGCGGGAGATTAATCACGATTGCGCGCAGGTGTCGCGACGGGTCGACGGCGCAACGGCGTTGGAAGGAGGCGAAGGACGACTATCGTCAGGGGTTCTAGTTCATGAAGATCATCGCCACATCACTCGCGCTGGGCGCTCTCGCCTTGAGCGCCGCCAGCGTCGTTACGGTCGCCGACGCCGATGCGCGCGGGCGGCGCGTGTCCGGCCAGGTGCAGACCCAGCGCGGGACCGCGACAGTGCAACGCGACACCGTGCGTTCACGCGGCGAGCGTTCGCGCACCACGACGGCCACTGGCCCGAACGGTCGCACCACTTCCGCCACCGAGTCTCGCACGCGCGACCGCGAGGAAGGCACCTATACGCGCGATCGCGATCGCACCTACGCCGATGGCTCGACCCGCAGCGTCGACGTGGACGCGCAACGCACCGGCGAAGGAACCTACAGTGCCTCGCGGACGGTCACCGGCCGCGACGGCGATACCCGCACGCAGACGGGCGATTTCACCAGGACGACAACGGAAGACGGCGCCAGCGTCTCCGGCCTGATCCAGACGCAAAACGCCGGCGCCGTCGACTATCAGCGTGACGTCTCCCGCGCCGATGGCGCCCGCGCCGTGACGAGCACGTCCACCTTCGATGACGGTACGACCCGTTCGCGGACATCAGCGACGGCGCGCGATGCATCGACGGGTGTCGTCACATCTTCAGCCGCAGTCACCAACCGTCAGGGCGAAACACGCGTGACCACCGCCGTGCGCACGCCCACCGAGAACGGCTCCACCTACGCCCGCGACACCACCTTCGCCGATGGCTCCACCCGCGCAGTCGATCGCACCACCACACGTGACGGTGAAGGCGGCGCGACCGTTGACCGCACCGTCACCGGGCGCAACGGCGAGACCCGGACCCAGACTGGCGTCTTCACCACCGAGCCGCTGCCGGCGCCGAACTGAGCAGAACTTTCCCCGTGCGCAGCCTTGACGGTCCGGCATCAGCGCCGGGCCGTTTTTGTTTGCCGCGTCGCGCTTCCGGACGACCCGCCGACAGGCCATACTCGCGGTCTCGATGCGGAAGGACGTTCCATGACCACAGGCGCCGAAGCGCTGGTTCAGACGCTGGCCGATTGCGGCGTGGCGGCATGCTTCGCCAATCCGGGCACCAGCGAGATGCATCTCGTCACAGCGCTCGACCGCGAGCCGCGCATCCGTTCCATCCTGTGCCTCTTCGAGGGTGTGGCGACAGGCGCGGCGGATGGTTATGCACGGATCGCCGGCAAGCCGGCGATGACGCTGCTGCATCTGGGTTCCGGCCTCACGAACGCGGGCGCCAATCTCCACAATGCGCGGCGCGCCCGTTCGCCGATGGTCAACGTGATCGGCGACCACGCGACCTACCACCTCGAATACGACGCGCCGCTGACATCGGACATCGAAGCGCTCGCGAAGCCGAACGCGATCTGGACGGGCCGTGTCGAAAAGGCCTCCGTCGGCGGCGAACGCGCGGCGCAGGCGTTGCTTGCAAGCCAGCGCAACGGCGGCGGACCGGTGGCGTTGCTTCTCCCCGCCGACAGCGCATGGAACGACGGCGGTCTCACCGCAGCGTCGGTGGCGCCGGTGCGCTGGACGGCGGCGGACGCCGCGAAGGTGGAGGCCGTCGCTACACGGCTGAAAGCCGCGAAGAAACCCTGCGTGCTGATCAACGGCACGGCGACGATCGGCGCCGGTCTTGCGGCAGCGGGGCGTCTCGAAGCTGCGGGTGTGAAGGTTTTCACCGACACATTCGTCTGGCGACAGGAGCGCGGCGCAGGCCGCTACGCGCCGCAGCGCCTCGGTTATTTCGGCGAGATGGCGCTCGCGGAGCTGGACGGGTGCGATCTGATGGTGCTGGCCGGCACGCAGCCGCCGGCGGCGTTCTTCGCCTATCCCGGAAAGCCGAGTCTGCTCGTGCCGGAGGGGTGCGACGTGTTTTCGCTGGCGACGGCGCAAGAGAACGCCGGCGAGGCGCTGACGATGCTTGCGGACGCTATCGGCGCGCCGGCGACAGGGCCGGTCTCCTTGAGGCAGGATTACCCGGCGTCTTCCGGCGTCCTCTCCCCCGCCGATGTCGGCGCCTCGCTCACGCGGCACATGCCGCCAGACTCCATCATCGCCGATGACGGCGTCACGGCGGGCCTCCCGATCTTCACGCTGACGGCAGGGGCTCAACCCCACGACTGGCTCTTTCTGACCGGCGGCGCGATCGGCATCGGCATGCCGTTGGCGCTCGGGGCGGCGGTTGCAGCGCCGGACCGGAAGGTGATCTGCCTCTCGGGCGACGGCGCGGGGATGTACACCAACCAGGCGCTTTGGACGATGGCGCGCGAGAAGCTCGACGTGCTGACCATCGTCTTCGCCAACCGGTCCTACCGCATCCTCAATATCGAGATGGCGCGGACGGGGGCCGGGAATCCGGGTCCGACGGCCTCGTCCATGCTCTCCCTGGACAACCCGCCAATCGACTGGGTGAAGCTCGCCGAGGCGCAGGGCGTGACGGCGGCGCGCTGCGAGCGGGCCGAGGATTTCGACACAATGTGTGCTAGAATGCTCGCTATGAAGGGGCCCACGCTGATCGAGGCCATCTGTTGAACCAGTCCCGTCTCCCCCGCATGCACGCTTTCGAGCGGCGCGCCCTCACGGGCGGCGAAAGAGACATTGCCCGGGTCGTCTTCGGTCGGGAAATCGATCTGGACGCGGTGCGAATCCAGCAGGCGCCGCCGGCGCCGTTCGCGGCGATGGTGCCGCACAGGCGAACGATCGTTTTTTCCATGTGGCGGGCGGCGCGCGATTTCTCGGATGCACTGGCGGGCGAGCGTGGCTGGTTCGTGCATGAAATGGCGCACATCTGGCAGGCGCGGCGTGGCGTCGTCCTGGCGGCGGCGAAACTCCGGGCGCTCGGTCGTGACGCTTATGAGTACCGCTGGGAGCCGGGCAAGCGCCTCCACGACTATAACATCGAACAGCAGGCCGAGATCGCGCGGCACCTCTATCTCGCCCGCATCGGCGCGCCCGATCCGTTGGCGCCGTCGCTGGACCGGCTGGAGGAAACTTGGCCGATCCGGCAGGCGGCCTGACCCTGCGGCGCATACCTCAGACATTTGACGCTCCCGCCGCTGCGCCCTAGTCCGGGCGCATGCAGACGGGAGCGAGACCATGATCGCCATGGAGCCGATCGGCCATGTGCGCGGCGGGCGTACGGCCACGATCGACGATGACTGGGGCAACAGTCGCGCGCGCATCGAACTCGACGCGGCGCGCTTCACGGCGGACTCGCTCGCCGGGCTTGAGGCGTTCACGCACGCCGAGATCATATTCGTCTTCGACAAGGTGACCGACGACGAGATCGTTACCGGCGCGCGCCACCCGCGCGGCAACAAGGATTGGCCGAAGGTCGGCATCTTCGCACAGCGCGGGAAGAACCGGCCAAATCGCATCGGTCTGTGCACCTGCCGCGTGATCGCGGTGGACGGGCTCGTGCTGGAAGTCGAAGGGCTCGACGCCATCGACGGCACGCCCGTGCTCGACATCAAGCCGGTTATGAAGGGCTTCCAGCCGCGCGGAACGATTGGCGAGCCAGCGTGGGCGACCGAGATCATGAAGGACTATTGGTGACATGAGCGACAGTGACGAACGCCAGATCCTCGACGCCATCGACCGCTGGCTGAAGACGAAGGTCGCGCCCGTGGCGGCGCGCTACGAGCAGGCGGATGAATACCCGGCAGAACTTGTCGAGGACATGAAGGAGCTTGGCCTCTTCGGCGCGCTGATCGCGCCGGAGTATGGCGGCCTCGGTCTTACCGCGATGACCTATACGCGCATCGTCACGCTGATCTGCGAAGAGTGGATGAGCCTGACGGGCGTGTTCAACACGCACATGATGATGGCGCTGATGGTGCAACGCTTCGGGACGCCGAAGCAGAAGGACTACTGGCTGCCGAAATTCGCCAGCGGCGAGATGCGCGGCGGTCTGGGTCTCACCGAGCCGGACGCTGGCACGGACCTGCAGGGCATCCGCACGCGCGCGACGAAGAAGGGCAACGATACCTACGTCGTGAATGGCGCGAAGACCTGGATCACCAACGTTATCGAGGGGCAGTGCCTTGCATTGCTGGTGAAGACCGATCCCGAAGCCCAGCCCCGTCACAAGGGCATGAGCATGTTCATCGCGCCGAAGATCGATCCGGAAACGAAGAAACCGATCGCGGGCGTGTCGCTCGGCAAGAAGCTCAACAAGCTCGGCTATCGCGGCGTCGACACCGGCCAGATCAGTTTCGACAACTACGAACTCGACGCCGAGCTTTGCCTCATCGGCGGCGAGGAAGGCAAAGGCTTCATCATGGCCACGAGCGGTCTTGAGCTCGGCCGCGTCAACATCGCCGCACGCGGCGTCGGTATTGCGCGCCGTGCGCTGCGCGAGAGCGTGAAATACGCGCAGGAACGCAAGACGATGGGCAAGGCCATCGGCGAGCATCAGGCGATCCAGCTCAAGCTCGGCGCGATGGCGGCCAAGACGCGCGCAGCCGAATTGCTCGTCGAAGATGCCGCGCGCGCCTACGATGCGGGTGGTCGCGTCGACATGGAGGCGGGCATGGCGAAGTGGTTCGCCAGCGAGACGGCGGCTGAAGTCGCGTTCGAAGCGATGCGCATTCACGGCGGCAACGGCTATTCGAAGGACTATCCGATCGAGCGCCTCTACCGCGACGCCCCCCTCCTCTGCATCGGCGAGGGCACCAACGAAATGCAGCGCATCATCATCGCGCGCCAACTCATCGCACGGAACAAGATATGACCGCTCCCGCCGGCGCTCCGATGATCACCGACGTGACGTTTCGCCTGTCGAACGCGGGCGACATGGTGGGGATGGATTTCGAATGTGCGGACGGGAAGACGCGCAGCGTCATGCTGCCGGTGTCCACGTTGCCGAAGCTGCTCGCCGGCATGATGTGGGCGGGCGCCGAGAGCGCCGAGCGACTGCCGAGAGCGCCGCTTCCGCTCAGCGATCGCGAAACGCTGCAGGACGGCGCGCGCGCGATCACCGACTGGCGCGTGACGCCGTCACTGGACCGTCGCGACGCCATGCTGGAGCTGGAATCAGGCGTCGGCCATCTGTGCGTGCGCGTGCCGGGGACGGCCGCCATGCTGCTCGGTCTCGCGCTCCAGCGGGCGGCGGGCGACCTGCAGTAACTGATCCGCTGCAGAAGGCGCTGCGTACTCCTGCCCACACCAGGAGATCACGCCATGCGCGTCGCCAGCACCATCGCCCTCGCCGCGACCATTCTCATCGCCGGATGCGCGACGCGCCCGGGCGTGCCAGCTGAGACACCGTCTGCAGCGCGTTTTCTTCCGGAGGAGGACCTCGCCGGGCGGTCCTACGGCAAGGGCGAGTTCCGAAGCATCACGGGCGTGCGTCGCGCATTTGATGTGGAACTCAACGGCGCCTGGGACGGTTCAACGCTGACGCTCGTGGAGGATTTCCGCTACGCCGACGGCGTCAACGAACGCAAGACCTGGCGCCTCACTAAGTCGGCGGACGGACGCTATCGTGGATCGCGTGAGGACGTCGTTGGCGAGGCCGTTGGCTTCATTGACGGCGCGGTCTTCCGTCTCGAATACACGATGGCGATACCGAAGAAGGATGGCGGCGCGCGCAAGGTGCAGTTCCGCGACGTGCTGGCGGAGGATGGCGCCGGCGGCATCATCAATCGCGCGAACGTGTCATGGTATGGCATACCGGTCGGCAACGTCGATCTGAGGACATCTCGTACGCCGCTGTCCTAGTTCTCAGAGTGCGGCGCGCATGTCGCGCCAGGCGCGGGAGAGAGGGTCGCGCTGTACGGACGGCGCCAGCGCTATGAGCGCTCCGGCGCGCGCATCGATGGAGAGCGGCGCAAGATCGACGGCGCCGAATTCCGTCACGATGATCGGCGCCTCGGCCTGCGCGACCGTGACCGTTCCTTGCGCCAGACGCGGCACGACGCGCGAGACGCCTCCCTTGCCCTCGGCCTGGATCATGATGATCGCGCGTCCGCCTCGCGACGTGCGCGCGCCGCGGACAAAGTCCACCAGGCCGCCAGAACCCGAAATCTGCTGCGCGCCGGCGAATGCGGCGTTCACCTGTCCGAAGAGATCGACTTCGAGCGCGGCATTGATCGCGACCAGATTTTCCACCGCCGCCAGCGCGACGGCGCCGTGTGTCTCGGCGACGCTGACGAGCGACAGGCGTGGCTCTGCCGCGATGCGATCGTAGAAGGCCTTGTCGCCGGCGGCGACCCCCGCACGGATCGCACCCGGCGCATCGCGGAGGGCGCCGGCTTCCGCGAGATCAAGGTGCGCGGGTACGACGAGCCCGGAATGCACGCGCAGATCACGTTTTCCGGAAAGCGCTGCAGCGGCAGCGAGGGGCAGCTTGCCGATGCCGGTCTGGATCGTGTCGCCGTCGCGCACGAGATCGGCGACTCGCGCGGCGATCGCATCGGCAACAGGGTTTGACGGAGCCGCCGGCAGTTCCGGCAAGGGCATGTCTGTTTCGACGACGGCGTCGAATGCGGACAGTGAAATACTGGGCGCAGCCGGCGCGCGCGGCATGGCGTGATTGATCACCGCTAACTTGTAGCCGGTCCGCGACAGCATGGCGGGCGGCAGGTCGGCGGCGAGACCGAACGAACACATGCCTTCCGCATCCGGCGCGCAGACGGTGAAGACGCCTGCTGGCGCACCTTCATTGATGAGCGTGGCGAAGGCGGCGGAGTAATGCATCGGGCGCAGAAGCGTGCGGCCTTCGACAAAACCCTGACGCCAATCGGGCGAGAGCATCACGATGTCCATACCCGCGCGCGGGTGAAGCGATGCGTAGTCGAGGCGGTTCATGCCCGATACGAAAAGTCCCCGAACAGGATGTCGGCGGCGGTCTCCGGCGTTTCGCGCCATGCGTCGTGCAGCACGAGAGGCTCTGCAGGGCCTGAGGACAGCACGATGCGTCCGCCGCGCGCGTGGCGCGCGAGTTCGGCGACGGCGGCGGCGGGCGTCAGCGTCTTCATGGAAAGTCCGGCGTGCGCTTGGCGAGGAAGGCGGCGGCGCCTTCGCGGAAGTCAGCGCCCTCGAACGCGTCGGCAAACAGCGCGCGGCTTTCGTCGTTGTCGTCTACCGTTCCGTCGCGGATCATCGCCGCCACGCGTTTGACGGCGCGGGCGGTGAAGCCGGAGGCGGCGGAAAGGGCGCTTTCGAAAGCGTCCACAGCGGCATCAAGATTGTTTGGCGCATGTGCAGCGTCGATCAAGCCGAGACGCAGCGCTTCCCTCGCATCGATGAACTGGCCCGTGAACAGGATGCGCTTGGCGGCGGAGGGGCCGACCGCCGCGATGAGACGGCGGGTGTCTGAGACGCCGTAGGCGAGGCCGAGCTTGGCCGGCGTGATGCCGAAGCGCGCGTCTTCAGACGCAAAGCGAAGGTCGCAGCCGAGCGCCAGCGCGCAACCGCCGCCGACGCAGGCGCCGCGAATGACGGCGAGGCTGGGTTTGGGAAAGTCCTCGAGGGCGGCCATCGCGCGCGCCATCACCGCCTGGTTTTCCAGGGCCGCGTCGCGGGTGGCGTAGGTGGTCTTGAATTCGGCGATGTCGGCGCCGGCGGCGAAGTGATCGCCCGCGCCGGTGAGGACGAGGAGACGCACGGCGTCGCCGGCCGCCGCTTCGGCGACGAGACCGGGAATGGCGGCCCACATGGCGAGCGTCACGGCGTTGCGCTTGGCAGGGCGATTGAGAACGATTTCCGCGCGGCGACCGCTGCGGCGCAGGTAGATGTCGTCGGTGTCAGCCAATTGGAGCTCCAGCCTTCGCTCGCTTCGCATGAAGGACGGGGGCTGGCTTGCCAAGCCGTAGCTCGCGAAGCGAGCGAAGGCTGGTGGGCGGTGAGGGGATCGAACCCCCGACCCTCTCGGTGTAAACGAGACGCTCTACCGCTGAGCTAACCGCCCACGTCGCCCCTCATAGCCGGGCCCGCTGCGGGGACAAGAGGGCGCGTCCCATCGTGTTCACCAACCGGCTTGACCCGAGAATCCGCAGGCCCTATGCCCCCGCTTCCCCAAGCGGGTGTAGCTCAGTTGGTTAGAGCGCCGGCCTGTCACGCCGGAGGTCGCGGGTTCGAGCCCCGTCACTCGCGCCACTTTCTTTTCATCTCCAATTGGTCCGCGAAACGCGGAAAACCCCGCAGCGGGCGCTGCGGGGCTCTCTGGTCTTTCAGCCTGTCGGATCAGCGCGAGGCGACCACGATCCGGCCCGGCGAGGGCTGGCGAAGCGCCGCCGTGAGGTACGGCTTGTCGATCTGTGCAACCGTGGCACGCATCGTTTCGGCGACGCAGGCGCGTTCAAGGCGGCGGCCGGTCAGGGTGTTGTCGCCGGTGTCGCAGGCTTGAGCCACGGCGCGGGAGAGGACGCCAGCGAAACGTTCCGCGCCGCGCGGCGTGTCGAGGTTGAAGTCCGCGCCGCTGATCTGGACCGTCGTCTGGGTGTAGCCGCCGTGACGGACGGTGGTTTCCTTGGCGGAAGCGGGCGCGGCGACGGCGAGGGCGGCGATCGCGGCGAGGGTGGTGATCAGCATGCGGGTCATGACGTTTGCTCCTGGGTTCGCGCCGGTCTGGTCTCCAGCGACACATGATGGATAGGCCCGGCCGCCCCGGCGCGCCGTTACCCCGGTCACGGGCTGGAAGCGGCGGTCCGCCACGGTCGTTCGCAGGCGCAGCACGGTTGCCACGCACCATGGGCGCCAGTAGCTTCCGCCCGCCGAATTGCGCTTCAGAGTCGCGCCGAAAAGGACCGCCCCCGCCATGCAGGGACTGCTGATCGAATACCTGCCGATCGTGATCTTCATGGCCATCGCTGCGGCGATGGGGCTGGGGTTCATGGCTGCCGCCTGGGCGTTAGCGCCCCGGAGCCCGGACAAGGAAAAGAACTCCGCCTACGAGTGCGGCTTCAACGCGTTCGACGACGCGCGCATGAAGTTCGACGTGAAGTTCTATCTCGTCTCGATCCTCTTCATCATCTTCGACCTCGAAGTGGCGTTCCTGTTTCCGTGGGCGATCACGCTGGGTGAGGGCTCGGTCTTCGCCTTCTGGTCGATGATGGCGTTTCTCGGCGTGCTTACCGTCGGCTTTGTCTACGAATGGAAGAAGGGCGCGCTCGAATGGCAATAGCGCCAGCAAACGCCGCCGCGCGTGCGGGCGTCGAGGGCGGATTTCCGGTGAAGCCGGACGATCCGTTCTACACGGGCCTGTCGAACGAACTGGCCGACAAGGGTTTTCTCGTCGCCGCCGCCGACGATCTCATCACCTGGGCGCGTACAGGCTCGCTGATGTGGATGACGTTCGGCCTCGCGTGCTGTGCGGTCGAGATGATGCAGATGGCGATGCCGCGCTATGACGTGGAACGTTTCGGCTTTGCGCCGCGCGGCAGTCCGCGCCAGTCCGACGTGATGATCGTGGCGGGCACGCTGACCAACAAGATGGCTCCGGCGTTGCGCAAGGTCTACGACCAGATGCCGAACCCGCGCTACGTGATCTCCATGGGATCGTGCGCGAACGGCGGCGGCTACTATCACTACAGCTACGCCGTCGTGCGCGGCTGCGACCGCGTCGTGCCGGTGGACATCTATGTGCCGGGCTGCCCGCCGACGGCGGAAGCGCTGCTCTACGGCGTGCTCGCGCTGCAGAAGAAGATCCGCCGCGAAGGGACGGTAGAGCGATGACCGACACGGTAAAGCCGCTCACGCCGCTGGAAGAGCTGGCGATGCATGTGACCGGCGCCATGGGCGGGGCGGTCGAGAACACCGTGATCGCCTTCGACGAGTTGACGCTCGAAGTGAAGGCCGACCAGATCATCCCGCTGCTGATCTTCCTGCGCGACGATCCGCGCTGCCATTTCCAGACGCTCATCGACATCTGCGGTGTGGATTACCCCGAGCGCGCGCAGCGCTTCGACGTGGTCTATCACCTGCTCTCGATGCGCCGGAACAAGCGCATCCGCCTGAAGATCCGCACCGACGAGGCGACGCCGGTGAACTCCGTGATCAGCGTCTATCCCGCCGCCGACTGGTTCGAGCGCGAGGCGTTCGACATGTACGGCATCCAGTTCGCCGGCCACCCGGACCTGCGCCGTCTGCTGACGGACTACGGCTTCCAGGGCTTCCCGCTCCGCAAGGAATTCCCGCTCACCGGGCATGTGGAAGTCCGCTACGACCCCGAGCAGCAACGCGTGGTCTACGAGCCCGTGAAGCTGCCGCAAGCCTACCGGAATTTCGACTTCCTCTCACCGTGGGAAGGCATGAACGAGATTTTGCCGGGCGACGAGAAGGCCAAGGGTTAGGCGAATGGCGAGTTGCGAATGGGGAATGGGGGGACGTCGTGGGGGATCAGACGATACGTTCCTATCGCGACCTGACGGTCTGGCAGGACGCAATGGCGCTCGCAGAAGCCGCCTATCGACTGACATCAGCCTTTCCGAAAGACGAGATGTACGGAATGACGTCGCAGATGCGGAGGTCCTCGGTTTCCATCGCGGCGAATATCGCCGAGGGGCATGGGCGAGAGCACACCAGATCGTTCGTCCAATTTCTTCGCATCGCCCAGGGCTCACTCAAAGAGTTCGAAACGCATGTTCTGATTGCAGAACGCGTCGGGCTGCTGACCGCGCAGCAAGCGGTGGAGCCAATCGCACAATGCACATCGCTTGGAAAACGGCTCCGCGCTCTCATTCGATCCCTTCAGGAGCGCATCGGCGATTCAAAAGAGTGAACTCCCATTCGCCATTCGCCATTCGCCATTCGCGCCAGGAGGCAATCCATGGCTGACGACGCAACCAATCTCCCCACCGCGCTTGAAGAAGAAAAGCGCACCTTCACGATCAACTTCGGGCCGCAGCACCCCGCCGCACACGGCGTGCTGCGTCTGGTGCTGGAACTCGACGGGGAGGTCGTCGAGCGTGTCGATCCGCACATCGGCCTCTTGCATCGCGGCACCGAGAAGCTGATCGAGTACAAGACCTACCTGCAGGCGCTGCCGTACTTCGATCGGCTCGACTACGTCGCGCCGATGAACCAGGAGCACGCTTTCTGCCTCGCCATCGAGAAGATGTTGGGCATCGAAGTGCCGCGCCGCGCCTCGATCATCCGCGTGCTCTACTCGGAAATCGGCCGCATCCTCAGCCACATCCTCAACGTCACCACGCAAGCGCTCGACGTCGGCGCGCTGACGCCGCCCGTGTGGGGTTTTGAGGAACGCGAAAAGCTGATGATCTTCTACGAGCGCGCCTCGGGAAGCCGTCTGCACGCGAACTATTTCCGTCCCGGCGGCGTCCACCAGGACCTTACACCGCAGCTCATCGCCGACATCGCAAAGTGGGCCGAAGAATTCCCGAAGGCGCTCGACGACATCGAGACGTTGCTGACGGACAACCGCATTTTCAAGCAGCGCAATGTCGATATCGGCGTGGTCAGCGCCGAGGACGCCTATGCCTACGGCTTCACGGGCGTGATGGTGCGCGGCTCCGGCATGGCGTGGGATCTGCGTCGTGCGCAGCCTTACGAGATCTACAACGAGCTGAAGTTCAAGATACCCGTCGGCAAGAACGGCGACTGCTACGACCGCTACCTGTGTCGCTGCGATGAGATGCGCGAGAGCATCGGAATCATCAAGCAGTGCTGCGCGCTGCTCGCGACGACGCCGGGCCCGGTGATGCTGGAACGCTCGAAGGTCGCGCCGCCGCGTCGCGGCGAAATGAAGAACTCGATGGAAGCGCTCATCCATCACTTCAAGCTCTACACCGAAGGCTTCCACGTCGGCCCCGGCGAAGTGTACGCGGCCGTCGAGGCGCCGAAGGGCGAATTCGGCGTCTATCTCGTCGCCGACGGCACGAACCGGCCGTACCGCGTGAAGATCAAGGCGCCCGGTTTCCCGCACCTGCAGGCGATGGACTATCTCTGCAAGGGGCACATGCTGGCCGACGTGTCCGCCATTCTCGGCTCGCTCGACATTGTGTTCGGGGAAATCGACCGGTGAGACGTTCCGAGACGCGCGAAGGCCGTGGTCGGCTTCGCGGAACGTCCGGCGCGAAGAAGGCTGTACGACGACGTGATTGGCAGTCGGTCTGGCGCGAAAAGGCGCAAGAGCTGGTGCCGGAAGAGTACCGGAGTGCAGCAGCGTACGGCGAAAACCAGAACCCGATGCGCGTGTTCTTCGAGGTGCTGCCTGCTGTGCGTGAAGCGCACCGTGCCGGAGACGACGCTAAGCTCAAGGCGATCTACGCGTTTGCGGCTTGGTGCTACGCGCAACCGGAAAAGGACATCAGCAACGCTGCCGGTGTCGCCTTCTATGAGCACCTCTTTGATTCGAGGGATAAGGACATTTGGCCGCTTGTGATGCCTTACATTGGGCCGTCGCAGTGGCAGATGGTCTTGGCGCTGCACGAAGTGCAATTGAACGATGAAGACCTTAAGGGGTTGCTACAGCTGCGCGCGCAACATGTGTCGGGGAGTGACTGGTGATGGCCGTGAGTTCGCCCACCGAAACCGTACAAGCCCAACTCGACGCCTACAACGCGCAGGATCTCGATCTTTTCTGCACCTTCTACGCGCCTGATTGCGTCATCGCCGATCTCAACGGCGCCGTGCAGCAGAGCGGCCTCGCTGAAATCCGCGCGCGCTATGAGAAGGCGTGGGCGCAGTTCCCGCAGAACCGCGCGGTGGCGCTCTCGCGCATCGTGGTGGGTAACACCGTCATCGACCACGAGCGCGTGTCGCGCGCGCCGGACGGGGAGCAATTCGAGGTCGCGGCGATCTACACCATCCGTGACGGCCTCATTGCGCGCGTCGACTTCGCGCGCTGACGGTGCCCGAAATCCACCTTTACCTGTGGATCGAGGCCGCCGTGATGGGCGGCATCCTCGCGGCCTTCCTCATTCAGGCGTTCGTGCTCTTCAAGCCCGAGCACACCGAGCACAATCCATTCCGCGTGCGCGTCGGGGCGATCCTGCAGGGCGTCGTGGTCGGTGGCCTTGTCGGCCTCGTTCTGCTCCCGTTGCGCCTGAGTTTTCTCGTGCCGGAAATCCCGGTGCCGGCGACGGCGGTGGCGTCGACAGCAGTGCTGCCCGCCTTCCTGCTGATCCTGGTCGTGCGGCAGGGGTTGCTCGCGCGCGTGCCGGTGGTCGGGCGCTATGTGCGGTCCTACCGGCAGGCCGCGCTCAAGCACGGCATCGACCTCGCCCGTAAACGCCTCGCGCGCCTGCAACGCATGGACAGAAAGCAACGCGCCGAGGCGCCGACGGACGCTTGACGCGGGACCGGCTTCGCAGGATCGCAGAGGCATGCGCCGCATCCCCGATCCGCCCCACGTCGTCGTCCAGCGTCTCACCGACGCCTTCAACAAGCAGGACCTCGAAGCGGTCAGTCTCTGCCTCGCCGCCAACTGCGTGGTCGCCAACCACGGTGGGGAAACTGTGCAGGTGGGGGCGCCCGCCATCTGCGCGCAGTACGCCGCCGCCTTCGACGAGCGCCCCAAGGTGCGCATCAGCCTCATGGGCCGCATGGTGCAGGGCGACAAGGTCGTCCAGCACGAGGCGGTCAACCGGGGCCTGACCAGCGCGGACCGCCGGATCGCCATTTATACCGTCGCCGGAGAAAAGGTGACGCGGGTGGAGTTCATGCGCTGAGACGCCTGAACTGAGACCCTTGGTCCCGTGACAAGACCGGTCGGGCGCTGCTATGCGCAAGCCCGTCAGATTCACGGGAATCCTCATGTCCGTCCGCCGTCTCGCCGCCGATCAGCCGGCGTCCTTCGCCTTCCGACCCGATACGCTGGAAACGGCGAAATGGTGGATCGCGAAGTACCCCGGCGACCGCAAGCAGTCGGCAGTGATCCCGATCCTGTGGCTGATCCAGAAGCAGGAGGGCTGGGTTTCGGAACCCGCGATCCGCACGCTTGCGGAGATGCTGGAGATGCCGGTCATCCGCGTGCTCGAGGTCGCGACCTTCTACACGATGTTTCACCTCGCGCCGGTCGGTAAGCACCACCTGCAACTGTGCGGCACGACGCCGTGCGTGCTGCGCGGCGCGGAGGATCTGAAGAAGGTCTGCAAGAGCCGCATCGGCGGCAAGTTCGAGATCAGCGCCAAGGGCCTGAGCTGGGAAGAAGTCGAATGCGTCGGCGCCTGCGTGAACGCGCCCGTCGTCGCCATCGACGACTATTACCATGAAGACCTCTCGCCCGATGACCTCGAAAAACTCATCGACGCGCTGGAACGCGGCGAGAAAATCACCCCCGGCAGCGCGCGTGGTCGCCAGACCTCGGCGCCGGAAAGCGGCGCGCTGACGCTGAAGGATCCTGCGCTCTACGACGGCTCGCTCGCGGCGCCGCTGACCTTGCCGAACCTGCCGGAGAAGACGGCGTGAGCACCGAGGCCGACAAAGCCGAGATGCGCGGGCGGATCGTGAAGCTCGTGATCGTCGATGCAGCGCTCGTGGTCGGGGGCGTCGTGCTGTTTCTCTATACGCAGTCCATCGCGTGGATCATCGGCGTGGCCGTGGTGAGCATGCTCGCGGGCGCGCTGCTTGTGGTGCTGCCGGCGATTCAGGCAAGGCAGAACAAGGGAAGCGGCCTTGTCGAGTGATCCAACGCCCCCGCCGGAGAAAACTCGCCTCCCGCAGCCGATCGCGCTCGGCGGCGGCTGGCGTTTTCTCTACGTGATCCTCGCCGTCGGTTTCACCGGCGCTGCGATCTATCGGACGGTCGTGCAGCAGGCGCCGCTGACGGAGCCGGGCGTCGTCGTCTGCGCGCTGGGCGCTGTGTGGTTTGCGGTGCGCGCGGCGCTTTCGTTCAGGGCAAAGCCATGAGCGAAATCCCGCGCCTCGACACGCCGGAAGGCCTCGCCGCCTATCGCCGCGAGCTGAAGGGCATCGCCCAGCCGTGGCGCTATGGCGGCCTTGCGCTCATCGTGCTCGGCGCTCTCATCGGCGGCGTCGATCGCTACACCGACACGGCCATGCCGTCGTGGACCACCACCGCCATTTTCGCGCTCTTCATCGTCGGCTGGCTGATGATGATGGTCGCCATCGTGCAGCGCACGATGCATCACCGTCGGCGTCTCGCCGGCGATACAAAGCCTGGGAAATCCTGATGCTCGCCGACAAGGACCGCATTTTCCTCAATCTCTACGGCGCGAAAGGCGCGGACCTTGAGTCCGCGAAAAAGCGCGGCGCGTGGAACGGTACGGCCGACATGATCAGCGCGGGTCGCGACTGGATCGTCACGCAGGTGAAGGAATCCGGTCTGCGCGGTCGCGGGGGCGCGGGATTTCCGACGGGCCTCAAATGGTCCTTCATGCCCAAGCAGGTGGGCGACCGTCCGCACTTCCTCGTCGTCAACGCCGACGAGTCCGAGCCCGGCACCTGCAAGGATCGCGACATCATGCGTCACGATCCGCACCTGCTGATCGAGGGATGCCTGATCGCGTCCTTCGCGATGCAGGCGCACGCCTGCTACATCTATCTGCGCGGGGAATACGTCGCCGAACGCGAGGCGATGGAGAAGGCGGTGAAGGAGGCCTACGAGGCCAAGCTCATCGGCAAGAACAACATCCACGGCTGGGATTTCGACTGCTACATCCACCACGGCGCGGGCGCCTATATCTGCGGCGAAGAAACCGCGCTGCTCGAAAGCCTCGAAGGCAAGAAGGGCCAGCCGCGCCTGAAGCCGCCGTTCCCGGCCAACTCCGGCCTCTATGGCTGCCCGACCACCGTCAACAATGTGGAATCCATCGCCGTTGCGCCGACGATCATCCGGCGCGGCGCGAAGTGGTTTGCGGGCATCGGCCGTCCGAACAACACCGGCACGAAGGTGTTCTGCGTGTCCGGCCACGTGAACCAGCCGTGCAATGTCGAAGAGGCGATGAGCATTCCGCTGCGCACGCTCTTGGAAGAGCATTGCGGCGGCGTGCGCGGTGGCTGGGGCAATCTGAAGGCCGTCATTCCGGGCGGCTCGTCGGTGCGCATGATCACCGCGGCCATGGCCGAAGAAGCGCTGATGGATTTCGACTCGCTGTCGGCGATGAAGTCGGGCCTCGGCACCGCGGCCGTCATCGTCATGGACCAGTCCACGGACGTCGTGCGCGCGATCGCGCGCATCGCCTATTTCTACAAGCACGAAAGCTGCGGCCAGTGCACGCCGTGCCGCGAAGGCACGGGCTGGATGTGGCGCGTGCTCGAACGCATGGCGCGCGGCGAAGCGGAGCACTCCGAGATCGATCTTCTGCTCGACGTGGCGGGGCAGGTGGAAGGCCATACCATCTGCGCGCTCGGCGATGCGGCCGCGTGGCCGGTGCAAGGCCTCATCCGCCACTTCCGCCACGAGATCGAGGAACGCATCGACCGTTATCGCGCGGCGAAGGGCATCCATCAGGTGAAGATGGTGGCGGCGGAGTAGGGCGCGCGATGCACCTCGCCGAAATCAATATCGCGCGCCTGCTCCATCCGCAGGACGATCCGCGCGTCGCGGAATTCATGGACAATCTGGAGCGCGTGAACGCCATCGCGGAGCGGTCGGCGGGCTTCGTCTGGCGCTACACGGACGAGAGCGGCAACGCGACCGACACGCAGGCTTTCGACGATCCACAGGTGATCGTGAATTTGAGCGTCTGGGAAAGCGCCGAGGCGCTTGAGCAGTTCGTGTTCAAGACCGTGCACAAGCAGTTCTACGGCAAGCGTCGCGCATGGTTCGATGCGGCCTTCGGGCCGGCGCTCGCGCTGTGGTGGATCGAACCGGGGACGACGCCGACGCTCGAAGAGGCGCTCGCGCGCTGGCGCAAGCTGCGCGACGAGGGACAGAGCGGCGACGTGTTTGGCTGGGAAGGCGCGGCCAGCGCCGAACTCTGGAAGACCGCGCGCTGCGGGTGAGTGCGTGCGCGCATGAACAGGCGCCTTCCTTCTCCCCCGCGAGGGGGAGAAGGGTTGTTTACGCCGGATTGCCTAAAACTAGGGGGATCGCGGAGTCCTTCGTCCCTCGTTTTCGGGCGCCTCAAGAATCTGAATCCGTTGGCGCGAATGAAGCCAGCGCGCGCGGAAAAGAAAAATCAGCCAAACAATCCGACCGGGTCGCGAGCGCCCTCACACTCCGCCTCACGTTTCGCCGGGATGGTCCCGACGCCACGAAGAGGAGAGCCAGACATGCAGATCGCCCGCCCGCTACGCTATCGCCGCAGCGCGTACGCCGCCGCCGCGCGCGAACTGCATCTGTGGCTGCTCCAGGTCGTCGCCTGGCTGATGACGCATGTGCGTCTGCCGCGCGCATGGCGGCTTGAATTCCACCACGACATCCGTACTGCCCGCCGTGACATTCGAAGGCTGATCTTCCTCGGCATGTGCTCGCGCATGACGTTCCGCGTCGACAGGGCAATCCTTACGCGCAGGCCGCACGGCATCTTTGGCTGGCGGCGACGCCGCATCCGCCTGCTACGCGCTTACACGCGCGGCATTCCACTGCGCACCGTCCGCGACATGCGCAACGCGCTGAATGACTTCGATAAGACCGTGAAGCGCGCTATCGCGCGTCTTCCGAAGAAGGGCGGCGTGCCTGGCGCCATCGTCACAGTGATTGCTGTGATGATTGCATTGAGCACTGACGCGCTTGCACCTGCCGCAGAAGCTGCAGACACATCATGATTTGCGAAACCGGACCGCGCAGCTCCTGCTGCGCATACCCATGTCAAAGCCGCGCGAGATTCTCCGGAGTCTGGCGACGCTGGTGCGTGCTTACCGCGTCACCTTCGTCGCAAACGCCGTCGCATCCTCCAGTGTCGGCGCGCGGCCACGCAGCGGCTTCGACAACGCCAGCAGGATGCCCGTGTGATCGACCCCGGGATAGACTTTCAGTTCGGCGCTTGCGCTGGCGGCGCGCAACTCACGGTCGAGGCGTTCGGAATTGCGCAGGCGCACGCGCGTGTCGGCGTCGCCATGCAGCAGCAGCGCCGGCGGCGCGTCGGCGCGCACGAATGTCACCGGCTGGGTGGCGTCGGGCTCGGGAAAGCGGCCGAACGCATCGCGCAGCACGCCTTCCTCGTTCGGATCGAACTTGTAGGGGCCGGCGAGGCCGATCACGCCGCGTATCGTCGAGGACGGCACGCCCGCGCGGTCGAGGAAGCGCCTGTCGAGCGCGACCATCATCGCGATGTGGGCGCCCGCCGAATGGCCCATCAGCACGATGCGATCGGGGTCGCCGCCGAAACGTCGCGCGTTCGCGTGAGCCCACGCCGTCGCCGCTGTTGCATCATCGACAAAGGCCGGGAAGGGATCAGCGGGTGCGAGCCGGTAGTCGGGGACCACGACGACGAAACCCTTCGCCGCCAGCGCACGCGCCGCCCACCCATAGTCCTGCCGCCGGCCGTTGTTCCACGCGCCGCCGTAGAGGAACACGATCACCGGCTTCTTCGCCTCGGGCGCGGCCGGGTAGATGTCGAGCTTCTGACGCGGTCCGTCGCCGTAGGCGATGGCGCGGGTCGCGGGCGTCGTCAGGCTGTCCTTTGGGGCGACCGTGTTGAACAGGGCGAGGGGCGAGCAGGCGCTGGCGATGAGGGCGAGCATGGCGGCGATCCAGAGACGCATGGGGAATTCCTGACAGGGGGTCCGTGGAGTACGGATGAAGGCTGCTTCGGGATGCCATCAAATGAGCGATCGTCACTACCTGCTTATCTACGACCTTGCGCCAGACTACCTCGACCGGCGCGGGGGCTACAGGGTCGAACACCTCGAACTGGCCCGCGCGGCCGTGGCGCGCGGAGAACTGGTGCTGGGGGGAGCGCTCGCGGACCCCGCGGATCAGGCGGTGCTCCTGTTCAAGGGCGAAGGGCCGGAAGCGGCGGAGGCTTTCGCCCGCGCCGATCCGTATGTGACCAACGATCTTGTCGCCACCTGGAAGGTGCGCCCCTGGACGACGGTGATCGGGCCGGGCGCTCTGACCAGGATTACCTAACGGCAGGCGCGGCGGTCAGGCGAGGCGCCGGGGCCGCCGATGGGACCGGGCGGGTTTTCCCAGTTGGTGCCCGGGCCGCCGCGACGACCGGGCGGATTCTGGTCGTTGTCGCGGTACCAGCAGGCGCGGCGGGGGTGCCAGACGTAGACGACGCCGTCCGCATACGTCCGCCGCCAGTGCTGGTCGGGCGAAGCGCCGGGCCCGCCACGCGGACCGGGCGGGTTCTCCCAATTTGTACCAGGCCCGCCGCGCGGCCCTGGCGGATTGCCATCGTGGTCGGTGGCGCAGGCGCCGAGTAACAGCGCGATGCTGGCGAAGACGGCGAGGTGAGTGCGGGTGCGCATGATGGTCTTTTCTCCCGTGCGTTTCGATGTCGTCCAGGTGCTCGCAAGGATAACGCACGAGGGGGCTGTTTTCCGTCGCATCTGCTGGTTGCGACTCATTCTCAGCACATGTTGCGGGCCTCCTGCATGCGCCCTTGGGACCCCTTGATGCGACGCAGCAAATAGGCTCAACACCCCGCAATGCTTCCCGGGGGCTCTTGGGACGCGTTCGGGCAAAGCATGACCAAGATTCTCATCGACGGCGTCGAGATCGACGTCCCTCCCGACTACTCTTTGCTGCAGGCCTGCGAAGCGGCCGGCGCAGAGATTCCGCGTTTCTGTTACCACGAGCGTCTGTCGGTGGCCGGCAACTGCCGGATGTGCCTGGTGGAAGTGAAGGGCGCGCCGAAACCGGTCGCCTCGTGCGCCCAGCAGGTGAAGGACCAGCGCCCCGGCCCCAACGGCGAACCGCCCGTCGTGCTCACGAAATCGCCGCTGGTGAAGAAGGCGCGCGAAGGGGTGATGGAGTTCCTGCTCATCAATCACCCGCTCGACTGCCCGATCTGCGATCAGGGCGGCGAGTGCGACCTGCAGGACCAGTCGGTGGCCTACGGCCGCTCGGCCACGCGCTACGACGAGAACAAGCGCGCTGTCGAAGAAAAGTTCATGGGCCCGCTCGTGAAAACGGTCATGACGCGGTGCATCCAGTGCACGCGTTGCGTCCGCTTCGTGACGGAAGTCGCGGGCGTCCCCGAGATCGGCGCGACGGGGCGCGGCGAAGACATGGAAATCACCACCTATCTGGAGAAATCGCTCACTTCGGAGCTCTCCGCCAACGTGATCGACCTCTGCCCGGTGGGGGCGCTGACATCGAAGCCCTACGCCTTCAACGCCCGGCCGTGGGAACTGAAGAAAACCGAATCCGTGGACGTGATGGATGCGCTCGGCTCCAACATCCGCATCGACGCCCGCGGCGATGAAGTGCTCCGCGTGCTGCCGCGCGTGAACGAAGAGATCAACGAGGAGTGGATCTCAGACAAGACGCGCTTCTGCATCGACGGCCTGAAGTACCAACGCCTCGATCGCCCCTATGTCCGTCGCGACGGCAAGCTCGTGCCGGTGACATGGGATGAAGCGCTCGTCGCCACGGCGCAGGCGCTGCGCGCGAGTCCCGATCGCATCGGCGCCATCGCGGGCGATCTCGCCTGCGCGGAAAGCATGAAGGCGACGCTCGACCTGTTCGGCAGCCTCGGCGTGAAGAATTTCGACTGCGGCGCGGGCCATCTCGCGGGGGCATCGCGTCAAGGCTGGCTGTTCAATAGCACCATCCTCGGCGTCGAAGACGCCGACGTGATCCTCCTCGTCGGCGTCAATCCGCGTCTCGAGGCGGCGGTGCTCAATGCGCGGCTCCGCAAGGTCTGGCTGCGCGGCGATGTCCGCATCGGCCTGATCGGCGAGCGCGTCGATCTCAGCTACGACTATGAGCATCTCGGCGCCAGCGCTGCTTCCATCGCCGAACTCGGCAAGGGCGGGGATTTCCTCGACGCGCTGAAGACCGCGAATAAGCCGCTTGTCATCGTCGGCGCTGGGCTTTCGCCATCGGCGCTGCGTGCGGCCGGCAAGCTCGCCGCGAGCATCGGTGTTCTAAAGGACGGCTGGAACGGCTGGAGCGTGCTCCACACGGGCGCCAGCCACGTCGGCGCCCTCGATCTCGGCTTCGCCCCGAAGGGCGGCCTCAACGCGGCGCAGATGGCGGCCGCCGCCAACGACGGCAAACTCGACACGCTCTTCCTGCTCGGCGGCGACGACGGTCCGCTGCCGGAGAAGGGCAAGGTGACGGTCATCTATCTGGGCACCCATGGCGACGCCGGCGCCCACATCGCCGACATCATCCTGCCGGGCGCCGCCTATGCCGAAAAGAACGCGACCTGGGTGAACACCGAGGGCCGCGTCCAGTACGGTCGCCGCGCTGCTTATCCGAAGGGCGATGCGCGGGAAGACTGGTCGATCCTGCGGGCGCTGTCGGCGGTCATGGGCAAGACGCTGCCGTATGACTCCCTCGCGGCGCTGCGTGCGAAGATGATCGCCGACCACCCGACGTTCGGCGCGGTGGACTATGCGCCTGGCGCAGCGGATGCGGGCGCGTTCGATCCCGCGACGCTCGGCGCAGAAGGGGCGGTTTCCGCCGAACCGTTCCGCATGCCGGTGCGCGATTTCTACTTCACCAACCCGATCGCGCGCGCGAGCCGCACAATGGCCGAATGCTCGCGGGCGGTCTCCGGCGTCGACGCTGCGAAAGTGGCGGCTGAATGAACCCCGCGATCGACTACGTGCCGCTGATTGCGCTCGACCAAGGGTTTGAGTGGGCGCTGATGAAGACGGGGCAGATCCTCGCGATCATGGTCATGCTGCTGCTGTCGCTGGCGTTCCTGCTGCTCTTCGACCGCAAGGTCTGGGCGGCGGTGCAGCTGCGCAAGGGCCCCAACGTCGTTGGGCCGTTCGGCCTGTTCCAGTCCTTCGCCGACTTCCTGAAGTTCGTGATGAAGGAAATCGTGATCCCGGCGGGGGCGAACAAGACCGTCTTCATCCTCGCGCCGCTGCTGACGTTCACGCTCGCCTTCGCAACCTGGGCGGTGGTGCCGATTGCGCCCGGTTGGGTGGTGTCGAACCTCAACGTTGGGATCCTTTACCTCTTCGCGATCTCCTCGCTCGGCGTGTACGGCATCATCATGGGCGGCTGGGCGTCGAACTCGAAATATCCGTTCCTCGGCGGCCTGCGTTCCGCCGCGCAGATGGTGAGCTACGAAGTCTCGATCGGCTTCGTGCTGATCACGGTGCTGCTGCTCGTCGGCTCGCTGAACATGACCACCATCGTGGAGAACCAGCGCGACGGCATCTGGATGTGGCACGCCTTCCGCATCTTTAACATCTCGGAGTTCCCGTCGAACCTGCTGATCGGCGTCGTGATGTTCGTGATGCTGGTGATCTTCTTCATCTCGGCGCTCGCCGAAACGAACCGTCCGCCCTTCGATCTGCCGGAAGCAGAATCGGAACTCGTCGCGGGCTATCAGGTCGAGTACTCGTCGACGCCGTATCTGCTCTTCATGATCGGCGAGTATCTGAACATCACGCTGATGTGCGCGATGATCAACATCCTGTTCCTAGGCGGCTGGCATTTGCCTTGGGGCCCGGTGGACAATTCCTGGCTCGGCTTCCTCGTCTTCTACGTGAAGCTCTGGGCGATGTTCTTCATGTTCGCGATGGTGAAGGCCATCGTGCCGCGCTACCGCTACGACCAGTTGATGCGTCTGGGCTGGAAAATCTTCCTGCCGACGTCGCTGGTCGCGGTTGCGGCCGCAGCAGCCTACGTCACGTTCATCGGGCGCCCCGCGCTCACCACGGTCGCCGGCGGATGAGGAGCTGACCATGTCCCGCATCCTTCAGGCCGCCAAAGGCGCACTCATGCTCGACATGATCGGGGGCTTCGCCCTCGGCATGAAGTACTTCTTCCGCCGCAAGGCGACGATCAACTATCCGTTCGAGAAGGGCCCGCTCAGCCCGCGCTTTCGCGGCGAGCACGCACTGCGCCGTTACGCGAACGGCGAGGAGCGCTGCATCGCGTGCAAGCTGTGCGAGGCGATCTGCCCGGCGCAGTGCATCGTCATCGAGGCCGAACCGCGCGAAGACGGATCGCGCCGCACGACGCGCTACGACATCGACATGACCAAATGCATCTACTGCGGCTTCTGCCAGGAGGCGTGCCCGGTGGATGCGATCGTTGAGGGGCCGAACTTCGAGTTCGCCACCGAGACCCGCGAAGAGCTGTTCTACGACAAGGAACGTCTGCTCGCGAACGGGGACCGGTGGGAACGCGAGATCGCCAGGAATCTGGAACTGGATGCGCCCTACCGCTAGGCGGTGGCGCAGGGAGCGAGTGAGACGATGCTGGAGGCGATCGCCTTCTATCTGCTGGCGGGTGTTGCGGTGCTTTCGGCCTTCGCGGTCGTCTCCGCGCGCAACCCCGTGCACTCGGTGCTGTTCCTGATCCTGACGTTCTTCAACGCGGCAGGACTGTTCGTGCTGCTCGGCGCCGAGTTTCTCGCGATGCTGCTGGTCGTCGTCTATGTCGGCGCGGTGGCGGTGCTTTTCCTGTTCGTCGTCATGATGCTCGACGTCGACTTCGTGGAGCTGAAGCAGGGCTTCCTGAAGTACATGCCGCTCGGCGGCGTGGTCGGCGCCTTCCTGCTGGCTGAGCTGATCCTCGTGACGAGCGCGGTGCGCGGCAACGGCCTCTACACCGACCGCCCGACGGCGCTGCCCGATGGCGTCACGAACGCCGAGCGCATCGGGCGGGTGCTCTACACGGACTACCTCTTTCTGTTCCAGCTCGCGGGCCTCGTGCTCTTCGTCGCCATGATCGGCGCCATCGTGCTGACGTTGCGCCGGCGCAGCGGCGTGAAGCGGCAGGACATCCACAAGCAGGTCGGGCGCACGCGCAAGCAGGGCGTGGAGTCCAAGGACGTGCTTCCCGGGCAAGGACTGGGTTGATGCAGATCGGGCTGGAACACTATCTCGCGGTGGCCGCGGCGCTCTTCACGATCGGCGTCTTCGGCATCTTCGTGAACCGCAAGAACATCATCATCATCCTGATGTCGATCGAACTCGTCCTGCTCTCGGTGAACATCAACCTCGTGGCGTTCTCGAGCTTTCTCGGCAACATCGAGGGCCAGATCTTCGCGATGTTCGTGCTGACGGTGGCGGCGGCGGAGGCGGCCGTGGGGCTCGCCATCCTCGTCACTTACTTCCGCAACCGCGGCGATATCGCCGTGGAAGACCTCAACCTGATGAAGGGCTGACGCCACAATGGGCCCAGAGTCCTTTATCGAGCCGATCATCGTTCTCGCGCCGCTGTTGGCGGCCGTCATCGCGGGCCTCGGCCAGCGCTTTCTCGGCGACAAGCCGGCGATGGCGCTCACCACGGGCGTCCTCGGTCTTTCGCTGGCTCTCTCGCTCTACACCTTCGTCGACTATGTTTGGCTCGGCGGCGAAGCGCGGCTGATCGAGCTGTTCAAGTTCATCGACGTCGGCGGCTTCACCTCCACCTGGTCGATCCGCATCGACACGATGTCGGTGATCATGCTCGTGGTGGTGACGAGCGTGTCGTTCCTCGTGCACCTCTATTCATGGGGCTACATGGCGGATGACCCGCACCGCGCGCGGTTCTTCGCCTACCTCTCGTTCTTCACCTTCGCGATGCTCGCGCTGGTGACGGCCAACGACTTCCTGCAGATGTTCTTCGGCTGGGAAGGGGTGGGCGTGGCCTCCTATCTGCTGATCGGCTTCTGGTACGACAAGCGCTCCGCCAATGACGCGGCGATCAAGGCCTTCGTCGTAAACCGCGTGGGCGATTTCGGTTTCGCGCTCGGCATCATGGCGTGCTTCTACCTCTACGGATCGATCCGGTTCGACGAGGTCTTCGCCGCCGCTGCCGTCAATCCGGGTCTCGTCCTCGACCTGAACATCTTCCAGTTGCCGGCGATCGAGGCGGTCTGCGGGCTTCTCTTCATCGGCGCGATGGGCAAGTCGGCGCAGTTCTTCCTCCACGTCTGGCTGCCGGACGCGATGGAAGGCCCGACGCCGGTCTCCGCACTGATCCACGCCGCGACCATGGTGACGGCGGGCGTGTTCATGGTCTGCCGCTGCTCGCCGCTCTACGAGATGGCGCCGTATGCCTCGGCCTTCGTCACGGTCGTCGGCGCCGTGACCGCGCTTTTCGCGGCGACGGTCGGCCTCGCCCAGAACGATATCAAGCGCGTGGTGGCGTATTCGACCTGTTCGCAGCTCGGCTACATGTTCTTCGCGGCGGGCGTCGGCGCCTACGGGGCGGCCATGTTTCACCTCTTCACGCACGCCTTCTTCAAGGCGCTGCTCTTCCTCGGCGCAGGCTCTGTCATTCATGGCCTCCACCACGAGCAGGACCTGCGGTTCATGGGCGGCGTGCGCAAGCCCATGGTGCTGACGTGGGCGATGATGCTCATCGGCACGCTTGCACTCACGGGCGTCGGCATTCCGGGCACGCAGATCGGGTTCGCTGGCTTTTTCTCCAAGGATGCCGTCATCGAGAGCGCGTTTGCAGCGAGCGAGTCGGGCCGCATGTTTGCGGAGTTCGCCTTCTGGTGCGGCATCACGGCGGCGTTCCTGACCTCGTTCTACTCGTGGCGCCTCATGTTCATGGCGTTCGAAGGCAAGTTCCGTCCGAACCCGCACGCGCATCACGACGATCACGCTCACGCCGACGATCACGCGCACAAGGATGCGCACCATGACGACCATCACGCCAAGCCCGCCGCCGGCGCGGCGCCGGCGCACGAGTCGCCGTCGGTGATGACTATTCCGCTCATTGCGCTGGCTGCGGGCGCAGTGCTCGCCGGCGTGATCTTCGCGCCGTACTTCCTGGGTGATCACGCCAACGACTTCTGGCGCGGCGCCATTGAGCGCGTGCACGACCCGCTCAACCCGTCCGCCGCGGCGCATGTGCCTGCCGGCGCCGAAGCGGCGCACACGGCGCCTGCAGCCGAACACGGCGCAGCGGCGGAGGGCAGTCACGGCGAGGGCGGCCACCATGTGCCGACGTGGGTGATGTGGGCGCCGTTCTTCGTGACGCTTGCTGGTTTTCTGCTGGCGATCCCGATCTACTTCATGAGCAGCACGGCGGGAGCCGCGATCGCCCGCGCCTTCGCGCCGCTCAACGCCTTCCTCCAGCACAAGTGGTACTTCGACGAGCTGTATGATTTCGTCTTCGTGAAAGGAGCGCGCGCCCTCGGCGACTTCTTTTGGAAGACCGGCGACAAGAAGGTGATCGACGGTCTCGGGCCGGATGGCTTCGCCTCGGTTTCCAAATTCACGGCGCGGCAGATGCGCAAGACGCAGACGGGCTTCGTCTATCACTACAGCTTCTTCATGCTGATCGCCGTGGCCGCCATCGGCGCCTACGCCATCTGGGCCGGCGGAGGCATGCCGTGAACGGGATTCCGATTCTTTCGCTGATGACGTTCCTGCCAGCAGCAGGGGCGCTGCTCATTCTCGCCGCGCGCTGGTCGTCGAGCGGCCAGCATTCCGGTCACGACACCGGCGTGAAGTGGATCGCGTTCATCGTGACGCTCGCGACGCTCGCGCTGAACCTCGTGGCGCTGACACAGTTCGACGCCAGCCAGCCGGGCTTCCAGCTCGTGGAGCGCGTCGCGTGGGGCGCGGGCCTCGAATACCACATGGGCGTCGACCAGATGGCGATGGCGCTCATCCTGCTGACCAACTTCCTGATGCCGCTCTGCATCCTTGCGAGTTGGAACATCGAGAAGCAGGTGTCCGCTTACATGATGCTCTTCCTCGCGCTCCACACCCTCATGCAGGGCGTGTTCGGCGCGATGGACATCGTGCTCTTCTATGTCTTCTTCGAAGCCGGCCTCATCCCGATGTTCATCCTCATTGGCGTCTGGGGCGGCAAGAACCGCGTGTACGCAGCGTTCAAGTTCTTCCTCTACACGCTGATCGGCTCGGTGCTGATGCTGGTCGCCCTGATTTTCATGGCGATCATGGCCAAGTCGACGAGCATTCCCGATATTACCGCGTTCGCGCAGCAGGGCGGCTTCTCCAAGAACCTGCAGATATGGCTGTGGCTGGCGTTCTTCGCGTCGTTCGCGGTGAAGATGCCGATGTGGCCGGTCCACACATGGCTGCCGGATGCGCACGTGGAAGCGCCGACGGCGGCGTCCGTCATACTGGCGGCGGTCCTGCTCAAGATGGGCGGCTACGGCTTCCTACGCTTCTCGCTGCCGATGTTTCCTGACGCGAGCGCGTACTTCACGCCGCTCGTCTTCGTCATGTCGGTGATCGCGATCATCTACGCCTCGCTGGTGGCGTTCCGTCAGACCGACATCAAGAAGCTGATCGCCTATTCGTCGGTCGCGCACATGGGCTTCGTCACCATGGGCGTCTTCTCGGGCACCGAGCAGGGCGTGCAGGGCGCGATCTTCCAGATGCTCTCGCATGGCATCATCTCGGGCGCGCTCTTCCTCATCGTCGGCGTGATCTACGACAGGATGCACACCCGCGAGATCGCGGCCTATGGCGGCCTGGTTCACCGGATGCCGGTCTATGCGGCGATCTTCCTGCTGTTCACGATGGGTAACGTGGGTCTGCCCGGCACCAGCGGCTTCGTCGGCGAAATCCTGACCATGGTCGGCACGTTCCCGGTCAACGCCTGGGTGACCGCAGGCGCGGCGACCGGCGTCATCCTGTCGGCGGTCTATGCGCTCACGCTCTATCGCAAGGTGGCGTTCGGCAAACTCGAGAACCCGGCGCTCGCCACGATCACCGATCTCAACGCCCGCGAGTGGGCGATGTTCGTGCCGCTCGTCGTCGGCACGTTGGTCCTTGGATTTGCACCGATGATCGCCCTCGATTTCACCAAAGCGTCCACGCAGGCGATCCTCGCCGGCTACGACGTGTTCGCTGGGCGGTAAGTCATGGAAGCGGAACTCGTCTCCCGCCTGTCGAGCGATCTGGTCTGGATCCGTCCGGAACTGCTGCTGGCCGGCTTTGCGCTCTCGGCCACGCTGGTCGGCGCTTGGCTAGGCAATCGCGTGACTGGCCTTCTGTCCGGTTTGTGCGCCCTCGCACTGGTCGTCGCGGCCTTCTTTGCGTGGCAGATGCGCCCTGCGGAGCCGCACCTCGTGTTCAACGGCACGCTCAGCATCGACGGTTTCAGCGCTTACGCGAAGACCGTGATCGCGCTGGCCGCTGCTGCAACGCTGTTGCTAGGAACCGATCACTTCGCGCGTCGCAACGAGCAGCGTTTCGAGTTCCCGATCCTGATCGCGCTCTCGGCGGTCGGCATGTTCGTGATGGTTTCGGCGAACGATCTGATAACGCTCTACGTCGGCCTCGAACTTCAGAGCTTGGCAGCTTACGTGCTCGCTGCATTCCGGCGCGACGATGCGCGGTCTTCCGAAGCCGGCCTCAAATACTTCGTGCTCGGCGCGCTCGCATCTGGCCTGCTGCTCTACGGCAGCTCACTCATCTACGGCTTCACCGGCTCCGTCAGCTTCGACATCATCGCGGCGTCCGCGAGCGAAGGCGGACTCGGCGTGATCTTCGGCCTCGTGTTCCTGATCTGCGGTCTGGCGTTCAAGATGTCGGCGGCGCCGTTCCACATGTGGACGCCGGACGTCTATGAAGGCGCGCCGACGCCGATCACCGCGTTCTTCGCGGCGGCGCCCAAACTCGCGGCGGTCGCACTGCTCGCGCGCGTGCTTTACGGGCCGTTCGCCGGTCTCGAGGACCAGTGGCGTCAGGTGATCATGGCGCTTGCGGGGCTGTCGCTCCTGATCGGCGCGTTCATCGCGCTGGCGCAGACCAACATCAAACGCCTGATGGCGTACTCCTCGATCCACAACATGGGCTTCGCACTGATGGCGTTGGCCGCGGGGACCGAGAAGGGGGCCAGCGCTGCGCTCATCTACATGACGATCTATCTGCCCACGACGATCGGCGCGTTCGCGGGCATCCTCGCGATGCGGCGCGACGGCAAGGATGTGGAGACGATCGAAGACCTTTCCGGTCTCGCCTCGCGCAAGCCGTGGCTCGCGATGCTGCTGACGGTGATCTTCTTCTCTGTGGCAGGCATTCCGCCGCTCGCGGGCTTCTTCGGCAAGCTGGTGACGTTTCAGGCGGCGCTCGACGCCGGGCTCTGGCCGCTGGCCGTCATTGCTGCGCTCGCGACCGTGATTTCCGCCGCGTACTATCTCAACATCATCAAGGTGATGTGGGTGAATCCGCCGGCGCCTGCGTTCCAGTCTTCCGGCCCCACCATCGCCATGACGGCGGGTTTCGCGACACTGCTGATCTTCCCGGTGCTCGTTGTCGGGTTCGGCTGGGTGGAACAGGCGGCGATGCTGGCAGCGTCATCGAGCTTCCCGTGATCGATCCCAACGCGGCGCGCGTCACGTTCGACGAGATCGACTCCACGAACGCGGAAGCGGCGCGGCGCGCGAGCGCGGGCGATGTCGGTCCTTATTGGCTCGTCGCGGCAACGCAGTCGGCGGGGCGCGGCAGGCGTGGGCGAAGCTGGACCTCGGAGCCCGGCAACCTCTTCGCTACCTATCTCGGCGTTTCGGACCGTCCGCTCGGTGAAATCGCGCTGCTGAGCTTCGCTGTCGCACTCGCTGTGGCTGACGTGGCGGACAACGCGATCGGACGCCCGGCGGCACTGGTGAAGTGGCCGAACGACGTAGTGGTTCTTGGACGGAAAATTTCCGGTATCCTTCTGGAGTCGGGATCGCTTGGCGCGGGCCGCACGTGGGTTGCGGTCGGCATCGGCGTGAACATCGCGTCGGTTCCCACAGACGTTGAGCAGCCCATCGCCGCACTCGCGTCCTTTGCCGACGGCAAGGCAATCTCTGTCGACGGCGTCGAGCAGCTTTTGCGCAGGCGTCTGGGATTCTGGGCGGGCCGACTGGAGCGCGAGGGCTTTGCACCGATCCGCGATGCGTGGCTCGCCCGCGCGCATGGCATGGGCGCCGCGGCGACTGCACGGCTTGGCAACGAAGAAGTGACCGGCGTCATCCGCGGTCTCGGAGTCGACGGAGCCCTCGAACTGGAACTGCCTGACGGACGAACGCGCTTGATCACCGCCGGGGAAGTGTTCTTTGGCGCGCAGAAGGCAGCCTGACCCATGCTCCTCGCCATTGACGTCGGCAACACCAACACCAAGTTTGCGCTCTACGACGGCGCGTCGTGGCGCGGGCAGTGGCGCGTCTCCACGAACTCGGCGCGGACCGCAGACGAATATGCGCCATGGCTCTCCGCGCTGATGGGCTTTCAGGGCCTGTCCTTCGGCGACGTAAATGCGGCCGTCATTTCAACTGTGGTGCCGCAGGCGCTGTTCAACCTCCGCAATCTCATCCGCCGCTACATGAACGCCGAGCCGCTCGTCGTGGGTGAACCGGGCGTCAGTCTCGGCATTCCGTTGCGCATCGACAATCCGCGCGAAGCGGGCGCGGACCGTCTGGTCAACGCCGTCGGCGCCTTCATCGAGCATGGCGGACCGGCGATCGTCATCGACTCCGGCACAGCCACGACATTTGACGTCGTCGCCGCCGACGGCGGACTTGAGGGCGTGGTCATCGCGCCGGGGATCAATCTGTCGTTGCAGGCGCTGCACACCGCCGCCGCGCGTTTGCCCCGCATAGAAATCCGTGAGCCGCCGAACGGCGCGCTCGGCAAGAACACTGTGCACGCGATGCAATCGGGCATTTTCTACGGCTATGTCGAGCTCATCGATGGCCTGGTGACGCGTCTGAAGCGCGAGCAGGAGCCGCGCCTTGGAGGGCCAATGAAGGTAATCGCCACAGGCGGCGTCGCGTCTCTCTTCGAGGGCGCGTCGAAATCCATCGACGTCTATGACGACGAACTCACTTCGCGCGGCCTGCTCGAAATCTTCAAGCGCAACGGCGGCGTGATTTGAACGCGCCCGGCGCGACCGACGAACTCGTCTTCCTGCCGCTCGGCGGTTCGGGCGAGATCGGGATGAACCTGAATGCCTACGGCTACGGGCCTCCGGACAATCGCAAGTGGATCATTGTCGACCTCGGCATCACGTTCGGCGGGCAGGACACGCCCGGCGTGGACGTCATCCTGCCTGATCCGAGCTTTCTCGTGGACCAGCGCGAGAACATCATCGCGATCGTGTTGACGCACGCGCATGAGGATCACATCGGGGCCGTCGCGCATCTGTGGCCGCGCTTCAAGACCCCGATCTATGCGACGCCGTTCACCGCCTATCTCGTGCGCGAAAAGCTCAGGGAAAAGGGCCTCGAGACAAAGGCGCCGGTGACGGTCGTGCCGCTTGAGGGTCGTATCCAGCTCGGGCCGTTCGACATCCGCTTCATCACGCTCACCCATTCGATACCCGAGCCGAACGGTCTTGCCATCAACACGCCGCTCGGCATGATCTGGCATACGGGCGATTGGAAAATCGACGCAACGCCGCAGATCGGCGCGCCCACGGATTCCGCCTCCGTGCGGGCGCTGGGCGATGCGGGCGTGCTCGCGATGGTGTGTGATTCCACCAACGTGTTTGTCGAAGGTGAAGCGGGATCTGAAGAGGGTGTCCGGGAGGCGCTTGCCGAGACGATTTCCACGTTGAAGGGGAAGGTCGCCGTGACCGCCTTCGCGTCGAACGTGGCGCGGGTCGAGAGCGTCATCAAGGCGGCGGAAGCGGCAGGGCGGTCGGTGTGTCTCGTGGGGCGCTCGATGTTCCGCGTCGTCGGGGCCGCCAAATCCGTGGGTCTGCTCTCCGACGTGCGCGCATTCATCACGGAAGACGAAGCCAACAAGCTGCCGCCGGGCAACGTGCTCTATCTCTGCACCGGCAGCCAGGGCGAATCCCGCGCGGCGCTGGCGCGCATCGCGTCCGGCGAGCATCGCAACGTGAAGCTCTCGACCGGCGACAGCGTGCTCTTCTCCTCGCGCGTCATTCCCGGCAACGAGTCCGCCATCCACGCGCTCTGGGAACGGTTCAGCGAACGCGGCGTGGACGTCATCACCGACAAGCAGTCCCCGATCCACGTATCGGGTCATCCCGCACGCGATGAACTGCGCCAGATGTACCAGTGGGCGCGCCCGCACATCGCGATCCCGGTGCACGGCGAGCGCCGTCACCTCGTCGAACACGCCAAGCTCGCGCTCGAACTCCAGACGCCCCACGCTATCCCCGCGCGCAACGGCGACATCATCCTGATCGCGCCGAACGGCCCATCGGTCATCGACGAGGTCCCATCAGGGCGCCTCTACGTGGACGGCACGGTCACCCTCGAGTCCGATGACGAGGCGCTGCAGGACAGGAAGCGTCTCGGTACGGAAGGTGCGGTCCTCATCGCCATGACGATTTCGGCCAAGCGGCATGCCATCGTAGCGGGTCCTGACGTCCGTGTGCGTGGTTTGTCGGCGGCAGACGAGGAGGACCTTGAGGTTTTGCTCGACGACATGTCGCGCGTGGCGGAGGCGGCGTTCAACAAGCTGGCGGCGGCCGATCGCGCCGACGCCGAAGTCGCGGAAGCGGCGGTCATGAAGGCCGTGCGCCGCGCCGCTGAGCGAGCATGGGGCAAGCGCCCCATTGTCGACGTCATCATTATGGAAGCCTGAACCAGGAGGACACGCGCATGATCGGTCGGCTCAATCACGTCGGCGTCGCGGTGCCGTCCATCGAGGCGGCGAAGGCGACGTATCGCGATCTCTACGGCGTCGGCGATGCCGACATCACGGAGACGAAGGACATGCCTGCGCAGGGCGTGCGCGTGGCGTTCGTCAACGTGCCGAACAGCCAGATCGAGCTGATCGAGCCGCTGGGGGAGGCGTCGCCGATCATCAAGTTCCTCGAGAAGAACCCGCAGGGCGGGCAGCACCATGTCTGCTTCGAGGTGGCCGACATTCATGTGGCGAAAGCCGAGATGGCGGCGCGGGGGGCGACGGTCCTCGGCGAGCCGCGCATCGGCGCGCACGGGACGCTGGTGATCTTCGTGCATCCGAAGAACTCCAACGGCGTACTGATAGAATTGATGGAGACCCCCCAGGAAGTCCAAGGGGGGCACTGACGCATGGATCCGCTGCTCGCCGCCGCCACCTGGTTCATCATGTGGTGGATGTCCTTCTTCGTGATGCTGCCGATTGGGGTGAAGAACCTCGAGGAGGGCGGGGAGCTTGCGCCCGGGCACGAAACCGGCGCCTCTGTCGCACCGAACCTCAAGAAGAAGGCGTTCTGGGCGGTATGCTTGGCCACCCCGCTGTGGATCGTGCTGATGCTCGTTCTCAACGCCGTCTATTACAGCCGCTGAACCGGAGCCCCTGTTGAGCGATCCGACATCCGCACCGCCCTTCGGGGCCTTTGAACGCTCGCTGGCGTCCCGCTATCTGCGCGCGCGCCGGCAGCAGGGCGGCGTCGCGCTCATCTCGATCATCTCCTTCACCGGCATCATGCTCGCGGTGACGGCGCTCATCGTCGTCATGTCGATCATGAACGGCTTCCGCGAGACGTTGCTGTCGCGCATCCTCGGCGTGAGCGGGCATGTCTATGTCGATGTGCGCGGGCAGACGCCGGAGGACGTGAACACCTTCACCACGCGGGCGCGCGCCGTAAAGGGCGTCACCCACGTCGCGCCGATGATCGACGGGCAGGCGCTGGCGAGCGTGGAAGGCGGCGCGTCGGGCGTCTATGTCCGCGGCATTCGCGAAGCGGACCTGAAGTCACTTACCATCGTCTCGCAGCAGATGGCGCCCGGCAGCTCGCTCGATGCGTTCGACGATCCTGAAGATCCCAAGATCCTGATCGGTTCGCGCCTCGCGGCACAGCTCGGCGCGTTCGAGGGCGACAGCGTCACGCTGCTCTCGCCGAACGGTTCGGCGACCCCCTTTGGCGTCGTTCCACGTCGCAAGTCGTTCACTGTGGCCGGCCTCTTCACGGTCGGCGCTGCGGAGTTCGATGCGGCGCTCGTTTTCTTGCCGCTCGATCAGGCGCAGCTCTTCTTCGGTCGCGGCATAAGCGTCGACCGGCTGGAGTTGCGCATCGATGATCCCACAGAGCCGCTGCCGGTGAAGCAGGCCTTGCGCGCGAGCCTGCCGCCCGACGTGATCATCACCGACTGGAAAGACCTTCACCAGAGCCTCGTCACCGCGCTCATCGTCGAGCGCAACATGATGCGCATCGTGCTGATGATCCTCGTCGCGATCACCGCCATGAACATCATCACAGGTCTTGTGATGCTGGTGAAGAACAAGGGCCGCGACATCGCCATCCTGCGCACCATGGGCGCCACGCGCGGCGCGATCATGCGCATCTTCTTCCTGTCCGGCGCGTCCATCGGCGTACTCGGCACCATCGCCGGACTTATCGTCGGCACGCTCATGTGCCTCAACATCGGCGCCATCCAGGCGGGCATCGAGTTCGTGACGCGGACGCAGATATTCAACCCGGAGGTCTATTCGTTGTCGCGCCTGCCGGCAAAGCTCGACTGGGGCGAGGTCGGCATCGTCACGGTGTGGTCGTTGCTCATGTCGTTCCTGGCGACGTTGCCGCCAGCGTGGCGTGCGTCACGCCTCGATCCAGTGGAGGCGCTGCGCTATGAATGACGCCACGCTCTCCATTCGCGGTCTTGAGCGCCGCTTCGCGTCGGGCGAAGGCGAACTCGTCATCCTGTCCGGCGTCGATCTCGACGTGCGCGCGGGCCAGATGGTCGGCCTCGTCGGCCCCTCGGGTTCGGGCAAGTCGTCGTTGCTGCATGCGGCGGGTCTCTTGGAGCGGCCGACGGGCGGCGTCGTCTATGTGGATGGGGTGGATGCCTGGGCGCTGAGCGACGATGCGCGCACGGCGCTCCGCCGGCGCGAGATCGGCTTTGTCTATCAGTTCCACCATCTGCTCGGTGAGTTCGATGCGCTCGACAACGTGGCGCTCCCGCAGCTCATCGCCGGCAAGAAGAAGCGCGTGGCGCGGGAAGAGGCGGCGCGTCTGCTCACGCTCATGGGCCTCGGCGCGCGTCTCCATCACCAACCCGCTCAGCTCTCCGGCGGCGAGCAGCAACGCGTCGCCATTGCGCGGGCGCTCGCCAACAATCCGCGTCTGCTCCTGGCGGACGAGCCCACCGGCAATCTCGATCCCAACACGTCGGGGTCCGTGTTCCAGAGTCTCTTCGAGGTCGCGCGGAAGGAAGGCGTGGGCGCGCTGATCGCCACGCACAATCTCCAGCTGGCGTCCTACATGGACCGGGTCGTCACGCTGAAGGACGGCCACCTCGTGGACATCGAGCCGGCGTCCGCTCAGGGCTAGCCAAGACGCCTCGCCTTTCGCAGGATGTGCGCCAGGGAGGACTTGGATGAGACGGATCGCAACAGCGACCGCGCTCGCGCTGATGGCGGCCTGCACGCCATCCGCGCCGCAGCGCACGCCGGCGGAAGCCGCAGCCCACGCGCTCACACTTACCCCGAAGGATGCGCGGCTCGCCGACCTCTACGCGCAGTCCTGCAAGACCTGCCACACTGTGTTGGATACCAGTGCGCCACTGACCGGCGATCGCGACGCCTGGGACGCGCGCTGGAAAAAGGGGAAGCCGGCGCTGCTCACGAGCACCGTCGGCGGGCTCGGCGGCATGCCAGCGGGCGGTCAGTGTTTTTCCTGCACGCCGGCGGACTATGAAGCGCTGATCGCCTTCATGGCCGACCGTGAACACTAGGAGCAGGGCATGACGACGAGACGCACTGTCATCGCGGGCGCTGCCGGCGCAGGTGTCGCCGCCGTCGGCGGTGCAGTCGGATATCGCGCGTGGCGCGACCGCGAACCCGCGTCGCCTGCCGCGCAGGACAACGAAGGTCGCCTTCTCTGGCGCAACTGGTCCGGCATCCAGAACGCCTATCCGCAGCAGCGCGCCGCGCCCGACGGTGAAGAGGCGCTCGTCGGAATCCTGAAGTCGGCGCCGGGACCGGTGCGCCCTGTCGGCGCCGGGCATTCCTTTACCCCGCTGGTGCCGACGACTGGCACATTGCTGACACTCGACCGTATGAGCGGGCTCGTCTCGCACGACGCCGCCAATCACCGCGCCACAGTGCGCGCCGGGACGCGTCTCGGCGATCTCGGGCCGGCGCTGGCGGCGATCGGCCAGGAAATGGCCAACCTCCCGGACATCAACAAGCAATCTCTCGGCGGTGCGCTCGGCACAGGCACGCACGGGACGGGACGCACGCTGAAAGCCATCCATGGCGACGTGATCGCCTTCCGCCTGGCGACACCGAAGGGCGATGTCATCGCATGCGACCGCACGACAAACGCCGACATCTTTCATGCCGCGCGCGTCAATCTCGGCGCGTTCGGAGCGGTCAGCGAAGTGACGCTGCAGAACCAGCCGCTGAAGCGTGTGCTGAAGCGCACGACGGCGCATCAGCTCGATGCGATCATCGAGGACTGGCCCAACCTCATTGCACAGCATCGCAATGTCGAGTTCTACGCGATTCCGTTCACGGGGCTCGCGGCGCTGATCACGGTTGACGAGACGGACAGACCGGTCTCTCCGCGCGGACCAGATGCGGATGTCGATGCGGTGATGGAACTGAAGGCGCTGCGCGATCTGACGGGCTTCCTGCCCGGCGTAAGGCGCAGCCTCGCACAGTCGGCTTTCAAGGATGCGCCGCCGGAAGAAGCGGTGGACGAAGGCTGGAAGCTGCTCTCCAACGAACGTCCCGTGCGCTTCAACGAGATGGAGTATCACTTGCCGCTGGACGTGCAGATGACGGCGCTGCGCGAAGTCATCGCCGCCATCGAGAAGCATCGCCCGGACGTGTTTTTTCCGATCGAAGCGCGCGTGATAGAGAAAGATGACGCCTGGCTGTCGCCGTTCTTCGAACGCGTTTCGGGATCCATCGCGGTGCACGCTTATTACAAGGACGACTACCGGTTCCTGTTCGATCTCGTGGAGCCGATCCTGCGCAAGCATGGCGGACGTCCGCACTGGGGCAAGCTGCACTCACTGAAGGCTGCGGACTTCGCGACGCTCTATCCGCGCTTCAAGGATGCGGCGGCTGTGCGCGAAACGCTGGACCCGGAAGGGCGCATGCTGAACGATCATCTGCGTGCGGTGTTCATCGATGGCTAGGGGTTGGACACGTCGCGCGGCCCTGTGGGGCGGCGGCGCAATCGTTCTTGCGGGAGGAGGCGTCATGGCGATGCGCAAACCGGATCGTGGCGGCCCGCATGATCCGTATTTCCAGAAACTCACGACGGCGCTGCGCGATGGCGGTTTTTCGCGCCCCACACTGGTCGTCGATCGCGCGCGGCTGGATGCCAACATCGCGGCGGTGCGTAGAACGCTGAACGGTACGGGGCTCGCCACGCGCGTTGTCGTGAAATCCCTGCCGGCGCACGGGCTGCTGGATGCCGTTTCACAAGGCGTTTCGACAAACCGCTACATGGTCTTCAACGGGCCGATGCTCGTCGAGATGGCGCGCGCAAAGCCGGACGCCGACTTTTTGCTCGGCAAGCCGCTCCCCGTCGCCGAAGCGGCGCGTGTGATGGATAGGTTGGGGCCGTCATCGCCCCAATGGCTCATCGATACGCCGCAACGTCTCGCGCAATACGCGGAACTGGCGCGCGCGAAAGGCGTGACACTGCGCGCGAACTTCGAGGTGGACGTCGGCTTGCACCGCGGTGGCTTCGCGCGTGCCGAAGACCTCGCTGCAGCAGTTGACGGCGCGCGCGCAGCTGGCGCCACGGTGACGGGCCTGATGGGCTACGATCCCCACGTGCCGAAGATGCCCGATCCGGCGCGCGCCTACGCGTCCGTGCAGACGGGATACGATGCGTGCAAGGCAGTGTTGCTGGAAAAACTGAACGTCGATCCGGCGACGCTCACGCTCAACTCGGCCGGCAGCCCGACCTATGCGCTCCACGCAAAGGGCACCGCCGCCAACGAAGTCGCCATCGGCTCGGCGTTCGTGAAGCCCACGGACTTCGACCTGAAAACGCTGGAGCATCACACGCCCGCCGCGTTCATCGCGACGCCCGTGATCAAGGCGCTCGCCCGCGCTGACGTGCCAGGGCTGGAGCAGGCGTCGGGCCTCTTCAACTTCTTCGATCCAAACACGAAGCGCGCCGTGTTCATCCACGGCGGTCACTGGCTCGCCAAACCGGAATCGCCGCCCGGGCTCGAATACAGCGCGCTCTTCGGCCGTTCGAGCAATCAGGAATTGCTCACGGGTTCGGATGCCATCGACATCCGGCCGGACGACTACGTCTTCCTGCGCCCCACGCAGAGCGAGGCGATCTTCCTGCAGTTCGGCGACATCGCTGTGTTCGACGGCGAGAAGATCAGCACGACCTGGTCGACATTTCCGGTGTCGGCCTGATCGCTCAACCTTGGCGCTTGATCGCCGTCGGCGACAGGCGGCGCTCCAGGTACGCGCTCACCTTCGCCTCGACATCCGGCAGGTAGTCGACCGACTTGTCCGCCGGGTTGCGATAGAAGTGGTCGGCGCCTTCCACCGGTTGGTGGTCGACCTTGATGTTCTTCTGCGTGCGGATCTTCGAGACGACACGCTCCACATCCGACGGCGGCGAGACGCCGTCCTTCGTGCCGTACACGATCAGACCGGACGCCGGGCAGGGCGCGAGGAAGGAGAGGTCGTAGTGGTTCGCCGGAGGCGAGATCGCGATGAAGCCGTCGATCTCGGGCCGACGCATCAGAAGCTGCAGGCCGATCCAGGCGCCGAACGAATAGCCCGCCACCCAGCACTGCTCGGCGTTCGGGTTCATGCTCTGCAGGTAGTCGAGCGCCTGCGCGGCGTCCGACAGTTCGCCCATGCCGTTGTCGAACACGCCCTGGCTGCGGCCGATGCCGCGGAAATTGAAGCGCAGGGTCGCGAACCCGAATCGGGTGAAGATCTGGTAGAGCTGTACCGTCACCCGGTCCTGCATCGAACCGCCCGCCCGGGGATGGGCATGGAGGATCAGGGCGATGGGCGCATTCTCCCGCTTGGGCTCCGCGTACCGGCCCTCAACGCGACCGGCGGGACCGGCGAAAATGACTTCAGGCATGCGTTTCAGAACCTCATGGCGTCGGGTCGCCGCAGATGCGGATTTCCGCCGGGTGAATTGTTGACCTTTTTAGTAGGACATCCTACTTCACGAGCAGTGTCGCGACGGCGCGTGCCTTACCACAATGGTCACACGCGGTGCGAGGTTTTCCCGCACGCTCGGACGTTCCGGGCAGGCGGAACCGGTCAGGACCCGTTCCATGAGACTGACATCGAAGGGCCGTTATGCGGTCATGGCGCTCGCCGACCTCGCCGCCAATGGCGGGGAGGAGCGGGCCGTACCGCTTCAGGAGATTTCCGAACGGCAGGAGATTTCGCTCTCCTATCTGGAACAGCTCTTCGCGCGCATGCGGCGCGCTGGCCTTGTCGGCGGCGTGCGCGGGCCGGGCGGCGGCTATCGGCTGGCGCGCAAGGCCGGTGAGATCGCGATCTCGGAAGTGATCGCGGCGGTCAACGAGCCGATCAAGACGACACGCTGCCGGGACGGTTCGCTGAAGAGCTGCCAGGGCAAGTTGGGTCGCTGCATCGCACATGATCTGTGGGACGAACTCGGACGCCAGATTCACGTGTTTCTGGAGGTGGTGACGCTTGAAGACGTGATCACGCGCCGTGTGCTTGGTCGTGCCGGCGCGCCGGGCCTTGCCTGCTTCGCACAGGCGGAGTGACGTCATACGCATGACCGACCGTATGGCCTATTGCGACTACAACGCCACAGCGCCGGTTCGTCCGATTGCGGTCGCAGCTGTTGCGCGTGCGCTCGAAGCGGGCGGTAACCCATCTTCTGTTCACGCAGCCGGACGCGCCGCCAAGGCCATTCTTGAGGGCGCGCGCGAAACGGTCGGTCGCGCGCTCGGTGCGCGCGCACGCGATGTGGTCTTTACCAGTGGCGCCACGGAAGCCTTGCACCTTGCACTGGAAGCCGCGCGCGACAGCTACGGCGACCTGATCGTTTCCGAAATCGAGCACGACGCGCTCTGGGAAGCGACGCGCAACGCCGATGAAATGGCGCCGCTGCGCGTGACGGCGGATGGTGTCGTCGACCTCGCCCATCTCGATGAGTTGCTGGAGAGCGCCAAGCGCCCGCTCGTGGCGGTCATGCTGGCGAACAACGAAACGGGCGTCATTCAGCCGGTCGCGAAAATCGCGGCGCGCGTGCGCGAGGCCGGCGGGTTGTTGCTCGTGGACGCCTCGCAGGCGGCGGGGCGCATACCGGTAGACATTTCGGCGCTCGATGCGACCTACCTCGTCGTATCCAGCCACAAGATGGGCGGTCCGCCCGGCGCTGGCGCGCTCGTGTTGGCGACAGGCGCCCCGTTCACCACCACGCGGCGCGGCGGCGGCCAGGAGCTGGGCCGCAGGCCAGGCACTGAAAATGTCCCTGCCGTCGCCGGATTTGCAGCGGCGTTCGACGCCAGCGTCGACGCGGAAAGCACCCGCAGCGCGGCCTTGCGCGATCGGTTCGAGCAACAGCTCATTCGCCGACACGCTGATGCGCTGATCTTTGGACAGGGCGCACTGCGGTTGCCGAACACATCGCTGTTCGCGCTGCCGGGCGCCCCCGCCGAACTCGCCCTGATTGCGCTCGACCTTGAGGGCGTCGCGCTCAGTTCCGGCGCGGCGTGCTCGTCGGGCAAGGTGAAGTCGAGCCGTGTGCTCGCTGCGATGGGCGTGGCGCCGGCGTTGGCGAAGAGCGCGTTGCGGGCGAGTTTCGGCTGGGCGTCGAGCGAGGATGATGTGGATCGCCTGCTGGCGGCGCTCGACAAGGTGCGCGCGCGCCTCGGGGCCCTTGAGAGTGTAGGCTGATGGCGAAGGAAGGGATCGATCTCGCCACTGTTGACGCCGTGCGCGGCCTGGAGTCGGAAAAGTACACGGCCGGCTTCTCGACGGACATCGAACAGGAGTTCGCGCCGAAGGGCCTGAACGAAGACACCGTGCGCTTCATCTCCGCCAAGAAGGAGGAGCCGCAATGGCTGCTCGACTGGCGGCTGGACGCCTTCGCACGCTGGAAGACGATGACCGAGCCGACCTGGGCGATGGTCCGTTACCCGCAGATCGATTATCAGGACGCCACCTACTACGCCGCGCCAAAGAACGCCGCGAAGTACAAGTCGCTCGACGAAGTCGATCCAGAAATCCTTGAGACGTACAAGAAACTCGGAATTCCGCTGCGCGAGCAGGCAACGTTGCTGGGCGTGGAAGGCGCGCCGCGCGTCGCGGTGGATGCAGTCTTCGACAGCGTGTCGGTGCTGACCACCTTCAAGAAGGAGCTCGCGGCCGTCGGCGTCATCTTCTGCTCGATTTCCGAAGCGGTGCGTGAGCATCCGGAACTGGTGAAGAAGTATCTGGGCACAGTGGTGCCGACGACGGACAATTTCTTCGCGACGCTCAACAGCGCGATCTTCTCGGACGGCTCGTTTGTCTATGTGCCGCCGGGCGTGCGCTGCCCGATGGAACTGTCGACGTATTTCCGCATGAACGCGCAAGGGTCGGGGCAGTTCGAGCGCACGCTAATCATCGTCGACAAGGGCGCCTACGTTTCCTACCTCGAAGGCTGCACCGCCCCGATGCGCGATGAAAACCAGCTGCATGCGGCAGTGGTCGAGCTCGTCGCGCTGGAAGACGCCGAGATCAAATACTCCACCGTGCAGAACTGGTGGCCGGGTGATTCCGACGGCAAGGGCGGCGTCTATAACTTCGTGACCAAGCGCGGCGATTGCCGGGGCGCGCGTTCGAAGATCTCCTGGACGCAGGTGGAGACCGGCTCCGCGATCACCTGGAAGTATCCGAGCTGCATCCTGCGCGGCGACGATTCCAGCGGCGAGTTCTACTCCATCGCGATCACGAACGGGCGCCAGCAGGCCGACACCGGCACCAAGATGATCCATCTCGGCCGCAACACGAAGTCGCGGATCATCTCGAAGGGCATCTCGGCCGGCCGCGCGCAGAACACCTATCGCGGCCTCGTCTCGATCCATCCGAAAGCCGCCGGCGCGCGCAATTTCACGCAGTGCGACTCGCTGCTCATCGGCGACCGTTGCGGCGCGCATACGGTGCCTTACGTCGAAGCGCGCAACGCGAGTGCGAAACTCGAACACGAAGCGACGACGACGAAGCTCTCCGAGGACCAGCTCTTCTACATGCGTCAGCGCGGCATCCCGGAGGAAGAGGCTGTCGCGCTTCTGGTGAACGGCTTCGTGCGCGACGTGCTGCAGCAATTGCCGATGGAGTTCGCAGTGGAGGCGCAGAAGCTGGTGGCCGTCAGCCTGGAAGGTAGTGTGGGATGACACTCCTGCGCGCCATCGACCACGTGCAAATTGCGATCCCGCCCGGAAGCGAGGAGAAGGCCCGCGTGTTCTACGGCGGCTTTCTAGGATTGGCTGAAATCCCGAAACCCGAAGAACTCGCGAAGCGGGGCGGCGCATGGTTTCAGGCGGAAGGCTTTCAGGTTCACCTCGGCGCTGAGAACGCGTTCCGCCCCAATGACAAGGCGCACGTGGCGTTCCGTGTTGATGACGTCGCAGCACTCGCGGAACGGGCGCGGGCCGCTGGCTATCAGGTCCGCGATGACGAAGACCTGCCGGGTTTCATTCGCGCCTACATCTACGACCCATTCGGCAATCGGCTGGAATTCCTGAGACCGTCC
>JAWXBS010000135.1:0-5016 GCA_034440275.1 Alphaproteobacteria bacterium
CGGCATGGGAGCCTCCGCTGCGGCGCGATACGCGCTTGCACGAAGGAATACGCGCCAACAGCCCGACGGTTTACGCCGACCACGGCGAAAAGGCGCCGCAACAACGAAAAAGGGGTCGGCGCGCCGCCGACCCCTTCCCGTTATTCAATTGAGGCCCTGAAGCTCAGGCCGCCGCCTTCTTCAGCGACAACGAGTGCGAGAGCTTGGCCAGCGCCGTCTCGCGATCGGTGTTCTCCACGGCCGCGAGTTCGCGACACATGCGGTCGAGGGCCGATTCATAGAGCTGGCGCTCCGAATAGGACTGCTCCGGCTGGTCGCCGCCGCGGTGCAGGTCGCGCACGACCTCCGCGATGGAGATCAGGTCGCCCGAGTTGATCTTTGCTTCGTATTCCTGGGCGCGGCGCGACCACATGGTGCGCTTGATGCGGGCCCGGCCGGACAGTGTCTTGAGCGCCTCGTCGACCACCTTGGTGGACGCGAGCGCGCGCATGCCGCAGGACTTGGCCTTTGCGGTCGGAACCCGCAGGGTCATCTTGTCCTGTTCGAAGGAGATGACGAAAACTTCCAGTTCGGTCCCGGCGACGGTCTGCCGCTCAAGGCCGGTGACACGGCCTACGCCGTGCGCAGGGTAAACGATGTGGTCGCCGGTACGGAAAGACTGCGGCGCAGCCGCGGTGCTCACGGTCATGTGGTCTATCGCTCCAATTTCCCAACGCGACCACAGGCAACAGGACGCAAAAGGGGGGCTTGATCGCCTCTCGACCCCTTGTGTCCCTTGAGAATGCCTGCGGACTCCGACGACGGCGAACGCGCCGCGAGTGAGCCTGTATGTATCACAGTTTCTTCATCTAAGGAAGACCTGCTCACAGGGGTGGAAGTGACGCAGACATAGCCGATTGGGACTTCACCCCTTACCCGGCTTCTCCGAGAAGTACTTCTCGAACTTGCCCGTCTCGTCCTTGAACGCGTCGGCGTCTTCCGGCGGGTCGCCCTTGTGGGTGATGTTGGGCCAGACCATGGCGAAGTCGGTGTTGACCTTGAGCCACTTCCCGTCCGGCGTATCCTCGGTGTCGGGCTTGATGGCGTCGACAGGGCACTCGGGCTCGCAGACGCCGCAGTCGATGCACTCGTCGGGATGGATCACGAGGAAGTTCTCGCCCTCATAGAAGCAGTCCACCGGACACACTTCGATGCAGTCCATGTATTTGCATTTCACGCAGGCGTCGGTGACGATGTAGGTCATCGTTGGATGGGCTCTCCGGTTTTGCGGGCATCATCAACCACACGCACAGCGCCCCCACAACGGTTCCCGCCTGAAGGGATCAATAAGCCGCGCCGTCGGCTGCATCCTCGCCCGAGACCGGCGGTTCAAGGTCGTCGTAGAGCAGGCGCGCATCCGCCGCCGGCCCGCGCCGGGTCCCCAGGTCCGACACGCGTACCGTCCGCAGCACCCGCCCTTGCCGGAAGCTGATCCCGTCGCCGGGCTCCACGGTCGTGGCGGGTTTGTCGACCTTGCGGCTCTGCCCTGTACGCTCGACGAAGACGCCCTTCTCCACCACGCCGGCCGCCATGGTCCGCGTCTTGAAAAACCGCGCGCGCCAGAGCCACACGTCGAGCCGGACCCGCTCCCCGCTCATGCGCCGCCTGCCTTGCGGGGGACGATGAGATCGGCAAGCGCGCCGAAGGCGTTGTCGGGCTTGGCGGCGCTGCGCCGCTTCGCGCTCGTCCGCACAGGGGCCGCCGGACGCCAGCGCGAGGCTGCGCCGGTGTCGGAGTCGCCCTCCTGCACCCGTTTGTAGCCGAGCGCGGCGAGTACGCCCTCGATCTCGCGCGCCGGGCAACCGATGGCCGCCGCCATGGCCGGATCGAGCGGGAAGTCGACGCCTTGCCCACGCGCCGCCGCGCAGGCGCCGGCCAGATGCTCCACCGCATCAAGACGCACTGCGCGCGGGCCGGCGGGGCGGAAGCCCGCCGCCGCGTAGCTCGGCCAGGAGAGCGCGTTATCGATCGGCGCCGACTGCGCGCCGGGCGGCGGCAGGAAGAGCGTCGCGGGATCGCCGCCGAGCGCGCTGCGCAGGATGGCGTGCAGACGCGCGGCGCGCTGTTTCAGCAGCAGCGGCATGTAGATGGAGTGACGGCCGACGCGAACACCGAGCGCCGCCATCGCTTTGCGGTCCTCGCTCTCGAGCGCGCCGACGGCCTCCGAGGATGTACGTCGGTCGAGCGCGCCGCCCGCCTCGATGAGCTGATACGCAAGACCCCGCGCCGCGCCGGAGAGCGCGCGCGCCTCGATCCCCGCCTCAAGCCGCACCAGCACGCCGAGATCGCGTTCAACCGTGTCGTTCAGCCACCGCTCGATGCGCGTCTTCGCCGCCGCGAGCATGGATTCATCGCCCGTGTCGCCGCCGAGCATGGTGACGCGCGGTGCAAAGAGTGGCGAACCGGGCGAAAGCCGCGCGACGGCGGCACCGTCCGCTTCAATGCATGCGTTGGCGTCCAATCGGAAGAGCGCATCCTCGCCCTGCGCGATCACGCGCAGGCGGCGCGTTACTTCGGGACGCAGCGCACGGAACGCGGCGTTGCGCACCGCCTGCGCCTCGCGGCCGCCCGCACGCGGATCGGGCTTGAACACAAGGCCCTGCAGGCGGCCCACATAGTGACCCTCCACCGTCACCTCGCCTTCTTCGGTCACGCCAGCGAGGAGGATGTCGTCGCGCTTGAGGCTGCGCACCAGCGCGCTCGTGCGGCGATCGATGAAGCGTTGCGTCAGCACGCCATGCAGCGCGTCCGAGAGGCGGTTCTCGATTTCCTGCGCGCGCACGCGCCAGCCTTCGCAGTCGTCGAGCCAGTCGGGACGGTTTGCGGCATAGGTCCACGTGCGGATGTGCGCGAGGCGCGATTGCAGCGCATCGAGATCGCCGTCGATGCGGTCGAGACGCGAGATTTCCTTGTGGATCCAGTCCTGCGGCAGGCGCTGCTTGCCGCCGATGAGATGGCGCGCGAACTCCGTCAGCAGACGCGCGTGTTCGTCGGCCGTCGCTTTGCGGAAGTCCGGCGTCTGGCAGATTTCCCAGAGGCGGCGCACGTCGGCGGGACGGCGTACGCGTTCGATCACTTCGGGCTCGAGAGACACGCGCCGCAGTGCGAGTTCGTCGATGGCGCCGCGCACGCGGACGAGGCCCGGCTGATTGGGCGGCGTCTCCAGCGCCGCGACCAGTTTTTCCACCGACGCAAAGTCGAGATCCGGCGAACGCCACTCCACCGCGACAAGCGTCTCGAAGTCGTGGCCCTCCACACGCAACACAGTCTCGGCGTCGAACGGCGGGCAATCGCCCGTCTCGCCGAACGTGCCGTCATCGCGGAAACGTCCCGCACGACCTGCAATCTGCGCAACCTCGTCCGGGCGCAGCACGCGATTGCGACGCCCATCGAACTTGGCGCGGCTCGCGAACGCCACGTGATCGACGTCCATGTTCAGGCCCATGCCGATCGCATCGGTGGCCACGAGAAAATCGACTTCGCCGGACTGGTAGAGCGCGACCTGTGCGTTGCGCGTGCGCGGGCTCAGCGCGCCCATCACCACCGCAGCGCCCCCGCGCTGGCGGCGGATCAGTTCGGCGATGGCGTAGACTTCTTCCGCCGAGAACGCGACGATTGCGGTGCGCTTGGGGAGCTTGGTGAGTTTCTTCGCGCCGTCGTAGCGCAGTGTGGAGAACCGCTCGCGGCGGATGATCTCGGCGTGCGGCGCGAGGCGACGGATGACCGGGCGCATGGTGTCGGCGCCGAGCAGCATGGTCTCGCTCGTCCCGCGCGCGCGCATGAGGCGATCGGTGAAGATGTGGCCGCGGTCGGGGTCGGCGGCGAGCTGCACTTCGTCGACGGCGAGGAAGTCGACCTGCTTTTCCAGCGGCATCGCCTCGACCGTGCAGACGAAGTAGCGCGCGCTGTCGGGGACGATCTTCTCTTCGCCGGTGATCAGCGCCGCCGCCCGCAGCCCCTTGGCCTTGACGACCTTGTCGTAGACCTCCCGCGCCAGCAGGCGCAGCGGTAGCCCGATCATCCCGGACCCGTGCGCCAGCATCCGCTCGATCGCGAGATGCGTCTTGCCGGTGTTGGTGGGACCGAGGACGGCGACAACCCGCGCGTCTACCCCCTGCCTGCCAGTGTGGGGAGAAGTCATCGCCGCCCTTCCGTCGTGCGGAGATGGCCCGTCAGAAGGCGCGAGACAAGCGGGGCGCCGAATCTCGTGGGCGCGCAGCCGGGCCGAGCGCGACTATCGAGCCTGGACCTTGGCGCACAAAGACTTGGGTCGAGGATGCGGTAGTGATGTCCAAGAGTCCGAATCGGGAACGAGTCACGTTCGAAGCACTGTGAGTGATTCGTTCTCCCGATGTTCACTGCTAGATATTGTGGCCGATTCTCCGTCCACGCACAACGCACCATGTTTCAGCCGTCTGAGCTCGCCGTGAAGCTCCGAGCTTCCAGCACCGCCACGCCGATCTGCTCCACGTCCGTGGGCATCTCGATGCGGATCGGCGCGTAGAGGCCGTTGGCTGTCCGGGCGAAGAGGAAGGTGAGCGTCGACGGCGTCTGGGGGTCGGGGAAACCGGCGATGGGGCGGAACTGGACGCTGCAGCGGATCGCCTGCCCCCGGTAGGCGCGGGTGTTCACCTCGATGCGACCGTTGGCCGACATCACGAAATCGAAGCGCGAACGGCCGTCCATGAGGACGCGGATCGTGCGTGCGCAGGGATCGCCCGTGGTCGCGACCATGCTGGCGATGGCCGCGACCTGATCGATCGCGCCGGCTCTCTGAGCGGCGGTGGCCGGCGGATTGCCCATGCCCATGACCGGGGTGGCGGTGGTGACGGGCGCGCCGCCGGCGAAGGAGACCTCGACAATCCGGTTACGCTTGCCGCCCTGGTGACGGTAGGCGGTGGGTTGGAGGCCCTGGGCGGTCACCTGGCCGCTGGACGCATAGCGGTAGTCCTGGGCGCTGCCGACCAGGGTGCGGAC